>JACKBL010000006.1:0-300000 GCA_020634515.1 Ardenticatenales bacterium | reverse complement strand
GCTGTGGAATCGTTCCAGCGCACCATTTTTGATAGTGTGGGCTTCGACGTGCGGCAGGGTGGCGGTATCCTGCCCGTGCAGATGTCCGGCGACTCGCCCGCCAAAGTGACGGAATTCGATTCCGTCACCGTTTGGGTGGGAACCAGCCGCACTGACCCCATCCACGTCCAAAACCTGGGCGGCGCGTTCCTGGACAGCAGCGTGCTAATGGAAAACCTGCGCCAGGAAGCAGCGCCACTTTTGGATCAGACGGAACTATCCGACGCGGACCTGGAAGCATTGATTCCCCTGCGCACGGCGATGCGGCAGACACTGCGCGAGTACAATGAGTTAAAACTGGCGGTTTACGCAGCTACGGATGACCAGATCGCCGATTACGACGAATCGTTCCTCGTGCGTTCTTACGCGGCCCGTCCCCGTTTGCTGGTGGCTGTCAACACATTTGATACCAGCCAACCGGACATGATCTCCGCGTCCAATGCGTTGGACCTGCTCAGCGCCGACTACCGCACGGTTGCCGCACCCGGCCAGAGCGTCGAAGCGGAACCGGCGTTCCGCCTGGTGTTGGGCATTTCGCAGACAAATGCGGAAATGGTCGTCAATGAACGCGCTTTTGGCCTCACGGGCGCTGTCAGTACCCTCACCATCTTCACGGCTGCCGCAGAGCAGGGGATTGAGGTCGTTTCGATCTCCGCCGACAATCTGGCGGACCTGGCGGCTCTGCAAATCTCAGACGAGGCAAAGGCGCGTATTACCAATGACGTGCAGAACGGGAATACGGTGGTTGTGCCGGCACAAATGGTCCCCATTAACGGCGTAGACACCATCGGCTGGTGGCGCGTCAACCCGGAAACAGGATACACCATTGGCGTCCTCGAAGGGGGACAACACGGCGCCTTCTTCGACTACGTGACCAACCTCGGTTTCGCCGCGACCGTCTTCGGCGTGTTCCTACTCACCTTCATCCTCGCCTTTGTCTCCGAATTTGTGGAAACCATGTGGGGTGGCGGTTTCGGCACCATCCTGGACATTATCCTGGGGCTTTGGGGCGCTATTGAACTCAGCCCCTTCTTCCTGATGGGCCTCTATGCCATACTCCTGGGGCTGGCCCTCTTCCTTTTCCTCGGCGTCACCGCGGCCTTGTTGATGGCCGCCGCCGGCGCGGCCGTCTTGCTGGCCATCTACCTGGGAGGGTTATGGGGCAACACCATGGGCGGCTGCGTAGCCACGGAACTACAAGGGGGGGCGGGCATCGGCGATGCCATTGTCACCTGCCTGGAACAGATGCTGCCGGGCGACCCACCGCCTACACCAACACCGCCCCCCTCGCCAACGCCCTCCCCCAGCCCTTCACCCACGCCGTCGCCGACGCCGCCTACCCCTTCCCCCACCCCCTCCCCCAGCCCCTCTCCTTCCCCTTCACCATCACCCACGCCGACAACCGTCGCGCACGTCGTGGCGGCAGGCGAAACGCTGTCTGGCATCGCGCAGCAGTACAACAACAACTTTGCTGCTCAAGGATTGTCCACATCGGTGGGCGCAATTCAATTGGCGAACCCCTGCAGCGGCGCAACCGGCAACTACTCTATCTGCAATCCGAACGAAATCTACGCCGGACAATACATCACCATCCCGCTCAACCCCGTTGGGGCGGGCGCTTTCACGCCTGACAATAACCCGTGGCCGCTCATTGCCGCCGCCGCAACACCGGCGCTGGGCTTTGCCGCCACCCCCATTCCCCAATTTGCGGCCACCGTAACCACCGACGTGCTGGAATGGATGCGCAAATCGGTGCTGGGCAAACCCGCCCTACAAATCACAACCACCCCCACGCCCACACCCATCGTTATACCTGTGCCGGACATCCAGATGGGCGGCGCTCAGGGCGAACCCGCGTTTGCGGATACGGACGCGGCTATCTACCAGGGCACGCCGGCCTTTGTCAACGACGCCTTCAGCGCCGATGTATCGGCGGATTTCGCCTCCTTCGCCGGTTATATGACGTCCACCTGGGCGGGCGCGGCGGAAACGGGCGTTGATTATGATGTGCTTTCGGCGGCGGCGGCCACGGTGCGTTTGGCCGACGGCACGTTGGTTGGCAGCGGGCAGGTGAATGCCTGGTCGCTGGGTGGGCAGCGGGACCACATCGCTTTTTCCGGCGCGGGCCTGGATTTCAGCGTGGATGGCTGGGGAAATGCCGGCAACTACGCCCCCGCGCTCTCTGGATTAGGAACAGCCATAAACTGGTCCGGGTATATCCTCAACATCACCGCCACCGCTTTTGACCCCGCCAACTTCGCCCCCGCCATCCTCTCCATCGACGGCGTTTTCTACGGCTACGGCAACTACCTCATCGAATTCAACAGCCCCGTGCAGGTCTGGGGCGGCGGCGCGAACCTGCTGCCCGCCTTCAGCAACGAATGGCAAACAAACCTCGACCAGGCCAGCGTTCACCTCGCCCCCGGCGTGGGCAGCGCCACCCTGGGCGCGCACGCCCTGGACGTCACCGCCGGCCTCGGCGTGGCCGGCTTCAGCGGCACGCTCACCGTCACCGAACAAACCACCACAACCGACCGCCTGCAACTGACGGGCACGGTGGCCCAGGTGATCCAACTCGACCAAACCCCGGCCACCAACACCATCATCCCCTTCCAGAGCGCCCAATTCCAGGTAGACGTCCTCTCCAACATCAGCGACACCTACTACCTGGAAGTTGCCGGCCCCATCGGCTGGCAAGTAAACGTAGACAGCAGCGGTCTGGTAACGGTGCAGCCTGGCCCCGAAGTGGCCCAGGTAGGCAGCTACACATTCGTGGTCACGGCCCAGTCCTATTCACGCCCGGAACTGGTTGCCACGCTCAACCACACCGTCAACATCACCCCGCACCAGGGAATGCTCTTTGACCTGACGCCCGATGGTCGCTTTACCGTGCCCATTGGCCCCGCCGCGCCCGATGCGGCTCCGGGCGACACCAACACAGGCCAACTGCAACTTCCCGATGCCACCTTCGCGGCAGTGATCACCAACACCTCCACGGTCTCCCACACCTTCAACGTCGCCCTAACCGGCATCTTACCCGACTGGCTGATCGTCGGCGGCGCGGCGGGACAGACAGACGCCACAATCACCCTGCCCGCCGGCGGTGTAGGGACGGTGGGCATTTACATTTCGCCCACACTCCCCCTGCCCGGCCCAGGCACAGCTTATCCGTTTGACGTGACGGCCACGGCGGTTGACAATCCCGCTCTGACGGAAACCCGCGGCGAACTGTTCGTCGTGCCGGCAATTCCCTTCAACTACCTCACCGCCGACCCCGCCCTCATCTACGCCTCCCCCAACATCACCGCCACCTTCAACCTGGCCGTTGAAAACGTCGGCAACGCCACGGGCGACTTCCCCATCACCGTCACCCTGCCCGTCACCACCTGGAGCGGCAGCTACACCCACGCCACCGGCCCGCTGCCCGCCGCCGCCACCTTCGATCAAGTCGTCACCTTCGTCCCCACGGGCGCAGCCGTCGGCGAAAACCACACCATCCGTATTGACAGCCCCGCGCCGGCCACCGCCTACACCCAATCCACCTCCGTGCAGGTTGCCATTCGCGGCCCGGAGACCGTCTGCGCCTACGAGGCCGTCCAGTTAGCCCCGGCAACCGATCCCGGACTCGTGGCCGCCCTGGACAATCTGCTGACGCAGCTTGAATTGTGGACGGACCTGGGCAACCTGGGGCAGCGAAACAACACCGTGGCGGCCATCCAAGAGGTCGCGGTACAGCTAGGCAGCTATGCCGGACTAACCGTCACCGGGCAGCTCACCACCATCGCCGGCCAGATGAGCGGTCACACCGACCCCGGCGATTTGGCCGGCGACCGCACCGCCCTCGGCAACATCCTCTGCCAGGACCTGCACCCCGTGCTATCCCTGCTTGCCGCCTACAATCCGGCTATGTCCGTCTTCCCCACCGTCCTGGCCACATTGCCCGGACGGACCGTCACGCCTACGCTCACGGTCATCAACTATGGCGACGCGCCCGCCACGGCCACATTCAGCCTTCAGGACGTCCCCGCGGGCTGGAGCGTGATCACGCCCACGCAGGTGAGCCTGCTCCCCGGCGTCGCGCAGCAGGTGGGCTTGCCGGTCACGCCCGGCGTCCTGGGAACGGACACGTTTGACGTGATTCTCGCCCTGCAAGAAGCGCCCGGCCTGGTCGTTTCCCGCACCGTAACCGTGCGTGTCGTCTCCGAGCTACTGCGCATCACCGACGTGACCCTGGACCCCAACTTCCTCAACGTGGGCACGGGGACGACGGACGTGAGCATCCGCCTGGCGAATCCCGCCGGGCTGCGCGCCGCCACGACAGCCGGCGTGCAGTTGACGGACGCGGGAGGCGCGGTGCGCAAGACGTTGTCTGCGCCGTTCAACGTGGCTGTCAACAACGAAGGCCCGTTCTTCCTGGGGCAGCTTGACATCACGGGTCTGGAGCAAGGTGTGTACACGGCCACCGTGCGCCTGCTGGATACGGATGGCACGGTTATCCCCAACGCCGTGGGCGCGAACTACCTGGCAATCGGCCAGGATTTGCAGGTCGCGTATGACCATCAGCCTGTGCTGGTGGCGCCGGGATTGCCGGGGATAGACGTGACCACGATGATCACGACCACACGTACGGACGTCCTTACGGGCACGGTTCCGTTTACGCCGACGCTGAAGTGGGCGCGGTCCAGTTTCTCAGTGCAGGGGACGTATAATCAGGTGATCAATATGCCGGCAGTAGCCGACATCAACCTCGACGGAACCCCAGACGTCATCTTCACCACCTACCGCAACGACCAATACGGCGCGGACGGCATCCTGCGCGTCATCAGTGGCGACGATGGCAGCGAAATCTTCAGCATCACCGCCTACCGCGTCAATCCCCTCTCCAGCGTTCTCATTGTAGACCTGGAAAATGACGGCTTCCCTGAAATTCTCGCCGAACGAGATGCCGGCGGCTACTACGCTTTCGACAACACCGGGGGTCTCAAATACACCAGTACCGCCTTCGCCAATCCGCAGTTTGGCAGTACGCCCGCCGTCGCCGACCTGAACAACGATGGTCTCCCTGAAATCGTCGTCGGACGCTACGCCCTCAACAATACTCTCAGCACCGTCACGGATCTCGGCGGCGGCGGCGGACCCGGCGGCGGCTCTGAACCGCTAATGACGGGCATCATCGCCGACGCCGACCTGGACGGCGCCCCCGAAGTCGTCGTCGCTAATACCATCTACTATGGCAGCGGCGGCGTCATGGCCCAGAACGCGGCGCTGCCCACCTATGGCGTCACCAACGGCGTCGGCAACTTCGACGCCGATCCAGAGCCAGAGTTCGTCCTCGTCTACGCCGACCCGGACTACTCGCCTCCGTTCAACGGCGGCAACAACAGCCAGGTGTACCTGCTTGACCACCAGATGAACATCATCTGGGGACCGGTGGTGATCCCCAAGAGCAGCGGCGCGGCAGCCGGCGGCAATGGCGGCCCCCCCACCGTGGCCGACTTTGACGGAGACGGCCTGCCGGAAATCGGTATTGCCGGCCACAGCAACTACGCCGTTATCGACACAGACGGAACCATTCTTTGGCTCAGCGTGACGCAAGACTACTCTTCCGGCTTCACCGGCTCCTCCGTCTTCGACTTCCAGGGAGATGGCCGCTCCGAAGTGGTCTACGCGGACGAACGTTATCTGCGTATCTACGACGGGCCAACCGGAAATGTGCTGTTTCAAACGCCGCACGCCTCCATCACGGGATATGAACTGCCGGTGACGGCCGACGTTGATGGAGATGGACATGCGGAAATCGTGGCTGCGACCAACAACTTCTTCTGCGGCATCGTCATCACCTGTGGCGGCAACTACACGGGTATTCGCGTGTACGAGTCCGCCAGCGATACCTGGGCAAACACCCGCCGCATCTGGCACGAACATGCGTATGATGTGGTCAGTGTAGACGATGCGCTGCAAGTGGTCAGTAACCCGACCCCCAACTGGCTGCTGTACAACACGTTCCGCAGCCAGGCGCCCACGCCGACGCAGGGGAACGCTTTCTTTGTGGATATTCGCCACAATCTGCCGCTGACAGGCGCGGACCTGATCACGGGGACGATTACGCCTGTACCGGTGAGCGCGACGGCGGACCAGGTGCATTGGTTGTATGCGCAGCAAGATCGTGAGGCGCAAAAGATCAGCCAGTTGACGCAGACGTTGATGCCGGCATTGCAGCCAGGCGAAGCACGTCCAATCTCCACCGGCTCCATCATCGAATTCACGCGCAACAACAACACCACCGTCGTCACCATCCCCCCGTTGTACGTCTCCGCACCGCACATCATCGCCATCACTCCCGACACCCGCGGCGTCACCCCCGCGACCACCACAGCGTACACCGTCACCGTCAGCAACGCCTTCTCCACCACGCAGACCATCAACCTGGCCATCTTGGGCCTGCCCGCCGCCTGGATCACCCTGGCGGACAGCGTTACCCTGGCCAGCGGGGAAACAGTGGATCTGCCGCTGACCGTGGCCGTACCCGCCGATGCCGCGTCGCAATCCTACACACTGCTGGCGCAGGCCTTGCCGGCAGGCGGCGGCGAAGACGTCACCAGCGCCATCCTGGACGTGCAACCCGGCCCATCGCTAAGCGTCTCCCCGGACTTGCAATACGCCCGCAATGGCGAAACCGTCGTCTACGACCTGGTACTGACCAATACAACCAACCAGGCCGAACAATACACCTTCTCCACGGACGGGCTGGGCAGCCTGCCCGTGGCGCTGCCCTCTCCGGTCGCCCTGAATGCGGGCGAGACATTCGTCGGCGTCTTCACCGTGACGGCGCAGGCGGAAGAAAGCACGCTCCCCTTCACCGTGCAGGCAACGGGGGCCACCGGCTTGACGGCGTCCGACGAAGCCGGCCTGGGGCTGCTGGATGGACCAGGCGTGGCGGCGTTGCTCACGCCCGCCAGCGCCACGGCCGGTCGCGGCACGCCCGCCATTTACGACCTGGTTGTCACCAACAGCGGCAGTATGCCCGACGTGTACACCTTTGCCGTCAATCTCCCCGCCGGCTGGAGTTACGAACTGCTGGTTGATGGCGTTCCCGTCACCGAACTGGCGCTGACGCCCTTTGTCTTCAACAGTGCCACGCTACGCCTGCTGGTGACGCCTGACGTCAATGCCACGCCTGCCGCCTATCCGGTGCAGGTTGTGGTCAGTTCGCAAGGCAACCCGGCGACCACGGCCGTGGCGGACGCGACGGCATTGGTGGCGGCGGAAGGAGTGCAGGTGAGCATCGCGCCGCAAAGCGTCACGATGTCGCCGACGGACGCGCAGGTGTGGGATGTGACGGTGACGAATACGGGACAGGTAGCGGATACGTTCCGACTCTCCGCTGCCGGCATTGTCTCCGCCACCGCCCAATTCTCATCCCCCTCCGTGGCCCTCGCCCCCAATGCTTCCACCGTGGTTCAGCTCTCCGTCCCCAACCTGGACTTCGCCCTCCCCACCACCTACCCATTCGCCGTCACCGCTCGTTCCACCGGTAATCCGGCCATCTTCAACACCGACGACGCAGACATCACCTTCACCGGATTCGAGGACGTTGCCGTGAGCATCACGCCCACGTTGCGCGTGGTAGACGGCTACGTGGCCGATCATCAATTCCTGCTGGTGATCACAAATACGGGTAACGTGGGCACGTTCTACACGCTGGACACCTTGATAGCACCCAACGGCTTTGCCGCGCCGGCGGTCTCCGAGCTATACATTCCCGCCCACCAGGCAGCGGCAGTACGGATCAACGTGAGCGTGAGCAGTGCCGGCACGTACAACATCACCGTCCAGGCCCAATCCACCACCACGGCTGCCGCCGCCGCCGCTGCGGCCACCCTCATCATCAACAGCCTGAACGACCCGCCCACCGCCGTGGACGACAGCGCCACCACGCCCGAAGACACCCCCATCACCGTGGACGTACTGGCAAACGATAGCGACCCCAATGGCGACGCCCTCACCGTGAGCGGCGTGACGCAACCCACCCACGGCGTCGTCGTCAACAACGGCGCAGATGTGACCTACACGCCCGATGCCGACTACAACGGCCCGGACAGCTTCACCTACACCATCAGCGACGGCAACGGCGGCACGGACACGGCGACCGTCTCACTGACCATCGCCCCGGTCAATGACGCACCCGTCGCCCTCAATGACAGCGACACCACATTAGAAGACGTCCCCGTCACCATTGACGTGTTGGCAAACGACACCGACGTGGACGGCGACGCCCTCACCGTGAGCGCGATGACGCAGCCCACGCATGGCGGCGTCGTCAACAACGGCACGGACGTCACCTACACGCCAGATGCCGACTACAACGGCCTGGACAGTTTCACCTACACCGTCAACGATGGCCACGGCGGCACGGATACGGCCACGGTGGCCGTCATTGTTACGGCTGTCGGCGACGCGCCCATCGCCATGAACGATAGCGCGACCACACCGGAAGACACGCCGGTAACGATTGACGTGCTGGCGAACGACTTCGACGGGGATGGCGATCCCCTCACGGTTACGGCTGTTTCCACCGCCACGCACGGCACGGTTGCGCTGAATCCGGACAGTAGTGTCACCTACACGCCCGACGCTGACTACCACGGTAGCGACAGCTTCACCTACACCGTCAGCGACGGCAATGGGGGCACGGACACCGCCACCGTCACCGTCACCATCACCCCCGTCAACGACCCGCCGCAGGCCGCCGACGACACGGCCACCACCCCGGAAGACACGCCCGTCACCGTTGACGTGCTGGCGAATGATGCCGACGTGGATGGCGATGCCCTCACCGTGAGCGCGGTCACGCAGCCCACGCATGGCGTCGTCGTCAACAACAGCGCGGACGTCACCTACACGCCGGACGCCGACTACCACGGTAGCGACAGCTTCACCTACACCGTCAGCGACGGCCACGGGGGCACGGACACCGCCACCGTCACCGTCACCATCACCCCCGTCAATGACCCGCCGCAGGCGGCCGACGACACGGCCACCACCCCGGAAGACACGCCCATCACCGTTGACGTGCTGGCGAATGATGCCGACGTGGACGGCGATGCCCTCACCGTGAGCGCGGTGACGCAGCCGGCCCACGGCCTCGTCGTCAACAACGGCGCGGACGTCACCTACACGCCGGACGCCGACTACCACGGCAGCGACAGCTTCACCTACACCGTCAGCGACGGCAACGGGGGCACGGACACCGCCACCGTCACCGTCACCATCACCCCCGTCAACGACCCGCCGCAGGCCAGCGACGACACGGCGACCACACTGGAAGACACGCCGGTGACGATTGACGTGCTGGCAAACGACAGCGACGTGGATGGGGATGCTCTCGCGGTCAGTTCCGTGACGCAGCCGGGCAATGGCGCCGTCGTCATCAACCCGGACAACAGTGTCACCTACACGCCCGATCAAGACTTCAATAGCACCGATAGCTATGACGGCACGGATAGCTTCACCTACGTCGCCGGAGACGGCAACGGTGGCAGCGCCACCGCCGTCGTCACGGTTACCGTCATCCCCGTTAACGATGCGCCGGTGGCTATTGATGACACGGCCACAACCGCGGAGGACACGCCCGTCACCATTGACGTGCTGGCGAATGACAGCGACGTGGAGGGCGATTCGTTGACCGTAACAGCGGCGACCGCTCCGTTGCACGGCAATGCCGTTGTTAACCCGGATAACACCATCACCTACACCCCTGCGGCCAACTACCACGGCCCCGACAGCTTCACCTACACCGCCAGCGACGGCAATGGCGGCTTCGACACGGCCACCGTCACGCTGACGGTTACGCCCGTGAACGATGCGCCAGTGGCGGCGGATGATACGGCGCTCACGGCGGAAGACACGCCGGTGACGGTGGACGTCCTGGCAAATGACGGCGACATTGACGGCGACGCGCTTTCTATCTCCGCCATCACGACGCCGACCCACGGCGTGGCCGTTCTCAATCCCGACAGCACCATCACCTACACGCCGGACATGAATGACAACGGCGCGGACAGCTTCAGCTACACCATCACGGATGGGCATGGCGGTGCTGCTACCGCAGTGGTACATGTCACCATTGCCGCCGTGAACGACAATCCAAACGCGGTCGATGACGATGCCGTAACGGCGGAAGACACGTCCGCGACGATTGACCTGTTGGCGAACGACACGGATGTGGATGGAGACACGCTGTTGGTGGAGAGTGTGACGCAGCCTATGCACGGCGTGGTTGTCAACCATGGCGCGGACGTCACCTACACGCCTGCCGCGGATTACCACGGTGCGGACAGTTTCACGTATACGGTGAGCGACGGGAACGGGGGCACAGACACGGCCACCGTTTCCATCACTATCACGCCGGTCAATGATGTGCCCGTAGCTGTAGATGACATCGCCACAACGCCGGAGGACACGCCTGTAACCGTTGACGTGCCGGCAAATGACAGTGATGTGGACGGAGACACGCTCATAATCAGCAGCGTGACCACACCCACGCACGGCTCTCTCGTCGTGAACCCAGACAACACGGTCACCTACATGCCCGACGCGGATTATCACGGCACGGATAGCTTCAACTACACCATTAGTGATGGGCAGGGCGGCATGGACACCGCGCTGGTGACGATCACCGTAACGCCAGTCAATGACGCTCCCGTTGCCGCCGATGACGCCGTGTCCACCCAGGAAGACACGCCCGTGACCATTGACGTGCTGGCAAATGACGGCGATGTGGATGGCGATGGCCTTAGCGTCACCGCCGTGACCACACCAACGCATGGCAGCGTGACCATCAACCCGGACAACACGCTCACCTACACGCCCGCCGCGGGCTACAATGGCGCGGACAGTTTCGCCTACACCATCAGCGATGGCCACGGCGGCTCCGACACCGCCACGGTTGCCGTCACCGTCTCCGCGGAAAACGACAACCCGGTAGCGACGGATGACAGTGCGACGACGGCGGAAGATACGCCGGTCGTCATTGACGTTCTGGCAAATGACGCGGATGCGGATGGGGACGCGCTGACCATCAGCGGCGTCACGCAGCCCGCGCATGGCATGGTCGGAAACAGTGGCACGGACGTGACTTACACGCCTGACGCTGATTACTTCGGTGTGGATACCTTCAGCTACACTGTCAGCGATGGGAATGGCGGCAGCGATACCGCCAGCGTCACGGTGACGGTGACACCGGTCAATGACGCCCCGACGGCGGTTGATGACACGGCAGCAACGCTGGAGGATACACCCGTTACGGTTGACGTATTGGCGAATGACAGTGACGTGGAGGGTGATCTGTTAACGGTTGCCTCGGTGACCCCGCCGGGACATGGCATTGCCACGGTCAACCCGGACAACACGATCACCTATGCGCCCGATGCCGACTTTAATGGCGCGGACAGCTTCACGTATACGGTGAGCGATGGGAACGGCGGCGTGGATACGGCTGCGGTCAGCATCACCGTGATCCCCGTCAACGATGCGCCCGTTGCCGTGGCGGACAGCGCGGCGACGGCGGAAGATACACCCGTGGCGATTGCCGTGTTGAGCAACGACAGCGACGTGGATGGGGATACATTGAGCGTCACGGCGGTGACGACGCCCAGCAACGGGACGGTTGTTGTGAACCCGGATGGGTCGATCAGTTATACGCCCGCCGCCGACTTCTATGGCGGCGACAGTTTTGCCTATACGGCAAGTGATGGTCAGGGCGGCAGCGACACGGCCACCGTTTCCATCACGGTGACGGCGATAAATGATGATCCACTGGCCGTGGATGACGCGGTTACCACGCCCGAAGACACGAGCGTGACGGTCAATGTGTTGGCGAATGACACCGATGTGGATGGCGATACATTGACGGTGGCGGCGGTTAGCACGCCCGCGCACGGCAGTGTGGTCATCAACGGAGACAATACCGTCACGTATACGCCGGATACCGATTACTTTGGTCCCGACGGTTTCAGCTACACGGTGGATGACGGCCAGGGTGGTGCGGATACGGCGACGGTGACGATCAGTGTGACGCCGGTGAATGATGCGCCGGTTGCCGGCATTGACGCTACCGCCACTGACGAAGATACCCCTGTGATCATTGACGTGCTGGCCAATGATGACGACGTAGACGGAGACCCCCTGACCGTGACAGCCGTCACGACGGCCACCCATGGCTCCGTGGTTATCAACCCGGATAACACCATCACCTACACGCCTGATGCGAACTATCACGGCGCGGACAGCTTTAGCTACACTATCAGTGATGGGCAGGGTGAAACGGCGACGGCTTCCGTCACGGTAGCCGTGAACCCGGTGAATGACGCGCCCGTGGCGGTTGATGACAGCGCGGTAACGGCCGAAGATACGCCGGTGACGGTGGTCGTGCTGGCGAATGACAGCGATGTGGATGGGGATGGGCTGACGGTGGTGGCGGTGACAATGCCGGCATTCGGCACAGCCACCATCAACCCCGACAACACCATCACCTACGCCCCCGCTCCCAACTACAATGGCCCCGATAGCTTCAGCTACACCATTGACGACGGCAACGGCGACATCGACACCGCTCTCGTCACCATCACCAGCACCCCCGTCAATGACGCCCCCGATGCCGTAGACGACGCGACAGTCACGGACGAAGACACCGCCGTGACCGTGGATGTGCTGGCAAACGACAGCGATGTGGATGGCGACGACCTCTCCGTCACCGCCGTCACCACCCCGCTGCAAGGCAGCGCCATCATCAACCCGGACAACACCGTCACCTACACACCCGCCGCCGGTTACAATGGCAGCGATAGCTTCAGCTACACCATTAGCGACGGCCACGGCGGCAGCGACACCGCCCTCGTCACCATCACGGTCACGTCCGTCAATGACAACCCCGTCGCCAATGACGATGCCGCCACAACTCCCGAAGACACGGGTATCACCATGGACGTCCTCGCCAACGACACCGACGCGGACGGTGACAGCCTGACCATCGGCAGCGTCACGCAGCCCGCGCACGGCTCAGTCGTCAACAACGGCGTGGACGTCACCTACCAGCCAAACGCCAACTACTACGGAGCGGATAGCTTCACCTACACCATCAGCGATGGTCATGGTGGCAGCGATACCGCTTCTGTTGCCATCACGGTCAGTCCGGTCAACGACAGCCCCAACGCCGTCAACGACACGGCCAACACATCCCAAGACACGGCCGTGACCATTGACGTGTTGGCAAACGACAGTGATGTCGATGGCGACAGCCTCACCGTGGCCTCGGTGACGCAGCCACCCGCCGGCTTCGCCGCGATCAATCCGGACAACACCATCACCTACCTTCCCGATGTCGGCTTCAACGGCGTGGACAGCTTCACCTACACGGTGAGCGATGGGCACGGCGGCAGCGATACGGCAGTCGTGACCGTGAATGTCACACCCGGCTCCAGCCCGTGCGAACTGTATCCCATTGCCCTGCATGAAGACACGCTGGACGATGCGGAGGTGGGCGACCTGTTGGAAGACATCCTGAATGGGGAAAATGCCGGCAACTTCGGTTGGTTGACCTGGACGGGGGACAACGGCGTACCCACCCTGGTTGCCAGCCTGACGCCTCCCGGAAACAGCTACACGTACATCAACCCCTACGATCCAAACGATCATGTGGTATCCGCACATGACTGGGTGGAAGGTAAGCCTGGTGTTTCCAACGCCAGATCGATCCGTGACGCGCTGGACGTGCTCAAGGGCATCGACATCATCGTTCCCGTCTGGGAAGACGTCCAGGGCAACGGCGCCAACGTCTCCTATCGGATTACGGAGTTTGCCCGCGTGCGGTTGGTTGACTACCAATTGCCCAAACAAGACCGTATTTCCGTTATCTTCCTCGGCTATGCTTCCTGTGGACAGGACGACGATGGCGACGGCGAGATGTCCGCAATCGACATGGAACGGATCATTGTCGATCTCGGCCGGCTTCAACCGCTGGCGCGGAATGTAACAGTGACGCGGCAAGATGACTGGCTTGAAGTGTGAAGTTGTTTTCGGACGGTTCCTAAATACCCGTTCAGCGCATCCGTCAATTCCTCAGGGAAGCCGTTAACGGATGCGCCCTAATTGACGCCTGGCCGCACCATTATGGGGGTGGCGCCGGCAGCAATGCTGACGCCACCCCCTGGCATTGGAGCAGAGATGGATCAAATTCCTCGTCGTGATGACCTTTCCCCTCGGCAGAAACGAGAACTGCTGGCGGAATTGCTACGTCGGCGGCTGGGGGAATCTGGCTCCGCTCCCGCAGGCCCACCGCTGGCCGAAGGACCAGGATCGTCCTCAGGACAGCCATTGTCCTTCGGCCAGCAAACGTTGTGGTTTCTGTACCGGCTGGCTCCGGAGAGTTGGGCTTACAATACGCTGCTGGCGTTTCGGGTCCGGGGGGGGCTGGATGTGCCGGCATTTCACCAGGCCTGCCAAACCCTCTACCAACGACACGCCAGCCTGCGCCTGCGCTTCCACGCCGCCAACGGTCAGCCCCAACAACAAACCCAACCACCTGATACGCCCATCCCCTTCTTCCCCATTGACGCCGCCGGCTGGTCAGAAGAAACCTTGCAAACCGAACTGACCGCCGCCGCCCGCCAACCCTTCAATCTGGAAACAGGCCCCCTGTTTCGCGTTCACCTCTTCACACACGCACCCGACGATCACGTCCTGCTCCTTTCCGCCCACCACATCGTCATTGACCTCTCCTCCTACATGCTCCTGGTGGAAGAACTGCGGATACTGTACACGGCGCTACGCCAGGGACAGGCTCCTGTTCTGCCCTCCCCCGGCAGAAGCATAGCCGATTACGTTCACTGGCAGATAGCTTTCGTGCAGAGCGATGCCGGCATTCAACAACAACACTACTGGCAGGCGAAACTCCAGGGCGAAATCCCCCTGCTCAACCTGCCCACCGACCGCCCCCGCCCACCTCGCCAGACCTTTCGCGGCGCATCACTCACACACACCATTCCTTCCGCCCTGACCCAGCAGCTCAAAAACCTGGCCGCCACCCACAAAACAAGCCTCTACACCCTCCTCCTCACCGCCTACAAAACCCTCCTCTACCGCTATACCGGACAAGAAGACCTCATCATCGGCACGCCCACCGCAAGCCGACACCACCCCGACTTCACCCGTACAGTCGGCTACCTCGTCAACATGCTGCCCCTGCGCAGCCGGCCAGACAGCCAAACACCCTTCAGCGACTTTCTAAAACAGGTACATCAGACCGTGTTGGAAGCGCTGGAAAACCAATCCTATCCCCTGGCCCTCATCGCCCAAAACCTGCGCCTGAACCGCGACCCCAGCCGCTCACTCCTCTTCGACGCCGCTTTTGCCCTGGAATCCGCCCGGTTTGACAGCCAGGGGCTGGCCCCGCTGCTTCTGGGGCAAACGGGCATGCAGGTTGCCTGGGACAACCTGCACCTGGAGGCGCTCTCGTTGCCGCAGCAAGAAGGTCAATTTGACCTCACGCTGCACCTGTTCGAAACGGACGACGCCCTCTCCGCCGCCTGGCTCTACAACCCCGACCTCTTCGACGCGCCCACCATCACGCGCATGAGCCGCCACCTGCAAACCCTCCTGGCCGGCATCGTGGCCGACCCCGCCCAAACGCTGGCCGCGCTCCCCCTCCTCACCGACCAGGAAAGGGCGCAACTGCGAAGTTGGAACGAGACGGAAGCCCCTTTTGCCCACGACAAATGCTGGCACGAGTTATTTGAGGCGCAGGCCCGACAGCAACCAGACGCCCCCGCGCTCATCATCGGCAACGCGCAAATAAGTTACGCCGAACTGGATGCTCGCGCCAATCGCCTGGCTCACTATCTACAGGCAGTTGGCATTGGCCGCGACAGCCACGTGGCCATCAGTTGCCACCGCTCCGCGGAAATGGTCACGGCGATCCTGGCCGTCCTCAAAGCGGGTGCGGCCTATGTGCCCCTGGACCCCGACTATCCCCCGGAGCGGCTGGCATTCATACTGGCTGACGCGCAAATAACCTTGCTGCTGACCCAAAAGGCACACGCCCCAACCTACGAGACCATCACCGCGGATTATCAACCGCCCCTCCCCAGCCTTTGTCTGGATGCCGATTGGCCCACCATCGCCGCCTATCCCGACGACAAGCCCGCCACCAACGTCACCCCGGATGCTCTGGCTTACCTCATCTACACCTCCGGCACTACCGGGCAACCCAAGGCGGCGCAACTTGCCCATCGTAGCCTGGTGAATGTCTCCGCGGCCCAGGCGGACCTCTTCGGCGCGGGTCCGGGTCAGCGCGTACTGCAATTCGCTTCCCTTAGCTTTGATGCCTCCGTCTTTGAGATAACGATGGCGCTGACAACGGGCGCGGCCCTTTGCCTGGGCGACCATGAATCGCTGCTGCCTGGCCGTCCCCTGTGGCAGTTCTTGCGACAAACGCGCGTCACCATTGTCACCCTGCCCCCATCGGCGTTAGCCATGCTGCCGGACGAACCGCTGCCCGATCTGCGCGTGATCACGGTGGCCGGGGAAGCGTGCCCGGCGGAACTGGTGGATCGATGGGGACCTGGGCGCCTGTTCTTTAACCTGTATGGCCCCACCGAGGCTACCATCTGGTCTAGCGTCCAGGCGTGTACGCCGGGCGCGGGACCGCCGCCAATTGGTCGCCCCATTCCCAACACGCGCCTCTACGTGCTGGACAAAGATGGGCAGGCTACCCCCGTAGGCGTGCCTGGCGAGTTGTACATCGGCGGCGTCGGGCTGGCGCGTGGCTATCATGGCCGCCCGGACCTGACCGCCGCGCGGTTCTTGTCGCTGCCGCCAGAGCGCGCCGGGACGGTTCCAGGCGAGCGTCTGTATCGCACAGGAGACCTGGTGCGCCGCCTGCCAGACGGCGCGTTGCAGTTTCTGGGGCGGACGGACCATCAAGTGAAGTTGCGCGGTTTTCGCATTGAATTGGGGGAGATTGAAGCGGCGTTATGCCGGCATTCCACCATCCGTGAAGCCCTCGTCATGACACAGCAAAATGATCGCCTGGTCGCCTACCTCCTCCCCGCCCCCGGCCAGACCATCATCCCCACCGAAGTGCGCCACTTTTTGCAAACAACCCTGCCCGCGTACATGGTCCCCGCCCACTTCGTCCCCCTTTCCACATGGCCCCTCACACCCAACGGCAAAATTGACCGCCGCGCCCTCCCCGATCCGGCCGCCACCCTTCTCCCCACCGTCGCCCCGGAGACGGAAACAGAGCAGATGATTGCCGGCATCTGGCAAAAACTCCTCCACCTCCCCGCCATCAGCATCCACGACAACCTCTTCGACATCGGCGCGCACTCACTGCTCGTCGTGCAAGCCCACGAACAAATCCAGGCCCGCCTGCAACGCGCCTTTGGCGTCGTCGAGATGTTCCGTCACCCCACCATCAGCCAACTAGCCGGCTACCTTACCCAGGGCGACGCGCCCCCATCCCCCCGCCCCACGCCATCCCCCCGCCACCAGGCAAACACAGACATCGCCATCATCGGCCTCAGCGGTCGCTTCCCCGGAGCCAGAAACATCACCGAATTCTGGCACAACCTCTGCCAGGGACGGGAATCCATTCATTTCTTCACCGAGGCGGAACTGGACGCCGCCGACATTCCCGCCGCCCTGCGCGCCGATTCCCATTTTGTGCCCGCCGCGGCGCAATTGGACGACATAGACCAGTTTGACGCCGCGTTTTTTGGTTTTACCCCACGCGAAGCGGAGATGATGGACCCGCAGCACCGCCTTTTCCTGGAATGCGCCTGGTCCGCGTTGGAAGATGCCGGCTGTGTACCACAAAACAACCACGCGCGCATCGGGCTTTTTGCCGGCACAGGGCTTAACAGCTACCTCCTGCAACACCACGCCCAACACAACCTGCTGCAAAATTATCAAGCCCTCATCGGTAACGACAAAGATTTCCTGGCAACCCGCGCCGCCTACGAACTCAACCTCACCGGCCCCTGCCTCACCGTGCAAACAGCCTGCTCCACCTCCCTCGTCGCCGTGCACCTGGCCGCGCAAAGCCTGCGCAACGGCGAATGCGACCTGGCCCTGGCGGGAGGCGTCTCCGTCAACCTGCTGCAACAACATGGCTACCTATACCACGAAGGCGCCATTTTCTCCCCCGATGGGCATTGCCGCCCGTTCGATGCCCAGGCGCAAGGAACCGTTTTTGGCAGCGGCGTTGGCATGGTCGTTCTCAAGCCGCTGGCGCAGGCGCAAGCCGACGGCGATACTATCCACGCCATCATCAAAGGCACGGCAGTGAACAACGATGGCGCGGCCAAAGTCGGCTACACAGCCCCTGGCGTCGCCGGTCAGGCGGCAGCCATTGCCACGGCGCTGGCAGCCGCCAACGTGCCCGCGCACACGATTCGCTATATTGAAGCCCATGGAACGGGCACGCCCCTGGGCGACCCGATTGAGATACACGCCCTGAACCAGGTGTTTGCACCGTTGGTGAACGAACCGGCGCACTGTGCCGTGGGGGCGGTCAAGAGCAATGTGGGGCATCTCGATGCGGCTGCCGGCATTACCGGCCTCATCAAAACCGTTCTCGTTCTCAAACATGGCCTGATCCCGCCTTCTCTACATTACCAAACGCCGAATCCACAAATTGATTTTGCCGGCACACCCTTCTACATCAACACACAACTCATACCCTGGCCCGACGCCCCCTTCCCTCGCCGCGCCGGCGTCAGCGCCTTTGGCATTGGCGGAACCAACGCCCACGTCATACTGGAAGCCGCCCCGCCACCTCCCCCGCCCCCGTCCCCCCAAACCGACCAACTGCTCCCCCTTTCCGCCCACACGGAAACCGCCCTGGCCACCCAGGCCCTCAACCTGGCCGAACACCTGCGACAAAACCCCGGCCTTTCTCTGGCCGCTGTGGCCGCCACGCTGCAAACGGGGCGATACCCCTTTGCCCACCGGCGCGCCCTTGCCTGCAAGGATGTTCCCGACGCCATAGCGCGCCTGGCGGACCTGTCATCCGGCGCAACAGGCATGGCCGCCGAAAACGCGCCACCCGTTGTATTCATGTTTCCGGGGCAAGGGAGTCAATTTGCCGGCATGGGGCAAACGTTATACGAAGAATACTCAGTTTTTCGCCAGCAAATTGACACCTGCGCCCACCATCTGGCCCCCCTCCTGGAACTAGACCTGCGCGACCTGCTCTACCCAGCGCCAGACCAGATCGAACCCGCCTCCGCCCGGCTCAATCAGACCCAATTCACCCAACCCGCCCTCTTCGCCACCGCCTACGCCCTGGCCGCCTTGTGGCGCGCCTGGGGCATCCACCCCCACGCCATGCTCGGCCACAGCATCGGCGAATACGTGGCCGCCTGCCTCGCCGGCGTATTTACCCTGGAAGAGGGACTGCGCCTCGTCGCCGCCCGCGGGCGTCTGATGCAATCCCTCCCGCGCGGCGGAATGCTGTCTGTCTCCCTGTCGCCAGAACAGGTCAACCCCTGGCTCCCCCCCGAACTGAATGTAGCCGTGATCAACGAGCGGGAGCGCTGCGTCGTTGCCGGCCCTCTGCCGCCGCTGCACGTGCTGGCAGACCAGTTATCCACGGCAGGCATCACCAGCCGTCTGCTGCAAACCAGCCACGCCTTCCACTCCCCCATGATGGACCCCATCCTGGCTGATTTCGCCGCCGTCGCCCGCGCCATGGCCTTACAGCCGCCCCAACTGCCGTACATCTCCAACGTCAGCGGCACATGGATCAGGAATGACCAGGCCATGGACCCGGACTATTGGGTACAGCAGTTGCGTCAACCGGTGCAGTTTGCCACCGGTCTGGCGCAAGTCAGCCGCGATCCCGCGGTGCTACTTCTGGAGGTAGGCCCCGGCCAGGCGCTAACCCAACTGGCGCGGCGACAAGTTACCCAACCCGTCCTCCCCGCCATGCGTCATCCACGGGCGGCGCAGTCAGACGCCGCCGCACTGCTCTCCGCTGCCGCCCAACTCTGGGTGCGCGGCGCGCCAATCGCCTGGGAGCAGCTTCACCCACAGCCGCGACGACGAGTGCCGCTGCCCCCTTATCCCTTCGAGCGACAGCGGTACTGGCTGGAGACGACACCGCCAGCGGTTGCCGCGCCCAAGCCGGCGGCACAGGGCGTAAGCGACCTCTTCTACTTGCCGTCCTGGAAGCGCACGCTGCCCCCTGCCAGTCGGCCACTGCCCACCGGCCAATGGCTGCTGTTTGCCACGAACGAAAATGATCCCGTTGTTGCTTCCTTGCGCGCCGCGCTGCGCGCCCAGGGGCAGACGCCCATTATGGTTTTTGCGGGCGCGGCGTTTCAGGCTCTGGGTGATGATACATTCTGCATAGACCCATCCGTCCCTCAGCAGTACGCCCAACTTTTGGCGCAGCTTCCGTACCCGCCGGACCGCATCATTCATGCCTGGTCGTTGGCCGCGGAGATGGAGCCGTTAACGGCCAGTTTTTACAGTTTAGTCTACCTGGCACAGGCCCTCGGCGGGCTGGCGCACGTTTCGCCACGGCATATTGACGTGCTTTCGCGGCAGATGCAGTCTATCGCCGGCGAAACGGAGAACCGTCCAGGACAGGCGGTGTTGTTAGGGCCTTGTCGTGTCATTTCCCAAGAGTATCCGTCGGTCACGTGCCGCGCAATTGATCTGGACGCGCGCGAATGGGGGCTGCTGCCGCGAGAGTTGGCTGTGGCGGAACCGGGCGTTGTGGCCTTTCGGGGGCAGGCGCGTTGGGTTCCTACTTATGAATCGGTGACTTTGCCGGCATCGGCTATGCCGGCATCCCTCCTCAAACCCGACGGCATCTACCTGATCACCGGCGGGCTGGGAGGCGTTGGCCTACAAGTAGCGGCCTATCTGGCGCAAACAGGGCGGGCCAGAATCGTACTGCTCACCCGCTCCGAATTCCCCCCGCCGGAAACCTGGCCGGAAATCGCCCCCGACCATCCACACGCAACGGCAGCGCGCCAACTGCACGCGCTGCGGGCGCAAGGGGCCGAGTTGCTGGTCGTGCAGGCGGATGTGACCGATTTGTCCCAGGTGGAGCGGGCCATCTCGCTGACGCGGGCGCATTTTGGCGGACTGGATGGGGTATTCCACGCTGCCGGCATTTCCGGCGGCAACCTGATACAACAAACAACCCCGGAAACAGCCGCCCCCATCCTGGCCCCCAAAGTCATCGGAACGCTTAACCTCGCCCGCGCCCTGGAAACGTTTCCCATTGATTTTCTCTGTCTCTTTTCCTCACTCGTCGCCATCACCGGCGGCCCAGGACGCACCGCCTACACCGCCGCGAACGCCTTCCTCGACGCCTTCGCCGCTTCTTACCGCAATCGCGGCGAGATGTTTGTTTTCTCCGTCAACTGGGACACATGGCGGGGTGTCGGCATGGCCGCGCCTGCGCACACGCGCCCATCACCCCCCATCCATCCCCTGTTGCAGGAAAAAGTAGAAACCAATGACGCGCGCGCCGTGTACCGCGCCTGGCTCCATCCCGACCGTTACTGGGTCCTCGCGGAACACCGCATCATGTCCCACCCCTCCCTGGCGGGCACGGTCTACCTGGAAATGGTGCGCGCCGCTTTTGCCGAGCACACGGCGCACACGCAAATGCAGTTCCACGATGTCTACTTCCTTACGCCGCTGGTCATGGCGGCGACGGAAGAACGGGAGATACGTGTCGTGCTGGAAAAGGAAAATGCCGGCACAAACCAGTATCAATTTACCGTGCAAAGCCAGGAAGGGCAGGCGTGGCAAACCCATGCTCAGGGCAGCGTATCGCCACTCGCGCCCACGGCAACGCCTCGCCACGACATCCCCGCGCTGCTGGCCCACTGCCCGCGAGAAATTCCCGTGCGCGCGGAAGATTTACGGCGAGAACAGATTGAACTTGGCCCCCGTTGGCGCGGCCTGCAATCATTGCGTGTGGGTGAGGGGGAGGCGGTAGCCGCTATCACCCTGGACGCGGCGTTTGCGGAAGATTTACGCGCCTATCTGCTGCACCCGGCGCTGCTGGATGTTGCCGCCAGTTTTGCCGGCCAGTACGTAGCGCAAGGCAGCTATCTGCCGCTGTCTTACCGCCGCCTGGCGCTAAAAGCGCCGCTGCCGGCACACTTGTTCAGTCACGCCCGTTTTTCGTCCCCGCCGGAGACGAGTGCGGAGACGATTACGGTGGATGTGACCCTGCTGGATGCGTCTGGGCAGGAACTGGTAGAGATCGAAGGATTTTCCTTGAAGCGCGCTGATCCGGCGCAATGGCAGGTGTTGGCGCGGCAATTGCCACAGATGGAAAATGTGTATGCCGGCATTTCCCCCGCCACCGCCATCGAAGCCCTCCACCGCATCCTGGCCCACCAACCCGCGTCGCGCCTGCTCGTCTCCGCCTACGCCCCGGACGAACTGATCCGCCGCATCGAGACACAGGCAGCGCCCCCCTTACCCATTCCACCCCGCGCCACCCACGACCGCGGTCGCGTCAAAACCCCGTACGCGCCCCCACGCAGCGAACCGGAACGCATTCTCAGCCAGATATGGCAAGAGCTACTGGGCATTGCCCCCATCGGCATCCAGGACAACTTCTTTGAATTGGGTGGCGACTCCGTGCTGGCGATCCAGATCATCTCCCACGCCCGCCAACACGGACTACGCTTCTCCCCCAATCAGTTGTTCACCCACCAGACCATCGCCGAACTGACGCAGGCGGCGTACACAGACACCGCAACCCCATCCGGGCCGCCGCCGGACACGGAAAACGCCTCTCCAGACCACGACTACCCCCTCACGCCGATTCAATCCTGGTTTTTCTCCCAATCATTCCCCCAACCCCACCACTGGAACCAATCGCTGCAACTGACGCTGCGCCGCTCCCTGGATACGGCCACGCTCTCGGCGGCGCTGCAAGCCGTGCTGGCCCACCATGACGCTTTGCGACTGCGCTTCCAACGCGCGGAAAACGGTTGGCGACAGTCGTTTGCTCCCATTCCCGCCGCGCCGCCGCTGGTGGTAGTGGACTTGTCGCCGTACCCCCCCGCCGACCAGGGGCAGCAGATCGCCGCGCAAACGGCGGCCTGGCAAACGCGCCTGGACCTGGCGCGGGGGCCGCTATTCCAGGCCATCTATTTTCGTCGCGCGCCCGCCGCGCCAGATCAATTACTGCTCATTGCCCATCACCTCGTCGTAGATGCCTTTTCCTGGTCCATCCTCCTGGCGGATTTGCAAACCGCCTATGCACAAATCGCCCAGGGGGACAGCGCGACACTGCCGGCAAAAACGGCCTCGTTTCAGACCTGGGCGGAGCAGTTGCGCGCGCTGGCGGCGCAGCCCGAAATGGGGGCGGAATGGGCTTATTGGCGCGAAGCGACCTCATTGGCGTCCGCCAGATTGCCGCTGGACGGCGGCGCAACGGCGGGCGACCTCTCTGATCCCGCCGCCAATACGGTGGAAATGGCGCAATCGGTGACAGTGGCGCTGGACCAGGCGGAAACGTCGGCGCTGCTGCGTGACGCGCCCCGCGCCTACCACACCGGCGTGGCCGACATTCTGCTCACAGCCCTGGCGCAAACGATGACGATCTGGACGGGTGCTGCCGCCGTGCTGGTGGCGTTGGAGGAAAATGGACGAGATGCCGGCACGCTACCCCCTGACTATTCCCGTACCGTGGGGTGGTTTACAACCCTGTACCCGGTAGCACTGCCTGGCGACATCACGGAACCGGGCGCGGCTATTCGCACCATCAAAGAGCAACTGCGCGCCGTGCCCCGCCAGGGTGTGGGGTACGGGCTGCTGCGCTACGTGCGCCCAACGTATGACGTCGCCTCGCAAGCGGAGAAGCTGCCACAACCACAAATGAGCTTCTTGTATTTGGGGCAGATAGAAGAAATAGCGACGGGTGAGCTGTATGCCGGCATTCAATCCCCCCCCAACGAGCGCGCCCCCCACTCACCACGCCCCTATCTGCTGGACATCATCGCCCACGTCACCGAGCAACGCCTGCGCGTCACCTGGACCTACAACCCCCATTTTCACCAACCCAACACCATCGACAACCTGGCCCAAACGTACCGCCAGCGGCTGCAAACCTTGATCACCCATTGCCAGACGCAAGAAATCGGCCAGTTTACCCCCTCCGATTTCCCGGAAGCCGGACTTGACCAGGAGGCGTTGGACGAACTGGTAGCCCTGTTTACCCAGGAGTCCACATAACTCACGGCGCCATGAAAAACCCGATTGAAGACATCTACCCGCTTTCTCCAACCCAGGAGGGTATGCTTTTTCACACCCTGCGCGAACCAGAAACAGGCGTGTACATGGAGCAGCTTGTACTCACGCTGCACGCGCCATTGCCGCTGGACGAGTCCGCTTTCCGCGAGGCCTGGCAGCAGACGCTGGCGCGACACGCAGTCTTACGCACCGCTTTCGTGTGGGAAAAACGGGATAAACCTTTACAAGTCGTGCTGCGACAGGCGCAATTGCCGTTTACGAACGAAGATTGCCGGCATCTTTCCCCCCCGGAACAAACAGCCCACCTGCAACACTTCCTGCAAACGGACCGTCGGCGCGGCTTCGACTTGAGCAAAGCGCCGTTGGCGCGGCTGGCCCTCTTCCAAACGGCGGATGATGTCTACGAAGTCGTCGCCACCTTCCACCACATCATCAAAGATGGCTGGTCCGGCCCCATCCTCCTGCGCGACGTTCTCACCTTCTACGAAGCAGGACGAAAACAGCAACCGGCGCCACCGCTGCCCCCACCCCGCCCCTATCGCGATTACATTGCCTGGTTGCAGCAACAAGATACGGCCCGCGCGGCGGCATTCTGGCGAGAAACATTGCGCGGCTTCACTGCTGCCACGCCCTTCTCCGTGGACACCATCGACCAGAGCAAGGCCCGCCACGATAGCCGTCATCGGTACGAACAAGGGCGGCTTTCACTGCCGGCGGAGTTGACCACGCGGTTAAATGTGCTGGCCCGCGCACACCAATTGACCCTCAGCACGCTGGTGCAGGGGGCCTGGGCCATCCTCCTCAGCGCCTACAGCGGCGAGGAGGACGTGGTTTTTGGGGTGACGATGGCCGGGCGTCCGGCGGAAATTGCCGGCATAGCCGCCACCGTCGGCCTCTTCATCAACACCCTGCCCCTGCGCGCGCGGCTCTCCGGCGAACACAAGCTGCTTCCCTGGCTGCGCCAGATACAGCAAAGCCTCCTGGCCGTGCGCCACCACGAACACAGCTCCCTGGCCGAAGTACAAAGATGGAGCGACATTCCTCCCGGCCAACCGCTGTTTGAAAGCATCGTCGTCTTTGAAAACTACCCCCTGGACGCCCCCGCCACGCCGGGCAACAACAGCCTCTCCGTGCGCGCCGTGCATTCCGTTGAACAAACCAACTATCCGCTCACCCTGGCGGCGCTGCCGGGGACATCGCTCACGCTGCTGCTGGATTATGACCGCTCGCGCTTCGAGGCGGACGTGATCGACCGTCTGCTGGGCCACTTGCACGCCATTTTGCGGCAATTCGCCGACGATCCAGAGCAACCACTGGCGCAAATCTCCCTACTTACGCCGGCGGAACGTCACCAACTGCTGCACACCTGGAACAAAACGGAACGGGATTTCCCCCTGGGTCAGCCGCTCCATGAACTTTTCCGCCGGCAGGCGCAACAGTCGCCGGAGCAAATTGCCCTTGTCTTTGGCGCGCCATTTGGCGCGGCATCTGACGCGGCATCCTGGACGTATGCCGAACTGGAACGTCAGGCCAACCAACTGGCCCACTTCTTGCGCCAGCGCGGCGCTCGGCCAGAGGACCGCATCGGCATTTACATGACCCGTTCGCCGCATATGATCGTCGCACTCTGGGCCACGCTGAAGGCGGGCGCGTGCTTTGTGCCCCTGGACCCGACTTATCCGACGGAGCGGCTGGGGTTCATGATGGCAGATGCCGGCATTTCCCTCCTCCTCACCCAACACACCCTCCTCACCCAACAGCCCATCCCCGTCCCCCCCCATTGCCTCACCATCCCCATTGAACAAGAAACCGCCGCCATCGCCGCCCAAAGCGACACCCCACCCGCCGTCCCCATCCGCGGCGACAACCTGGCCTACCTCATCTACACCTCCGGCTCCACGGGGCAGCCCAAAGGCGTCCTCATGCCCCATGACGGCCTGGGCAGCATGGCGCGCAGTCAGATCGAAGCGTTCGCCGTTGGCCCCGGCAGCCGCGTCCTGCAATTCGCCTCCTTCAGCTTCGACGTATCCATCACGGAAATCTTGATGGCCCACCTCTCCGGCGGGACCCTCGTGCTGGCCCCGGCGGAGGCGCTGCTCCCCGGCCCCGACCTGCCCAAGCTGCTACAGCAGCAGCGCATCACCACCATCACCCTCACCCCTTCCGTCCTGCAAACGCTGCCGGACGCCTCCCTGCCCGACCTGGAAACCATCATCCTCGTCGGCGAACCATGCGCCGCGGAACTGGCGCGCCGCTGGAACCGGGGCCGCCGCCTGATCAACGCCTATGGCCCCACGGAAACAGTTTGCGCCACCATCGCCCCCACCCTGGACCCCGACCGCCCACGCGCCGTTGGTCGGCCCATGGGCAACACGCGCGTCTACGTCTGCGACGCACACCAGCGCCCGCTCCCCATAGGCGTGCCCGGTGAGCTGCTCATCGAGAGCGCCAGCCTGGCGCGCGGCTATCACAACCGGCCCGACCAGACCGCGCGCCAGTTTATCCCCAACCCATTTGTCGCCGAACGCCCCCCACTGGACCCCGTCCGCCGCCGGCTCTACCGCAGCGGCGACGCCGGGCGCTGGCTGCCGGATGGAACCCTGGAATTTCTAGGGCGATTGGATAACCAGGTGAAAATAAATGGCGTGCGCGTGGAATTGGGGGAAATTGAGAACAGCTTGAACACGCATCCGGGGGTGCGGGAGAGCGCCCTGCTCTGGCGAGATGGCCCCTCCGGGAAAAAACAGTTGGTCGCTTATTTCGTTCCTGCCGCGTCGCCCGGCCCGGCGGCGGGCGAGCTGCGCCACTTCCTGCAACAAACGCTGCCACCGCCCATGATCCCGTCCGCTTTTGTGGTGATGCCGGCATTTCCCCTCACCCCCAACGGCAAAATCGACCGCCACGCCCTCCCCGCGCCCCCGCCCACACCAACCCAGACACCCCACTCCTACACGCCACCACGCACCGCCGACGAAGAAACAATGGCCCGCATCTGGGCGGAATGCCTGCAACAAGAGCGCGTCGGCATCCACGACAACTTCTGGGAACTGGGCGGCCATTCCCTCCTGGCGGCGCGCATCGTCGCCCGGACGCAGAAGGCGTTCCAGATTGATTTGCCGCTGCAAGCCCTGTTTGACGCCCAAAACGTCGCCGCCCTCACCGAACGTGTACGCGACCTGCGGCAAACACCACCGGCAGCGGAACCGGCGGCGCTGCCCCACGCTCGACGAGATGCGCCACTGCCGCTTTCTTTTGCACAGGAACGCCTCTGGTTTTTGCATCGACTGATGCCGGCAAACCCATTCTACAACGTCACCACCGCCGTCACCCTGCACGGTCCGCTGCATGTGTCCGCGCTGGAAAACAGCCTGCACGACCTGATCCGGCGACACGAATCGCTGCGCACCATTTTTCCCGTTCATGATGGGCAGCCGTGGCAGAGGATCATGCCGGCATTCCCCCTCCCCATCACCCACGCCGACCTGCGCCATCTCCCGCCCGATGAGCAAAACACCCAGGAGCAAAACCTGGCCCATCGCCAAAATCAGGAACCATTTGACCTGGCGCAAGGACCATTGCTGCGGGCGCTGCTCGTCCAACGCGCCGCGGAAACCCACCACCTCTACCTCACCATCCACCACATCGTCTCTGATGGCTGGTCGCTGGGCGTGATCGTGCGCGAAATCGGCGCGCACTACCAGGCCAATTTGAACGGCCGGCCCGCCAACCTGCCAGAACTCCCGTGGCACTATGCGGATTATGCCGCCTGGCAGCGGGAATGGTTGACCGGAGGCGTGCTGGCAGAGCAGCTTGCCTACTGGCGCGACAAACTGGCCCACCTGCCCACGCTCTCCCTGCCGGCGGATTATCCACGCCCCGCCGTGCCCACCTTTGCCGGGCGGTCACTTTCCTTCACGCTGCCGCCGGCGCTGGTGCGGGCGCTGCGCGCACTAAGCCGACAGGAAGAACTCTCGCTGTTCACCCTCCTGCTGGCCGCCTTTCAAACGCTGCTCTACCGTTATTCTGGACAGACGGACGTGGTCGTTGGCTCGCCCATCGCCAACCGGCGGCGCGTGGAAGTGGAAGACCTCATCGGCTTTTTTGTGAATACGCTGGTGCTGCGGACGGATCTTTCCGGCGCGCCCACGTTTCGCGCGCTCTTGCAACGGGCGCGGATAGTGACGGAGGAGGCTTTTGCCCACCAGGATGTGCCTTTTGAGAAGTTGGTGGAGGCTTTGCAGCCGGAGCGAGACTTGAGCCGGTCTCCTCTTTTCCAGGTGGCGTTCGTGTATCAAAATGCGCCGATGCCGGCATTAAGCCTGCCCGCGCTACACCTCGAACCCCTGGAACAAGAGGCGGAGACCGTCCGCGGCGACCTGGAATTGCAACTGTGGGAGCCGGCAAACGAAAATGCCGGCATCATGCGCGGCGCCCTCACCTACAGCAGCGAACGCTTCCACCCAGACACCGCCGCCCGCCTCATCACCCACTTCCAAACCCTGCTGCACCACCTCGTCGCCAACCCCGACGCGCCCATTACCCACCTGCCCCTGCTCACGGCTAACGAGCAAGCACAGCGACATCAATGGAACGACACCCGCGCCCCTCTCCCCGATGTCCATGGTTGGCACGAATGCTTTGCCGCGCAAGCGGCACGCACGCCGCACCTGCCGGCGCTCCTCGGCGATGGCCTCTCCCTCACCTATGTGGAACTAGACGCCCGCGCCAACCAGTTGGCCCACCACCTGCAGAAACGGGGTGTCGGGGCGGGCACGTTGGTCGGCCTACATCTGGCACGGTCGCCAGAAATGATCATCGCCCTGCTGGGCGTCCTGAAAGCAGGCGGCGCATATCTTCCGCTGGACCCGGCCTACCCCGCCGCACGGCTGCGCTTCATGCTGGCGGATTCGGGCACGGCTTTGTTGCTCACGCAAATGGACGCGGATCGGGGGGGAAATGCCGGCACAATTCCCACAGACACGATCCCCACCATCGATCTCCGCCGCGACTGGCCCCAGATCGCCGGCGAATCCACGGCAAACCCACCCGCGCCCACCACGCCCAACCAACCCGCCTACGTCATCTACACCTCCGGCACAACCGGACAGCCCAAAGGCGTTCTCGTCCCCCATCGCGGCCTGATCAACGTCAGCCAGGCGCAAGCCGCCATGTTTTCCTTGCAGCCGGAAGAACGAGTACTGCAATTCGCCTCGCTGAACTTCGACGCCTCCATTTTTGAGATCGTGATGGCTCTCAGCGCCGGAGCCGCCCTTTGCCTGGGTACGCCGGAACAGTTGCTGCCCGGACCGCCACTGCTGGCGTTTCTGCGCCGGTGGCGGGTCAACCTGGCGGTGCTGCCTCCATCGGCGCTGGCCGTCATGCCCGCGGACGATCTGCCCCACCTGCACATCATCACCGTGGCCGGCGAAGCGTGCCCCGCCGCTGTAGCCCAGACGTGGGCGCGCGGGCGCGCCTTCTTCAACCTGTATGGCCCCACGGAAGCCACCATCTGGACCACCGTGGAACGGGTAGACGCAGCCACCGCAGACGCGCCTCCCCCTATTGGCCGCCCCATCGCCAACACCCGCGTCTACGTGTTGGATGAGCAGATGCAGCCGGTTCCGGTGGGGGTTCCGGGCGAATTGTACATCGGCGGCGTGGGCGTGGCGCGGGGCTATCTGCACCGCCCCGCTCTCACAGCGGCCTCATTTGTGCCCGACCCATTCGATGTGCAACCGGGCGCGCGTCTTTACCGCAGCGGCGACCGGGTTCGTTTCCTGCCGGATGGTCGCCTGGCATTTCTGGGGCGCGTGGACCAGCAGATCAAGTTGCGGGGTTTTCGTATTGAGCCGGGAGAAATCGAGGCGGCGCTACGGGCGTATGGCAACTTGCGGGAGGCCCTGGTCATGGTGCGGGAAGATGCGCCGGGCGATAAACGGTTGGTTGCTTACCTGGTTTGGGATGAGTCCCCCCCGTCGGCGACGGCGGAACTGCGGGACTTTTTGCGAGAGCGGCTGCCGGCATACATGATACCGGCGGCGTTCGTGAATATGCCGGCATTCCCCCGCAACCCCAACGGCAAGATCGACCGTCGCGCCCTGCCCGCGCCAGACGCGCGCCCCGCCGGAGTTCCCGTTTCGCCACGCACACATATGGAAGAGATAATTGCCGGCATCTGGCGGCAGCTCCTCAACCTCAAACAAATCGGCATCCACGACAACTTCTTCGACCTCGGCGGCCACTCCCTCCTCCTGGCCCAGGTCCACCAACAAATCAGCGACACCCTCAACCGCCCCGATCTCCCCCTCACCGACCTGTTCAAATACCCCACCATAGCCACCCTTGCCCGCCACCTCAGCGGAGATACCGCGCCCGAAAAAACACTACCCGCCGCCCAGACGCGCGCCGTCGCCCGCCGCGACTTCCTGCGCGACCGCGGCCGCCGCTGAACCACCCCGCACCCGATCACCGAGGTTCCCATGAACAACGCCCCTCCCGCAGAAATCCGCCGCTACGACATCGCCATCATTGGCCTGAGCGGGCGCTTCCCCGGCGCGGAAGACCTGGCCACGTTCTGGCGTAATCTGGCGGGCAGCGTGGAGAGCGTCACATTCTTCAGCGACGACGAACTGCTGGCGGCCCACGTCCCCCCATCCCTGCTTAATCACCCAGCCTACGTCAAAGCGCGCCCTATCCTCGCGGACATCGATCTGTTCGACGCCGCCTTTTTTGGCCTCTCCCCGCGTGAAGCCGACATCATGGACCCACAGCAGCGGCTATTTCTGCAAACGGCCTGGCACGCACTGGAAAACGCCGGCTACGCGCCCACACGCTACGCGGAACCTATTGGCGTCTACGCCGGCGCCAGCATCAGCACCTACCTGCTCAATCACCTGATGCAGCATCAAGCCCACGTGCAAGACGTCGGCCAGTTCCAGGTTTTGCTGGGCAGCGACAAAGACTTCCTCCCCACCCAAACCGCCTACCGCCTGGGACTAAATGGCCCCGCCGTTGCCGTACAGACGGCCTGCTCCACCTCCCTGGTCGCCGTACACCTGGCCTGCCAGGCGCTCCTGACGTATGAATGCGACATCGCCCTGGCCGGCGGCGTCTCCGTCACCGTGCCGCAAAAAGTCGGCTACCGCTACGTCCCGGAGGGAATCGCCTCGCCCGACGGTCACTGCCGCCCCTTCGATGCCCAGGCGCAGGGAACAATCGGCGGCGAGGGCGTGGGCGTGGTGGTCTTGAAACGATTGTCGGAGGCGGTCGCCGATGGGGACATGATTGACGCCATTATTCGCGGCTCCGCCATAAACAATGATGGGCAGCGCAAGGTGGGATACACCGCGCCCAGCCAGCAGGGGCAGGCGGAAGTGATCGCCGCGGCGCTGGCTGCCGCCGAGGTGGACCCGCGCACAATCGCCTACGTGGAGGCGCATGGCACGGGAACGGCTCTGGGTGATCCCATTGAGGTGGCGGCTTTGACACAAGTGTTTCGGGAAAGCACCGCTGACCGCGCCTTTTGCGCATTGGGCGCGGTCAAGGGAAATATCGGTCATCTGGATGCCGCTGCCGGCATTGCCGGCCTGATCAAAACCATCCTCGCCCTCCAACAGCGCCAGATTCCCGCCAACGTCAACTTCGCCGCCCCCAATCCGGCCATTCCCTTCGCCGACACGCCCTTCTACGTCAGCACCGAGACCGGGGCATGGCACAGCAGCGGGGGACCTCGCCGCGCCGGCGTCAGCTCCTTCGGCATTGGCGGAACCAACGCCCACGTCATTCTCCAGGAAGCACCCGACGCCCCCCCCTCTCCCCCATCCGTGGGACCTCACCTCCTTCTCTGGTCCGCCAAAACGGAAACCGCCCTGGCGCAAATGACAACCAATCTGGCCGCCCACCTGCGCGCCCACCCCCACGCCAACCTGGCGGACGTTGCCTACACCCTGCAAGTGGGGCGCACCCCCATGCCCTATCGACGGATGCTCCTGAGCCAGGACGCCATCGCCGCGGCCACCGTGTTGGAACAGGACGAAGGCAGACAGGTGCGCGACGGCGTCACTGCCGGCCGCCATCGTCCCATCTACTTTTTATTTCCCGGCCAGGGCGCGCAGTATCACGGCATGGGGCAGGCGCTTTATGCGCAGGAAGCGATTTTTCGCCAGGTGGTGGATCAGTGCGCCACCCTTTTGCGGCCAAACCTGGGGTTTGACATTCGTCAGGCGTTATTTGCGCCCCCAACGGACGCAGGGGAAGATGCCCCCATCAACCAGACAAGCCTGGCCCAACCCGCCATATTTGTCATTTCCTATGCCCTGGCTCGACTGTGGCAGTCCTGGGGCATCACGCCCCAAGCAATGATCGGGCACAGCATTGGCGAATACGTCGCCGCCTGCCTGGCCGGCGTCCTCAACCTGGAGGACGCGCTGCGGTTGGTAGCTGAACGGGGCCGCCTGATGCAAAAAATGCCGCCGGGGGCAATGTTGAGCGTCCACCTTTCCGCTGCCGCGGCCGCCGCCTATCTGACGCCTGATGTCGTCCTGGCCGCCATCAATGCGCCGGCGTTGTGCGTGTTATCCGGTCCCGTCACCGCGATTGCGGCGCTGCAAGCGAAATTCGCGGCGGCGGGCATCCGCTGCCGCCGTCTGCATACCTCGCACGCTTTTCACTCTCCCATGATAGAGCCAATGCTGGCCGAGTTTGCCGCCTGCGCCACCCGCGCGCGCCGGCTAAAACCCCAAATCCCGTTCATTTCCAACGTGAGTGGAACCTGGATACGGGATGAGGAAGCCACGGATCCCGCTTATTGGGTCAGACATGCGCGAGAAACCGTGCAGTTTGCCGCCGGTGTGCAAACGCTGGCGGCGGAGCCGGAGGCGATCTGGTTGGAGGTAGGCCCAGGCCGTTCGTCAGGCATTTTGGCACGGCAGCAGACGAGCGCCCCCGTTTTTGCGTCGCTGCCCGGCCCGGCGGAGAACACGGACGAACGCACGCAAATACAAATGACGTTGGGGCGCATGTGGCTGCTGGGCGTGGAGGTTTCCTGGGAGCAGATGTACGTGGGGCAACGGCGGCGACGGCTGCCCCTTCCCGGCTATCCCTTTGCGCGCGAGCGGCACTGGGTGATGGCAGCGGAGAACACGACGGCGCCGCCAACAACGGAAACGGCGACCGGCCATTTCCAGAATGACCCCGCGCGGTGGGTATATGCACCTACCTGGCGGCAAACCGTGCCGCCGCCGGAAACGGCAGGCGATACGGGACGGTTTTTGCTTTTGATGAAGCCAGGCAGCATCGGGGAGGGATTGGCGCGGGTGCTGCGGCGACATGGGCATGAAGTGGTTATGGCGACACCCGCGCCGCGGTTTGCGCGTCTGAGTCGGGATCATTTTACGCTGCGGCCGGATGACGCCGGGGACTACCGGCGATTGATGACGGCTTTGGCGGAAGATGGCAGTCGGCTTGACCACATTGTGCATTTGTGGCTTGTTTCTCCTCTGGAGACGGGTGAGCCACTGGCGGCGCTGCCCCGGTATCTGAGAGACGGTTTCTACAGTTTGCTGTTTTTGTGCCAGGCACTGGAGGCGCAATGGGCCGGGAAGTTGGTGGTTGTGTCCAGCGGTGCGTATGATGTGGTGGGAACGGAGACGGTGCAGCCGGCGCAGGGGATGTTAGCGGGTGTTTGTCGTGTGGTGGGGCAGGAGTTTCCGCGAGTGGTGTGCCGGCATTTAGACATCCCCCAACCGGACGAAACCAACGCCGGGCAACTGGCGCGCGAGATAATGAGCGAAGGCGGGGAACCGATTGTGGCTTTTCGGGGGCGGCGGCGCTGGATGCCGGCATTCACCCCCATTACCCTACCCGACACCGCCCCGTCTGCCCTACGAGAAAAAGGCGTCTACCTCATCACCGGCGGTCTTGGCGGCCTCGGCCTGGCACTGGCCGGCCACCTGGCGCGCACCCTCCAGGCCCACCTCATCCTCGTCAGCCGCACCCCCCTGCCGCCCCGCGCCGAATGGGACACCTGGCTCACGCATCACGACGACGAAATCGCCGCCACCCTGCGCCAACTGCGACAAATCGAACAGGAAGGGGGAAAAATCCTGCCCTTCGCCGCCGACGTGACCGATCTGGCCGCCATGCGCGCCGTCATCAGTCAGGCAGAAGCGCAATTTGGCCCTATCCGGGGCGTCATTCACGCCGCCGGCGTTCCTGGGGGCGGCCTGATTGCGCTAAAAACCAGGGAGGCGGCGCGGCAAGTGCTGTGGCCGAAAGTACAAGGGGCGCTGGTCCTGGACACGCTGTTCCACGACGCCCCACTTGATTTCTTCGTATTTTTCTCCTCCCTGGCCGCCGTTCTGGGGGGCGTGGGGCAGGTGGACTACGCCGCCGCCAACGCCTATCTGGACGCCCTGGCACATGCCCGCGCGGCCACCCATCCGGCGCGGCGCACCCTTTCCCTCAACTGGGATACGTGGCGCGAGGTGGGCATGGCTGCCAGAGGAAACGTGACGGTGGCGGCCTGGCGCGAGAATCTGGCACAGGGCATTCCGCCCGCGGATGGCGTGGCCCTGTTCGCGCGCTGCTTGCGCCAGGCGTCTGCCCCATTCGCGCAACTGCTGATTTCGACCCGCGATTTGCCGGCACGGATCGCCCATAGCCAACAACCGGTTTCTCAGGAAATGTCCGCGCTCGCCCCCGTTGCGCCACACGCCCGCCCCACCCTGGACACGCCCTACACACCACCACGCAGTGATATAGAGCAAGAACTGGTCGCCATCTGGGAGCAGCTTCTGGGCGTGACGCCGGTCGGCATCCATGATAATTTCCTGGAAATGGGCGGGCATTCCTTGTTGGCAACCCAGTTGATGTCGCGCGTGCAGGAAACCTTTGGGGTGCAAATTCCGTTGCGCCGTTTTTTCGAGGCGGCCACCATTGCCGACATGGCCTGGCTGGTCACCACGACGCAGTTAGAGCAGGTGGACGCGGGTGAATTGGAAGCATTGTTGGCGGAGATGGAGAATATGCCGGCAGAAACACCTCCCGACTCTGACGACAATGGCTAACGGGATGGCGCGGATTCGTCCCGCGATAGAGAAAATTGGTCCAATCTGACTTCGAAGGACTTTATTATGAACGACGCCCTCAAACGTTTTGCTGACCTCAGCCCGGAAAAACAGGCGATACTCCTGAGAAAACTAAAACAGCGCGCGGCTGCGTCCACGGCGGAGACGACCACGATTCCCCGCCTGCGCGACACCGATGGCGATGCCTTTCCGCTTTCATTTGCGCAACAGCGCCTCTGGTTTCTGGCGCAAATGGAACCGGACAGCCCGTTTTACAACATCCCGGCGGCGCTGCGCTTGCGAGGGCCGCTGGATGTGGACGTGCTGGAGCAGACGCTGAGCGAGATTGTGCGCCGCCATCAGGTCTTGCGCACGCTGTTCGTGTCCGTTAACGGCCAGCCGATGCAGCGGATTCAGCCACCGTCCCATCTCTCTATTCCCGTGATGGATTTGATGGGTGTGCCGGCATCTTCACGATCAGCAGCCGCCACGGAAGAAGCAAACCGGGAGGCCCGCCGCCCATTCCGGCTCCACCATGACCTGCCGCTACGCGCGCGCCTGCTGCGACTGGATGCGGAAGAACACATCCTCCTGCTCACCGTTCACCACATCGTGGCCGATGGCTGGTCGGTCGGCGTGCTGATCCGGGAAATGGCGATCCTGTACGCAGCGTTTTCTCAAGGACAACCTTCCCCCTTGCCAGAACTCCCCGTGCAGTATGTTGATTATGCCGCCTGGCAGCAACAGTGGCTGCAAGGGGAAACGCAAACTCGCCAACTCGCCTATTGGCAAAGACAGTTAGGGGGCGAGTTACCCGTGCTGGAAATGGACACGGACCGCCCCCGCCCGCCCATGCAGACGTTTAATGGGGCGATTGTGTCACGAGTAATGCCGGCATCCTTGCTCGAAACCGTCACGCAATTCAGCCAACAAGAAGGCGTCACCCAATTCATGACCCTGTTGGCCGCCTTCCAGATTCTGCTCCATCGCTATACCGGACAAACCGACCTCGTCATCGGCACGGACATCGCCAACCGCTCCCCCGTAGAAGTAGAACCCTTGATCGGCTTCTTCGTGAACACCCTCGTGCTACGCGCCGACCTCGACAACGACCCCACCTTCCGCGACTTCCTCGCCCAGGTCCGCGAAACCGCGCTAGACGCCTACGCCCACCAGGACATCCCCTTTGAAAAAGTCGTCGAGGCCCTGCAACCCCGGCGCGACCTCAGCCGTCCCCCCGTTTTCCAGGTCATGTTCTCCCTGCGCAACCTGCCCCTGACCGGTCTGCAAATGGGCAGTCTGAAAAGCGAACCCCTACTGGTGCATACCGGAACGGCCAAGTTCGACATGGAATTGACACTGGTGGACATGTCCGCCGGGCCATCCTTATCGGTCGAATACAACACCGACCTGTTCCACGAAGACACCATGTCCCGCCTCCTGGGCCACCTGGAACAGCTACTGGCCGCGGCCATCGCCCAGCCCGATCTGCCCATCAGCCACCTAACGCTGCTCACCGCCGCGGAGCGAGAACAACTGCTGCACGCCTGGAACGACACCGCCATCCCATTTCCCCAGGATCAGACTTTCCCGCAACTGTTTGAACACCAGGTAGAAAAGACCCCGACAGCCACGGCAGCCGTTTACCAGGGAGAGACACTTACCTATGGCCATCTCAACGCACAAAGTAACAGCCTGGCCGCCATCCTCATTGAGGAAGGCGTCGGGCCAGACAGTGTTATTGCCCTTTTTAGCGAACGCAGCGCCGCCTTCCTGGCCGCCGTCATTGGCGTCTTCAAAGCGGGCGGCGCTTACTTGCCACTGGACCCACTGCACCCACCGCAACGATTGGCCCAGGTCCTGCGCCAGAGCAGCAGCCCATTGGTGCTGGTCAGCCGCGCCTTGCAGTCCCAACTCACGGCGGCCCTGGCGCATCTGCCCACCCCGATGCAGCCCCGCGTCCTGACATTGGAATCCGCGCTGACGGCGCACACCGCCGCGCCCAATCCCCCCCATCGCGGCCAGCCGCGTGATCTGGCCTACGTCATCTACACGTCTGGCTCGACGGGCACGCCCAAGGGGGCCATGGTGGAGCAGGTGGGGATGATTAACCACCTGTTTGCCAAAATCCGCGACCTGAACCTGACGGCGGCGGACGTGATCGCCCAAACCGCTTCCCAATGCTTCGACATCTCCGTGTGGCAGTTCCTGGCGGCGGCGCTGGTCGGCGGGCAGGTCGTCATCTACCCGGATGAGGTTACGCATGATCCGGTGGCGCTGCCGCGGCAGGTTTCCGCAGATGGCGTAACGATCTGGGAAGCGGTTCCCTCCATGATGCGGCTCGTTCTGGAAGAGGCCGCCGCAACGGAAAACAAACTCTCCGCCCTGCGTTGGATGATTCCCACGGGGGAGGCGCTGGCTCCGTCGCTTTGCCGCGACTGGTTTGCCACGTATCCACAAATCCCGCTTTTGAACGCCTACGGTCCCACGGAATGCTCCGATGATGTGACCCACTATCCCATTTACGCGCCGCCGCCGGAGTCCGTGATTCATATGCCCATTGGTCGCCCGGTCATGAACATGCGTGCCTACGTGGTGGACGGACATCTGGCGCCTGTGCCGCGCGGGGTGCGGGGCGAGTTGTGTATTGCCGGCATTGGCGTTGGCCGCGGCTACCTGCATGATCCCGAACGCACCGACGCCGCCTTTGTGCCCGACCCCTTCACCCCCGCGCCCGGCGCGCGCCTGTACAAAACAGGCGACCTCGTGCGCTACCTCCCCGATGGCCTCCTGGAATTCATTGGCCGCATCGACCACCAGGTCAAAGTACGCGGTTTTCGCATCGAATTAGGTGAAATCGAAACCGCCCTGCGCCAGCACGCACAAGTGCAAGAGGCCGTAGTCGTGGCCCGACCCGACGAGTATGGCGACAAAAAACTCGTCGCCTACGTCCTCCCCGATCTAACGCAGGGAAGCGACCAACTGACACAAGAGCAAGTCGCCAATTGGCGCAATGTGTGGGACGACGTTTATGATCCCGTGCGCCTGCAAACGCTCTCCCCTTTCCAGGCCAGCGGTTGGGATAGCAGCTACACGCACCAACCTATTCCCCATGAAGAGATGGAAGAGTGGCTGGCAGAAACCGTCTCCCGCATTCGCGCCCTGCTGGCGCAACAAGGAGAGCAAACGGCGCGGGTGTTAGAGATAGGGTGCGGCAGCGGGATGCTTCTTTTCCAAATAGCCCCCCATGTTGCTCAATACCACGGCACCGATTTTGTGCGAGAGCCGCTGGATTACATTCGTCACCGCCTGCACGCGCAGCCCATGCCGCACGCCACGGTAGAACAGCGGGAAGCAGGCAACCTCCGTGGCCTGCCTGAACAGCATTTCGACCTGGTTATTCTCAATTCAGTCGTGCAATACTTCCCGTCCATTGATTACTTGCGTCACGTTCTTTCCGAAGCGGCCCGCCTGCTGCGACCTGGTGGAGCCATTTTCGTGGGAGACGTGCGTAACCTGGCCTTGCTGCAGACATTCCACTTGTCCGTGGCCCTATTCCAGGCGCATGAGGAGACCACAAAAGCGCAGATCGAACAGACCGTCAAGGTAAGCCAGGCGCAGGAAAACGAGTTGGTTGTCGATCCAGACTTCTTCGCTGCCCTGCCCGGTAGTGCTGCCCATCTGCCCCCCATTATGCGCGCCGAGGTTCATCTCAAACGGGGCGTGGCGGAAAATGAGCTTACTCGTTTCCGCTACGATGTGGTTTTACGCCTGGATCAGGAGACAACGACGGAGGGAAAACCGCCAAACGAGATCGAGCTGGATTGGCAGGCGCAATCCGTCACGCTGGCGTCCCTGGAGCAACTATTGAGGGGACAGCAACCGGATGCCGTTTGGATCAGCCGCGTGCCCAATGCCCGCCTGCACGCGGAGCGGGTAGCGCAAGCGTGGATGAAGCAGGCGGAGCCGGAAGCGCCGGTGTCCGCCTACCGCGAACGGCTGGCAAGCGTGGCGACTACGGGGATAGACCCGTCTGTGTTTTGGGCGTTGGGGGAGCGGCTGCCTTACGAGGCGGTGGTGATGTGGGATGGGCACGATGAGGGGGCTTGTGAGGTGCTTTTGGTGAGGGCGGGCGTTCGTGGTTATGCGCCGCGAATCCGAACCAGGCAGTCGGCCCGTTCCTGGCGACAGTATGCCAATAATCCGACGCGAACGGCCGCGGTGCAGGCGCTTGTGCCGGCATTGCGCGTTTTTCTAAAAGAGCGGCTGCCGGAGTATATGATGCCGGCATCTTTCGTCATCCTCGACGTGCTGCCCCTGACCCCAAACGGCAAAATCAACCGGCGCGCCCTGCCCGACCCCGAAGCCCACCCGGACGACCTGCACGCCGCCTACCTGCCCCCGCGCAACATGACCGAACTGCAACTGGTGCAAATCTGGGAAAGCGTCCTCAATGGCCGTCGTCTGGGCGTTAAGGACAACTTCTTCGAGATAGGCGGACATTCCCTGCTGGCCGCCCGCCTGGTATCCCAGGTACAGCAGAAAATGAACGTACAACTCCCGCTCTCCGCACTCTTTCAGGGACCCACCATCGCCGAGATGGCCGCGCTCATTCGCCAACAAAGCGCGGATGCCGCCCAGGGACCGGTCATTGCCATTCAGCCGGAAGGCTATAAGCGACCCGTTTTTTGTGTGCATCCGGCAGGCGGCAATGTGCTTTGCTACTACGAAATGGCACAGCACATGGGCAAAGGCGGGCGCGGTATGCACGACCGTCCATTTTATGGAATCGAAGCCGTGGGGTTGGGGGGGCACGAGCGGATGCCCGACCAGATGGAGGCGCTGGCCGCCCGCTACATCGCGGCGATGCGCGAGGTGCAGCCACATGGTCCGTATCTCCTGGGCGGGTGGTGTTCAGGGGGATTGGTGGCGCACGCGATGGCGCAGCAGTTGCGGGCGCGGGGAGAGCAGGTAAATTTGTTGGCATTGTTGGATACGTCGAGCGAGCAAGAGGAAATGCCGGCAGACATAGACACCCAGGCCCTTAATAACGAAGTCAGCTTCTTCGTCGCCACCCTCAAAGGCGCCGGACATGACGTTTCCGTGGCCGACGTAGCCCACCTCGACCCATCGGCACAGTTAGCATACCTCCTGCAACAAGCCAAAGCCCTGGACGCCGTCCCCCCTGACGTCACCCTGGACTACATGCGCACCTACCTGCACGTCTACGAAGCCAATATGCGCGCCGAATGCAGCTACCAGATTCGCCCCTACGATGGCCCCGCCATCCTCTTCCGCGCCGCCGACCATCCCCCCGCCGAACCAGAAGACCTGGGTTGGGGCACACGAATGACCGGCCCGTTCCGCGTCGTCACCGTTCCTGGCAACCACAACAGCATGATCGAAAATCGGGAAAACGCCCGCATTCTGGGCATTTGCTTCCGCGAAGCATTAGAAAACGCGGACTAAGGACAGGAGACATAACACATGAGTTCAGAGACAACGGCGCGGCAAGGCATCCGCGGCTTTTTCATCGTTTGGGGCGGTCAACTCGTTTCCCTGATCGGTTCCGGCCTGACCAGCTTCGCCCTCAGTGTTTGGGTATACCAGGGAACCGGCTCCGCCACGCAGTTGGCGCTGGTAACGCTGTTCTTCTACATGGGCATTGTGGTTATGTCCCCCCTGGCCGGGTCCTTAGTAGACCGTTGGGACAAACGGCTGGCAATGATCATCAGCGACTCCGGCGCGGCTTTGAGCACCCTCTTCATTGCAGTGTTATTTTGGGTTGGACGGCTGGAAATCTGGCATATCTACGTGTCCGTAGCCGCCAATGCCGCCTTCCGCTCCATCCAATGGCCCGCCTACGCTTCCCTCATCGCCCGCGTCGTCCCCAAAGAGCAGCTTGGTCGCGCCAATGGCCTGGTACAACTCGGCCGCGGCGTCGGCGAAATCGCCTCCCCCGTTCTGGCAGGTGCGCTGCTGCCCTTCATCCACCTTCAGGGTGTCATCCTCATCGACTTTGCCACCTTTCTCTTTGCCGTCCTCACCCTATCCCTGATCCGCCTCCCCCATCTGGCCCAATCGGCCCCATCCGCGCAGCCAGAAGGCGACTCCGCCGCCGGGCGAGGCTCATTTGGCAACGAAACCGCCGCCGGCTGGCGCTATATCCGCCAACGCCCTGGCCTGATGGGGCTGCTGTTGTTCATGAGCCTGGTGGGACTGATTTACGGCGTGGCCCAGGTTCTCTTTATTCCGTTGGTGCTAGAGTTTGCGACGGAAACGACATTGGGGCGCGTGATGTCCATTGGCAGCCTGGGCATGCTGGTGGGCGGCGGCCTGATGAGCGCGTCCGGCGGACCAAAGCGGCGCGTGCTTGGCGTGTTGGGGCCGGGCTTCTTGCTCGGCATGGGATTGATCCTGATTGGTCTGCGCCCCCAGGTCATGCTCGTCACCATGGCCATGTTCCTGGCACTGCTCACCGTCCCCATTATCGGCGGTTCCGACGAAGCCATCTGGCAAAGCAAGGTGGACCCAGACATCCAGGGGCGCGTTTTTGCGCTCAAAAATGCGGCAACGACGGCCGTTCTGCCCGTGGCGTCACTGGCCGCCGGTCCGCTCGCGGATTACGTTTTTGAGCCGCTGCTGGTTGAGGGTGGCCCGTTAAGCCAGACGGTGGGGCGCGTGATTGGCGTCGGCGGCGGGCGGGGGATTGGGCTTTTGTTTATAGTCATGGGCGTGACCGTTATTCTTGTCACCCTGATGGCGCTTGCTTCGCCCCGGGTGCGCCATGTTGAGGAGGAACTCCCCGATGCGCAGCCCACCCCGGAAATGGCGACGGCAATGGCCGGAGGGAGTTAGTGGAACGATGCCCGCTGCCAACAATCAACCGTTAACCGTCAACGAAAAACGAGAGGCGTTTTGATGCAGTCAATGCCGCAACAACCACGACAAAAACGGGGCATTCGTTATTGGGCGAAGTTACTCGCGGTGCCGCTTCTTTTGGGAACGGTCGCCTATGTTCAGGGCACGATCTACTTGCTGACGCGACCCATGCCGTCTGATGTTTGCTGCCTGACGCCGGCGGACGAGGGATTTGTGTATGAAGATGTGAGGCTGGCTGCCCCGGATGGCGCGGCGCTGGCGGGCTGGTACATTCCCACGCGGAATGGCGCCGCCGTGATTCTGCTGCATGGGTACGGGGGGAATCGCATGGGAACGTGGTTTCAGGCGCGGGTGTTGGCGCGGGAGGGTTATGGCGTGCTGATGTACGATGCACGCGCCAGCGGGGAAAGTGGAGGCCGGCGACGCTCTTTTGGCTGGCAGGATATTGCGGATGTGCCGGCAGCGATTGCTTTCCTGCAAGCCCGACCCGAAGTAGACGCCAACCGCATTGGCATTCTGGGCGTCTCCACCGGAGGCGAAATCGCCCTCAACGCCGCCGCCCAGAACGAGGCGCTGCGCGCCGTGTTGGTAGACGGCGTGGGTTTTGCCGTGGGGGATGACATCCCGCCACCGGCGACGATACGGGAACGGATCATGCACACCCCGTTTCCGCTGCTTTTCGCCCTTATGTCCTGGGAGTTGGGCATGCCACAGCCGACGCCAAACAGCGAGATGATCGGGCGTATCGCGCCGCGTCCGCTGCTGCTGGTGTCGACGGGTAGTGGCCTGGAAAAGCGGCAGAACGAGATGTTTTTTGCGCTGGCGGGCGAGCCGAAGGCGCACTGGAATGTGCCGGATTCCTGGCACAGCGGCCTGCCGCAAACACATCCAGAGGCGTATGCGCGGCGGATCGTGGCGTTTTTTGATGAATGGTTGGCGGCGCCATAGCCTGGGAATGCTGGCGAGCCGATAATACGTGGGCAGTCAAATCATGCGCCTTGGAGGTTGTCATGCGGATTTTGGTTGTGGAAGACGAACCCGGCATTGCCGGTTTTGTGCGGCAAGGTCTCATGGAAGCGGGCTACGCCGTGGACCTTGTCGGCGACGGGCGCGCTGCCGTGGATTATGCCCTGGCGGCGGACTATGACGCCTACGTGCTGGACATCATGCTCCCCGTCATGAGTGGGCTGGACGCGCTGCGTGATCTGCGTCGGCGCGGCGACCAGACCCCGGCCCTCATGCTCACGGCCCGGGATACGGTGGACGACCGCGTGACCGGCCTGGACGCGGGAGCCGACGATTACCTGGTGAAGCCTTTTGCTTTTGCCGAACTGCTGGCGCGCGTGCGCGCGTTGCTGCGCCGCCCCCCTCTGCAAAGCCAGACCGTGCTGCAAGTAAGCGACCTGGCCCTGGACACTGCCAGACGGGAAGTACGGCGCGGCAGCCGGTTGATTGACCTCAGTCCGCGGGAATTCGCTGTACTGGAGTATCTGATGCGCCACCCAAACCAGGTACTCAGCCGCACGCAAATCGGCGAACACGTCTGGAATTTCGATTTTTACAACGAGTCCAACGTCGTGGATGTTTACATTGGCTATTTGCGGCGCAAGATTGATCGGGACAGCGACTACCCACTGATCCACACCATCCGCGGCTTTGGCTACAGGCTGAGCGAGGCAGTTTGACATGCCGAAGCGCCGCTTCTCCCGTCAACTCCCCTTGCGCTGGCGACTCACACTCTGGTATCTGCTCACCCTGGGCCTCATCCTGCTGCTTTTCGCCGCTTTCCTCTATCTCGAATTGCGTTCCAGCTTGCTCAGCCAGCTAGATGCCTCTCTGGAAGCGGTCGCCGCGCAAGCCGCCCAAAATGTCGCGCGCGATGGTCAAGAACTGCGGTTTCAGGCGACGGGAAGCCGCGAAATGGAACCGGTTGGCGATGAATACACCCTTTATCTGACCGACGCCGCCGGCGCAATCTGGGATGTGGCCGGACAGGTCAGCGCCGTGCCGCCGCTGGTTGGCCCGGAAACGGGCGCGGCGATGCAGACGGTGCAAGATGATGCCTGGCGCGTCTACGTGCTACCGCTCAATGTAGAAGGGGTTGCCGGATGGGTGCAAGCCATCGCCGACCTGGACCCGATCAGCGACACGCTGGGGCGGTTGGCAACGCTGATGCTGTTGGGCGGGCCGTTGGCGCTGCTGCTGGCTAGTTTGGGCGGCGCTTTTCTGGCACGGCGGGCGCTGGCCCCCATTGATCGCATGACGCGCACGGCGCAGGCCATCGGCGGCGGCGACCTGAAGCAGCGCATCCAGTACGACGGACCCGCCGACGAGGTGGGACGACTGGCGCAGACGTTTGACGCCATGCTGGATCGGCTGCAAACGGCTTTTGCGCGGGAGCGACGCTTTACGGGGGACGCGGCGCACGAGCTACGCACGCCATTGACTGCACTAAAAGGACGTATCGGCGTCACTCTGAGTCAGCCCCGGTCTACGGATGATTACGTAACGACGCTGCGGGAGATGGAGGAGCAGGTGGACCGGCTGGCCCGCCTCAGCAATGACCTGCTGCTGATGGCGCGATTGGACCAGGGGCGGGTACTGCGCGACGCGGACCGCATGGATGTGGCTGACCTTCTATCCGCGATTGTGGACCAATTGCGCCCGCTTGCCGAAGAAAAAAGCATTACGGTGACGCAGGCTCTACCTGATGGCCTTGTCCTGGAGGGGGACATGGATCTGCTCATTCGGCTGTTCCTTAATCTGCTGGATAATGCGGTGAAGTACACGCCCACGCATGGCCAGGTGACCATTACCGCCGCCGCCGTGGACGGTGAGCTGCGCATCGCAGTGACGGACAGTGGGCCGGGCATTGCCCCGGAGCACGTACCCCACTTGTTTGAACGGTTCTACCGGGTGGAGACGGCGCGCTCGCGGGAGGTGGGTGGCGCGGGGTTGGGGCTGGCTATTGCTTACGAAATCACCCGCGTCCATGGGGGGCAACTATCGGTGGAGAGCCGGCTGAATCAGGGGGCGTCCTTTATTGTCTCGCTGCCGTGTGCCGGCATATCCGAAAAATAGCCGCCTGATTCACCCGGTTGGCTCAATCTCCAGGTATGAACCAATCTGGGGAAGCATTAAATCTGGACGCTCCCTAAGAACCGTTCACACATTGTCTTCATCACTTTCTTAATCCCCCCCGTTAAACTAACTCCAAGTTCACACCCTGTCCTGAAAATAGACCGCGGAAGTCTTCATTCAACGTGGACGTCGACATGTCCGGTCAAGACTCTTGCCGTCTTTCATCTGCCGTGGCGGCGGGCAGCGCCATGATCAACTTCCGCATCCACCCTGATCCAGCGTTACAAGGAGGTTTTTGCTAATGACGGATTCTCACCTGACAGGCGGCCCCGTCTCCCCCCATCCTATTTTGTCGGCGCAAAATTTGCGCAAGGCCTATGGGAATGTGCCGGCATTACGCGCGCTTTCCTTCACCCTCCAACATGGGCGCATCCTCGGCTTCCTCGGCCCAAACGGCGCCGGCAAAACCACCGCCATCCGCATCCTCACCACCATACTCGAACCCACTTCTGGTGAATTCACGATTGCCGGCATCAGTTCCCAACACCCGGACCTGATCCGGCGCAAAATCGGCGTGCTGCCCGAAAGCCTGGGGCTGCCCAGGCAGATGACGGCCACCGAGTTCCTGGTCTACTTCGGCCAGCACTACGGCTACAGCGTCGCCGCCGCCAAAGCCAACGCCGCCGCACTGCTGACGGAAGTCGGGCTGGCCCAACGCGCCAACGCCCTCATTGGCTCCTACAGCCGCGGTATGCGTCAGCGATTAGGCATCGCCCGCGCCCTGGTGAACGATCCCGTCGTCGTCTTCCTGGACGAGCCAACGCTGGGATTAGACCCACGCGGCAAACAAGAACTCCTGGAACTGGTGCGCCGCATCGCCCGCCAGCGGCAGGCCGCCGTCGTCTTATGCAGCCACCTGCTCACCGAAGTGGAAGAGGTGTGCGACGACGTAGTGATCTTGCGGCAGGGGCAGGTCGTCGCTCACGGTAGCGTGACCGAAGTGATGCAAAACGCCCATCAAGGCCTGGCGCGCCTCCACGTCCCCGCCGAGGCGCGGGCACGGGCGCGCCAGCAGCTAACGGCACTGCCACAAGTCAGCCACGTAAGCGAGGCCAACGGCAGAAGCGAGTGGCTCAACGTCCATCTGCGCGATGACGGGGAGTCGCACGATCTTAACCCGCTCCTGGCGGCGCTCATTCAGGCGCAAATCCCCGTTCTCAGCTTTGAAGGGGAAAACGGACGCCTGCAAGACGTATTCTTTCAACTTACAGAGGAAGCAATCCCATGACGACTATCATGACGACGACAGAACGAACGCCATCAGGCAAATCGATTTCCGGCTGGCGACTGGTCGCCCAAAAAGAGTTATCCGACCTCTGGCGCGGTGGTCGGGCCATGACCTTTCTCTTGCTGTTCAGCATCCTGCTGGGCCTGACCTCGTTTCTCCTGGCTACGAACAACGAGTTGAAGCTGCTGCCCCCACGGGAAATGGTGTTTATGATTCTACAGATCAGCATCAGCGTCAGCCTGTTTATCAGCCTGCTCATGGCCGCGGACAGCATCAGCGGCGAACGGGAGCGGGCCACGCTGGAAGGGCTACTACTCGTGCCCACCAGCCGCCGCCAGATTGTCGTCGGCAAATTTCTGGCGTCTATGTCTGTCTGGCCACCGGCGATGCTCATTGCCGGCATTCACCTCTCCATCCTCGCCCCCAACCGCACTATCCTCGCGCAAGGGCTGTTGTGGGGATTCCTGTTGGGGACGCTGCTGGTCTTTGGCTTCACCGCGTTTGGCTTGCTGGTGAGCCTGGCCGCCACCTCCAATCGCACCAGTCTTTTCCTCAGCCTGTTCGTGGCCGTCCTGTTCCTGCTGCCCACGCAGTTTCCAGGTACGGCGCAAACAGGGTTCATGGGGCGGCTGGTGAAGCGTATCAATCCGCTGGAGTCGGTAAACCAGTTCTTGGAAAAGATTCTGGTGAACAATCGCTCGGTAGACGAGATGGCTTCCTGGCTGACGGCTCCGGTTGTGTTGGCGGTGGTTGCCGGCATTTTCCTCTTCCTCATCGCCGCCCCCCGCCTGGATTTAACCGGGGACAAAGTAAGATCGTGGCGTCCCAGACGTCACCGCGCCCTCCCGGCGCTGGTCGTGTTCGCGCTATCGATGTGTGCCGGAATGCCGGCACACGCCCAAACCCCCGCCGCCCCCCTGCAAATCACCATCGACACCACCCACGTCCAAACCCGCACCGGCGACAGCTTCGCCTTCACCACCACCGTCACCAACCACAACCCCAATACGTCAGCCCCCATCGTCGTCGCCATGAACATTGTCAACCTGGGGGATGGCGACCCCGTGGACCCGGAAGACTGGTCCCCGGAGCGCACGCAAACCATCCCCGCGCTGGCGCCGGGCGCATCCGCCGACCTCACCTGGACGATCAACACGATCCTCGAAGGGGATTACCTCGCCTACATGGTCGCCATCCCCGCCCCGGATGGTCCGGATACGACAAGTTTGCCTGGGGTGAGTGCCGGCATTCACATGACCGTACAGCCATACTCCCCCCTCAATCCCGGCGGTGTCGCCCCCGTCGCCCTGGGCATGCCCCTCCTCCTCGGATTGGTTCTTGGCGCGCAAGTCTGGCGGCGGCGGCGCGTCGTCGGCTAATGACCACTCTCCGTGCCGGGCGCACAAATGCTGTATAGTTGCTTCGTGCTGTCCATATATTTATGTACAAAAACTTGACAAAATAGCGATGGGCTGCTATGATCATGGTTGAACGGCCCAGATTTCACCGTAAGGAGCGGGAGTTAAACAAGATTTCGGTGAGGTGCGTCGCACCTCTGGATGGGCAAAGTTACGTTTCTTGTACGCACGAGAAGACCCAAGGACGAAATGAACGCAAGTATGGAGTTCCCCACGTATAACCTGAAGGCCGTTATCCATGAAACGGGTGTCAAACCGGACACGTTGCGTGCCTGGGAGCGTCGGTATGGCTTGCCTAATCCGGAACGCACCACGGGTGGACACAGGCTTTACTCACAGCGAGACATCGACACCGTACACTGGCTGGTAGCCCGGCAAGAAGAAGGCCTGAGCATCAGCCACGCTGTCAACCTCTGGCATGCCCTGGAAGCGGAAGGCAAAGACCCTCTCGCGGAAATGCGCATGGCGGAGCAGGACACCGCGACCTCGACGGTCACGGAACTGTCCAAGGGGGATCCCATCACCACGCTGCGCCAAAAATGGATTGCCGCGTGCATGGCTTTTGACGAGCCAGCCGCGCAACATGCGCTGAACCAGGCGTTTGCCCTGTTTGCCCCGGAGCATGCCTGCTTCGAGATTTTGCAAAAAGGGCTGGGAGAAATCGGCCGCGGTTGGTACGAAGGACGGGTGAGCGTGCAGCAGGAGCACTTTGCCTCCGCGCTGGCTGTGCGCCGCCTGGACGCCTTGCTCATGGCGACCCCGCCCCCTACGCGCGCGGGCCGCATCCTCGTGGGCTGCCCCCCGGACGAACAGCACACATTCAGCCCCTTGCTGCTGCTGTTGCTGTTGCGCCGCCAGGGCTGGGACGCCATTTATCTGGGCGTGAATGTGCCTCTGGAACAGATGCAAGCCACTATCGAACGCACCCACGCCGATCTGATCATCCTTTCCGCGCAGCAGTTGCACACGGCTGCCTCCTTGATGGAAATGACGCGGATGTTGGCCGGCCATGGCAATATGGTGGCGTACGGCGGATTAATTTTCAATGCACGCCCCCGCATTCAGGCACGCATTCCCGGTCACTTCCTCGGCGAACGCCTGGAGGATGCCGCACGGAATGCCGCCCGCCTGCTGCACACGCGCCCCGCCCCGCCCGCCGCCCACGCGCTGCCCCTCGCCTACGAGCAGGCGCTTGCCGAGTTCACGGATCGCAGCCCGCTGGTAGAAGCGCAAACATGGCAGGAACTGGCGCAAGAGAAAATCCCCCCGGCACTGCTCACCCGCGCCAACCATGCCATGGCGGACAACATCAGCGCGGCGTTAAAATTAGGCGACATCACCCTCGTCGCCGAGGATATTTCGTGGCTAGAAGGGCTGTTGTTCAATTACCGCGTGGCTCCCGGCCTTTTGCGGCACTACCTGCAAGCGTATCGCCGCGCGCTGCAAAATAATCTGAATGAGCGAGGCGAAATTGTTGTGGCCTGGATGTCGCGGCTGTTGGCGGAAGAGCAGTCGGTTGAGGACGAGACCACGTCGCGCCGTGTGCGCGCAGCAAGACGGGAAGAGGTGCCGGCATGAAGCTACGTACTTATCGGCATTCGTTTGATGTGCCGGCATCTTTGCGCACCGTCGCCGCATTCCACCAAAATGCCGGCAGCATGGCCGCCATCACGCCGCCCCCCATCATCGTGCAAATCCACCGCGCCCCCCGCCAGATTCGTGAAGGGGACGAGATGGAATTCACCCTCTGGCTGGGGCCGCTCCCCCTGCGCTGGCTGGCGCGCATGGAAAACGTCAGCGAACACGGCTTCATTGACCGCCAGGTGCGCGGCCCCTTCGCTCAATGGACCCACAAGCACACCTTCATCTCCCTGGGCGACCACCACACGCAGGTCGTGGACGAAGTACAAGCCGTCTGCAAAAACCATCCGTTATGGGGACTGGTTGGACTGTCCATGTGGTGGGGTCTGCCGCTACTTTTTGCTTATCGTGCCTGGCGGACGCGCCGCCTGCTGCGGCCCACCTCATCGCCAGCGGACAAGGCCGGCAATCGTGCCTGAGCGCGTCGTCATCATCGGTGCCGGCATCGGCGGCCTCACGGCAGGCGCGGTCCTGGCGGCAGCCGGGCGCGATGTCACCGTCTTGGAAGCGCACGTGTATCCGGGAGGATGTGCCGGCACTTTCTACCACCAGGGCTACCGTTTTGATGCTGGCGCGACATTGGCCGGCGGCTTTTACCCCGGTGGTCCCATGGACCGTGTTGCCCAGGCTACCGGGATTGACCGCTGGCCGACCCACCCCACCAACCACGCCATGAGCGTACACCTGCCCGATGGCCGCCGCATCGAACGAGTCAGCGGCAACGAACGCTGGCGGATGCGCCGCGAAGCCTTTGGCAACCAGGCCGATACCTTCTGGCAGTGGCAAGAAAACGCTGCCGACGCACTCTGGGACCTGGCCCTGCGTGGGCCGGCCTGGCCGCCGCAAACACCCGCCGACGCCGCCAATGTGCTGCGGCACGGCGCATCCTGGCTGGCCCGCGATCCCCGCCGTCTCTCCCCCGCGCTGCTGGCGGACGCTTTTCGCCCCGTTGCCGCGCATCTGCGCCGCGCCCCTGCCGGGCTGCGTCAGTTCGTTGATGGGCAACTCCTCATCGCCGCCCAGACAACCAGCGCGCACGCTAACGCCCTCTACGGCGCGGCGGCACTGGATCTGCCGCGACGGGGCATCGTCCACCTGACCGGCGGCATGGGTGGCCTTGCCACCGCGCTAGCGCAGGCTATCCAGCGACACGGCGGGCGCGTCCTCTACCGCCAGGAGGCGAGTCGCATTCTGCGCCAGCCGCGCCAACCCATCATCGTGGCGACAAAAAGCGGCGGTCGGTTCACCGCCGACGTGGTCATCGCCAACCTGACTCCCTGGAATATCGCCGCCCTGCTGGGGGATGATTTGCCCCGCCCACTCCGTCGCCTGCCATCGCAGCCGCGAACCGGCTGGGGCGCGTTCATGCTCTACGTGGGGCTGGACGAGCAGGCCGTTCCCAACGGCGGCCCGCTGCATCACCAGGTCATCACGGGCGAACCGCTGGGCGAAGGCAACAGCCTCTTTCTTTCCCTCAGTCCGGGCTGGGACGCGAACCGCGCCCCCGACGGCCAGCGCGCCCTGACCATCAGCACGCATACGGAACTATCCCCCTGGTGGCAGCTATTCCACGGTGATCGCGCCGCCTACGAGTCACGCAAGCGCCAATACACGGAACATATCCTGGCGGCGGCGGAAGTTGCCCTGCCCGGTCTGCGCGACGCCGCCCGCCTGATCCTGCCAGGGACGCCCATCACGTTCCAGCGATTCACGCGCCGCGTCTGGGGCTGGGTAGGGGGGTTCCCCCAGACCAGTCTGTTTCAAGCGTGGGGGCCTCGTCTGACCCCAAACATGTGGCTGGTCGGGGACACCATCTTCCCCGGCCAATCGACTGCCGCCACGGCCCTGGGTGGCCTGCGCGTGGCCCAGGCCATCTTGCGGTCCACCGGCCAGCCATCCCCCAGGCCCCAGGCTGCTCCGCCAGTACACCAACTTCATCCGTCAGGAGATTAATTATGAGCGACATATTGGCCCGCAGGCCCGCGCGCCGCTGGCAGCAACTCGACGACAAAGCAACCGCCCAATGGGCCTTGTGGGGCGGCATTCTGTTTAGCCTGCTTTTCACTTTCGGCATTTGGGCAGCGGGGCCGTGGCTGGATAATGTACGTGCGACGCTGCTGCCCGATCAGGGCGTGGCCTGGTATTATTGGAAGCTGCCTGAACCAACCTTCTGGAGCCGTGCTACCGTCTGGGGCTTCTACGCGCTGCACCAAATCACCCTGTGGGGACTGATTTATTACGCTCAGACGCGGGTGAAGAAGTACACGGCGGGTCTGCACCCGGTCAACGTGCTGGCTCTGGGCCTGAACGCGTTCTTTATCCTCCTGCACTTTGTGCAGACCCACCTCTGGTATGATGGCCTGGCGCAAGATGTGTCTATCTTCAGTTCGCAAGGGTCCGTGATCCTGCTGCTGGTGTTGGTGCTGCTGATGGAAAATCCCCGGCGCGGTCTCTTTTTTGGCAAGAAAGCACCGCTTTCCCGCGAGGTGGTCCGACTGGTGCGACGTTATCATGGCTACATTTTCGCCTGGGCGGTGGTGTACACTTTCTGGTACCATCCCATGGAAACCACCGGCGGCCATCTGATTGGCTTTTTCTACACATTCCTGCTGCTGCTGCAAGGCAGTCTGTTCCTGACACGTCTCCACGTCAACAAGTGGTGGATGTTGGTGCAGGAAGTGACGGTGCTATTTCATGGCACGCTGGTGGCAATCTACCAGGGGAATGGTATCTGGCCGATGTTTTTGTTTGGTTTTGCCGGCATTTTCGTTATCACCCAGATGCACGGACTCGGCTGGTCTCGGCTGACCCGCGCCGCCGTCCTCGCCGTCTACGTCGGCGGCGTTCTCCTCGTCTACAGTCAGCGGGGGTGGGCGCAGTTGAATGAAATTGTTCGCATTCCCGTGATTGACTACCTGTTGGTGTTCCTCATTGCCGGCATCCTCTCCGGCGGCATCAAACTGTACCGCTATGTGCGGGGGCGGCAAGAAATAGCCCAGGCCGGCGCATGACAACCATCTGGTGGATACGGCGGGACCTGCGCCTGCATGACAACGAAGCCCTCACCGCCGCCATGACGGCGGGCGCGCCCGTCGTTCCCCTCTTCATCCTCGATCCCGCTCTGCTCCAATCCGCCTACGTCGGCGAAAAACGACTCACTTACCTCTTCGCCAGTTTGCGCCAGCTTGACGCCGACCTGCGCCGGCGCGGCAGTCGTCTTATTCTGCGTCAAGGGCCACCTATGGCCGTGCTGCGCCAGATATTGGCGGAAACAGGAGCCACCGCGATTCGCGCCCAGGCGGACGTCTCCCCTTACGCCCGCCGGCGAGACACCGCCGTGAGCGCGGCGTTGCCTCTGCACCTGCACGGGGGGTTCGTCGTGCGGCCTCCGGGCAGCGTGATGACGCAAGCCGACGCTCCGTACACCGTTTTCACCCCCTTCAGCAAGACCTGGCGTAGCCTGCCCGGACCAGACGCGGACCGGTTGCTGCCCACGCCCATGCGCATCCCCACGCCACCGTATTTGTCCGGTTTGCCTGTTCCCGCCGACCCGGCGCCGCCTACCAATCCCCTCTTCCCCCCTGGAGAAGCGGAAGCGCGGCGCCGCCTGGCGAGCTTTGTCGCCGGCGACCTGCGCGCCTATGACCGTCGGCGTCATGACCTGGACACGACGGGCACATCGCGGTTGTCTCCCTATTTGCGCTTCGGCCAGTTATCGCCGCGGCTGGCCGTAGTGACGGCTGTGGCAGCCATGGAGCAGGCTCCTGACGTCGCCGCGCGCAAAGGGGCGGAAACCTGGCTTTCCGAGTTGATCTGGCGCGAGTTCTACGCCCACGTCCTTTACCACTTCCCCCACGCGCGTCGGCGCAGCTTCCGCCCACAGTATGACAACATCGCCTGGAACGAGGACGCGGCCACCTTTGCTGCCTGGTGTGCGGGAGAAACGGGCTATCCGGTGGTGGACGCGGCCATGCGCCAACTGGCGGAAACGGGGTGGATGCACAACCGCGCCCGCATGATCACGGCGTCGTTTTTGGTCAAGGATTTACTAATTGATTGGCGCAAGGGGGAGCAGTGGTTTATGCGGCATTTGCTGGACGGTGATCCGGCGGCAAACAATGGGGGGTGGCAGTGGAGTGCCGGCACGGGAACGGACGCCGCCCCCTATTTCCGTATTTTCAACCCCACCACACAAGGCCAGAAATTCGACCCACGCGGCGACTTCGTGCGTCGCTGGCTGCCGGAACTGGCCCTGGTTCCCGACCGGTACATCCACACCCCCTGGGAAATGCCCCCCGCCTTGCAGCAAGCCACGCACTGCCGCATTGGGCGCGAATATCCGGCGCCTATCGTGGACCATCAACTGGCGCGCCAGCGCACCCTGGCCGCCTTCGACGCCGCCAAAGCGGTTGACTGAATTGGGGGTTTAGGGAGCGACCACGGAAAGATCAAACAGGTCGGTCACGGAAGCGCCATCCTCCGTCAACGCCGTCAAGGAGAAACGGATACCGTCACGCTGGGATTCAGGTATGGGAATGGCGAAGGTGCCGCTTGCCGGCACATTCCAGGGTGTGTCCCCCTCGTCCGCGGGCGTTATCCGCCGCAGCGTGACGGTGATGGCGTTGGTCGTAATCCAGGTGAGCGTGATTGTTTGCCCAGGGACGGCCATCTCCGTGGTGGCGTGGAAGAACACGATGGTGGGCGCGGCGGCATCCGTCTCCGTGGCCGCTGCCGCGCCAGGAAAGGCCGGGCCAGCAGCTACCAATGGTGTCGGCGACGGCGAAACCAGCGGCGTCGCCTCCGGGTCCAGGCAGGATTCGGATGTATCGGAGCAGAAACCAACAGGTGGGGGGGCGTCAGTTGCGTCGCCACGGGCTAGAATGGTGTCCACCAGGCGACAGCCGCTGAGGAATATCAGGAAGAGCAACAACCCCACAAGTCGGCTGATGCGTGCAAACGAGAGAGGATTGGGCGTGCCGGCAAATTCATTCATACATATTCGATCCGTTTGACGAGGATGATGGAAATTCAGCTATGATGGTACGCTTTCTGGGAAATGCCGGCAACCATCCGTCGCAACAGCATCATTAGAAACACGTATAGGAACCAGATGGAAACCAAAACTCGATGATACATCGACACTTCAAGGAAGGTACATATGAATAAAGAAAAAGCCCCAACACGCGGAACAAACAGCAATCTTCTGCTCGGTGGCATTCTCATCGCGTTAGGTATACTCTTTCTATTGGGAGAACTGTTTGATATTCGTCTCGGCGCGTACGCCTGGCCATTTTTTATCCTGATTCCAGGTAGCGTGATCCTTATGCTGGGCCTGGGCATATCGGATGATTCGGGGGGCGGGCTGACAATTGCCGGCACAATCATCACCACCGTTGGTCTCCTTCTCCTCTTGCAAAACATAACGGGCTTGTGGGCCAGCTGGTCATATGCCTGGGCGCTCGTCGCGCCCACGTCCGTTGGCCTGGCGCAACTGCTTTATGGCCGCCGTCACCACCGCGACAAAATGGTTGCCGACGGCCAGAACTTGATACGCATTGGCCTGATCATGTTTGTCGTGGGCTTCGTCTTTTTCGAGTTGGTCATCGGCATCAGCGGATTTGGCCTGGGCAGCTTCGGCTGGCCCATTCTGCTCATCATGGTCGGTTCTTACCTGCTGCTGCGCAACGTTTGGCACGGACGGCGCACCCTGTAAACTATTCAATTGACGGTTGCTTGCTGTAGGACAATTCGCCGAATTGTCCTACGGCGCGGGCAGCCTGAGCAATCCATTTCAGTTGACTATCGCTTGCTGTAGGACAATTCGCTGAATTGTCCTCCGCCGTGAAGGGACAATTTCGGCAAATTGTCCTACGGCGCGGGCAGCCTGAGCAACCTATTTGAAACACACCCTTTGGAAAATCGGACGACAAAGGTTTGTCCCATTTTCTAAATGGGACCGGGGGGGTGTCCGATTTGGAAAATCGGACTACGAAAGGGGGGTGTCCGATTTGGAAAATCGGACTACATTGAGAATGGCTGATTCCCGCGCCACTGTTTTCCGATCCGTCGCCCAAAGTGGTACAATTTGAAACGAGAACATCCGCAACGACGGCAAATTGGCTTGGAAGACAATGGCGGCATCATGACACCTGTAATAGAAACTGAACCTATCCTTCCTGTACACCTGATGGAATCTATCGTCAACGGGAATCATGGCCGCCCGTATGATGTACTTGGCCCGCACCCGGTTGACGATGGAGAAGAGGCGGGCGCGGTCGTGCGCGTTTTCCTCCCGTATGCCACGCAGGTAACGTTAGTGGCGGCGGAACAAGAGTATCCATGTAACCAGATACACTCTGGGGGCCTGTTCGAGGTATTTGTTCCTTTGCGGCCTCCGTTCTCTTACCAATTGCGCGTGCTCACCGACCGGGGTGACGTGATCACGGTGGAAGACCCGTACCGCTTCCCACTCACCCTTAGCGATTATGATACCTATCTGATGGGTGAGGGCACGCATATGAAAATTTATGAGCAACAAGGCGCGCATTTGCGCACGGTAGATGGCGTGTCCGGCGTTCGCTTTATCGTTTGGGCGCCCAATGCCATGCGCGTGAGCGTGGTTGGTGATTTTAACCAGTGGGACGGTCGCCGCCATCCGATGATGTTGCATGCCGGCACGGGCATGTGGGAGTTGTTCATTCCAGACCTGGGTGAAGGCATCGTCTACAAGTACGAAGTAAAGAGCCATAATCAAGGGTTGACCATCCTCAAGACCGACCCCGTCGGCTTCTACAGCGAAATCCGCCCGAATAACGCCTCCATTGTCTGGGACATCGACAAATACGCCTGGCAAGACGCCGCATGGATGGAACAGCGCGCCCAAACCAACGACCCGCGCGCCCCTATCAGCGTTTACGAGGTACACCTGGGAAGCTGGCGGCGCAAGTTGGTGGACGATAAATGGGAGTGGCTTTCTTACGCGGAACTGGCGGATGCCCTCATCCCCTACCTGCAAGAAATGGGATACACCCACATCGAACTGCTGCCCGTCTCTGAACACCCCTTCGACGGTTCCTGGGGGTACCAGGTAATCGGCTACTTCGCGCCTACCAGCCGCTTTGGCACACCGGACGACTTCATGGCTTTTGTGGACGCCTGTCATCAAGCGGGCATCGGCGTTATTCTGGATTGGGTTCCCGCCCATTTCCCTAGAGATATGCACGGTTTGGCCTTTTTTGATGGCACGCATCTCTATGAACATGCCGATCCACGACAAGGCGCACACCCCGACTGGGGAACCCTGATTTTCAACTATGACCGCAACGAAGTGCGCCAGTTTTTGGTGAGCAATGCCCTTTTTTGGCTGGATAAGTATCATATCGATGGCCTGCGCGTGGATGCCGTGGCCTCGATGCTTTATCTGGACTTCTCGCGGGAGCCAGGGCAGTGGATACCTAACCGCTATGGCGGGCGGGAAAACCTGGGGGCCATCACTTTCCTGCGCCTGTTCAATGAGCGCGTTCATGAGCAGTTCCCCCACGTGTTGACCATTGCCGAAGAGTCAACCGCCTGGCCCGGCGTGACCGCGCCCGTGGAGGAGGGTGGCCTCGGCTTTGATTTCAAGTGGAATATGGGGTGGATGCACGATACACTACGCTACATGGGGAATGATCCCGTTTACCGCTCCTACCACCAGGGTACGTTGACGTTTTCACTGCTTTATGCGTTTAGCGAGCGGTTTGTGCTGCCGTTTTCGCATGACGAAGTGGTGCATTTGAAGAAGAGTATGCTGGACAAGATGCCGGGCGATTTGTGGCAGAAGTTCGCTAATTTGCGCGCGCTGTATGCGTACCAGTATGCGCATCCGGGCAAGAAGATGCTGTTTATGGGGAGCGAGTTTGGGCAGTGGCAGGAGTGGTCAGAGGAGCGCAGTCTCGACTGGCATTTGTTGGATGGGTATGAGAAGCATGGGGGCGTGCAGCGACTGGTGCGGCGGTTGAATGGGTTGTATCGGGAAATGCCGGCACTTTACGCCGACGACTACTCCTGGAATGGCTTCACCTGGCTGGACATCCACGACGCCCGCAACAGCGTCATCTCCTTCCTCCGCCACGACCCGGACAGCGGCCAAACCATCATCGTGATCTGCAACTACACGCCCGTGCCCCGTCAGAACTACCCGATTGGCGCGCCAGATGCCGGCACATACCGTGCCATCCTGAACACCGACGCCATCGAATACGGCGGCAGCGGCGTATCCACCGGCCCCCTCCTGGCCGAACCCGGTCCCTGGGCCGGCCAACCCCACGTCATCCGCATGACCCTGCCCCCCCTGGCTGTCCTCTACCTTATCCTGGACGAACCCGAAATGCCGGCAACCCCATCAGCCACCTAACCATTCACCCATTCACCCACCGGTCATTCTCATGCCCCGCTTCTACCCCCTCACCTTCATCCCCGTCCTCAAATCCTATATCTGGGGCGGGCGCGGTCTGGCGGACAAACTGGGCCGTTCCTTGCCCCCCGGCATCATCGCCGAAAGTTGGGACATATCCGGGCATCCCAACGGCATCACCGCCGTAGCCAACGGTCCCCGAAGCGGCCTGCCATTAACCACGCTGCAAGAGATGTGGGGGCTGGACCTCGTGGGACGACGTGCAGCCTGGGCGCACGAACGTGGCAAGTTTCCCTTGCTGATCAAATTGCTGGACGCCGCCACGCCCCTCTCCGTGCAAGTCCACCCCACCGACGCCTACGCCCTGACCCACGAGGGCAATGAGTTGGGCAAAACGGAAATGTGGGTGGTGCTGCGCGCGGATGCGGATGCCGGCATTATCCTCGGCGTCAGCGCGGGAACCACACGGGAACAGTTTCGCCAGGCATTAGCGGCGGGCCAGCTAGAGCCGCACCTGCATCGCCTGCCCGTGCGCGCGGGAGACGTGGTTTGTGTACCCGCCGGCACGTTGCACGCCATCCTCGGCGGCGTGATCATCGCCGAAATTCAGCAAAACTCAGACACCACCTACCGCGTGTTTGATTGGAATCGTCTGGGCGCGGACGGGCAGCCCCGCCCGCTGCACGTGGACAAGGCGCTGGAGGTGATCGACTTTCGGCGCATAGAACCGGGGCTGGCGCAGCCGTGCCCCGCCTGGCAGACGGATGGCGCGCGCGCCATGACCCTGTGCCAGAACCCATACTTTATCACGGAACGGGTGGAGATGGATCCGGGAGCGCGTTACGAAGGCGCAGCCAATGGTGAGACCCTGGAAATCTGGGGTTGTATCGGCGGCGCGGCGGCGCTGACGGGCGGCGGCGTGCGTGTGCCGCTGCCGGCGGTGCAGTTCGTGCTTCTTCCGGCGGCTATGGGACCCTTTGTCGTGGAAGCAGACGGAAATGCCGGCACAATCCTACTCCGCACCTACCTTCCCGCACCGGAGCCAATGTCATGAACCATCAGGAACGCTCCACCGGCATCACCAAGCGGCAGCTAGGCATTGGATTCGCGCTGGCGGGCGCGGGCGGGGCGCTGCTGCCATTCGCGCGCGACTGGTTGGGAGCCGCCAGCTATAGCGGCGTTGGTCCTACGCAGCGCCTTATTCTTATCGCCTGCGGCTTCCTGTTCCTCGTCGGCCTCACGCTGATTCCCCTGGGAGATCGTCCCGCATGAGTGATGATGGCTATTTGATGCCGGCAAAAACCACACGCCCCCCCCGCCTGCTCCAATACGCCCCCTGGCTCCTCATTGGCCTGGCGCTCCTCGTCTACCTCGGCTACTTTTTCATCTACAACCAGTACGCCTTTGCCCTCTTTCGCTTCCCTTTCGATTATGATCAGGGGGAAGGGTATGAACTGGTGGATACGCTGCTGTTCAGCCAGGGGGAATGGCCGTACCGGGACATTGACCACTACCCCTTCTACTCGTCCAACTACCCGCCCGTTTACCATCTGGTGATTGTCCCCCTCGTCTGGCTGTTTGGTCCCCAGTATTGGACCGGGCGGCTCGTTTCCTATTTGGGCACACTTATCACTGCCGGGTTGATTGCCTATGCCGTGCAGCGTGCCGGCAAACGCCGGTGGCTCTCCATCCTCAGCGGCCTCGCTTTCCTGGCCTCCAACTACATCTACCAGGTGGGGCCGCTGTTCCGGCAGCACCTCTTCATGGTCATGTTCGAGACCGCCGCCATCGTCACCCTGGCCGTCGTTATTGAGCGCGAAGAAGGCGACGGGACGCGGCACAATCGTGGGTTGCTACTGGTGATGATTTTGCTTCTTCTTGCCGGCTACACGAAACAGTTGGCGTATGTGACCGTCGCCGCCGCCTTCATTTTCCTCTTTTTGCGCCAGCCGCGACGCGCCATCGTCTGGGCCGTGCCTTTTGGGCTGGTCACGGGCTTGATCTTCCTGGGCATCAACGCCGCCACGGATGGCAACTGGCTGTTGAACACCATCACGGCCAACATCAACCCCTTCGTCCCCGGCCAGGCGCAAGGGCTGTATCGCCAATGGTTTTCGCTGCACCCGATCATCACGGTGGCGGCGGCGCTGCTGGCCATGTACCAGCTTTACTTCGCGCGGCTTTCCGTTTTTAGCATCTGGTTTGTGCTGGCCGTCGTCAACAGCGTCACGGCGGGGAAATGGGGCGCGGGGCCGTCTTATTTTGCCACGGCAATAGCGGCCAGTTGTATTTGTGCCGGCATTTTCTTCTCCCACATCCTCGACTGGAGCCAACGCCGCCCCGGTTGGGCCTGGCAAACCGCCGCCCTCACCCTCGTGCCCCTGCTCTTTCTCGCGCAAGCGGCGCGCATGTTCCACACGCCCACCGGCACGCCCTGGCAGCGCAGTTTGGTGGCGGCGCTGGGCAAGCCGACGGACACCATCGCCCCGCCGCAAACGTCCTGCTCCGCCCCCCGCCCCGCGGAAGCGATTCCTTATGTGGATGCCATGGGCTACACGCTAATTGGACGCCCACCGACGCGCGCGGATAAGGATGCCGGCATTCAAATCGCCAACCTCATCGCCCAGGGAAACACCCCCGCCTTCTCCGAAGAAGCCGGCTTCAACCTCTACCTGGGCCGCGACGTGATCACCAACCCCACCCAACTCCTCAACCTCTACAACAACGGCTACACGAATTTGACCGAAATGCTGGACATGTTGGATCAGCAGCAGTTCGATACCGTCGTCCTCCGCGCTCAGTTCTATCCCCCGCCCGTGCTGGACGTTATCGGGCAGCGGTACAAAACGCAACATCTGGTGCAAATGAACGGCTTTGTTTATTGTATAATGAAGCCGAACGGATAACCCCTCTCCTTTCCGCCTGACTTGACGAATGCCGGCATCGACACAGCCCCACACTCACCACTCGCCACTTGCCACTCACCACTTCATTCTTCCGAGGAATACGTGATGGAACGGGAAAATCACTTTCAAAAAGACGATGAGATTATCAGCCGCTACCACCCTGATTACACCTCGGACCGGCTGCGGCGGCAGATGGACCAGGCGCGGCAGTTGAGCGAGATGGAGGTCCAGGCCAGCGAGGAACGAATGGCGGGCATGATGGCCGCGGAGCGGGAGCGGCTGGCGGAGATGCGGCGGCAACATGCGGCCCGCCGCGCCGAGGAACGCCGCCTGATTTTGATCACGCTGGCGCTCATCGGCCTGTTCCTGGTGTCATTGGCCGCCTACGCGCTGATCAGCCAGGCGATTTCGTGATTTCCCACCACCTTCCCGGAAGCTCCGAGCTTCCGGGAAGGTTTTATGTTGCTATGCCGAATTATGTGATTGAATTGCCGGCATTCGCCGGCCCCTTCGACCTGCTGCTACACCTGATTGAGCGTAACGAACTGGACATCACGGCCATTTCCCTGGCCCAGGTCACCCGGCAGTACCTGGAACAGGTCGAGCAACTCAAGCAAAACAAGCGCGTCGAATACCTGATAGATTTCATCGTCATTGGCGCGCGCCTGGTCCTGATCAAGAGCCGCGCCCTGCTGCCACAAAATCCCGCTTTGGGCCTGGAAGATGAAGAAGAAGAAGACCCCGCGGAAACCCTGGCGCGACAGTTACGCGCCTATCGGCAGTTCAAGCAACTGGCCGAATGGCTGCACCGGCGCGAGGAACAAGGCTTGCGCACCTACCTGCGCGTGGCGCCACCGCCAAAAATCGAGAGCAAACTGGATTTGAGCGGCATCACCCCGGAAAGCTTGCGGCGGGCGCTGCAAGACGTATTGGCGCGGGTGGAAAAATCGGAGGAGAGCGTGGGGCTGGTTGCCCGGCGGCGCATCACCATTGAGGGGCAAATTGACTTGCTGCGCCGCACCGTGCAGGTCGGGCGCATGGGCTTCCACGAACTGCTCTCCCCGGAAGTCACCAAAGTGGAAGTGTGCATCACGCTCCTGGCCGTGCTGGAGCTAATCAAACGGCGAGAGCTGGTCGCCGAACAGCAAGAGATGTTCGGCCCCATCTGGCTCACAAAAATGGCATAACCGTCATTCGCGGCGCGCTAGGGCTGGAGCCACAGCACCGTTTGCGCCTGCTCCTCCACCTCCTGGCGATAAAACAGCATCGGGTGATACCCCCGGTTGAAAAAGGCCTCCACCTGGTCATCGTAATGCTTGCTTCCCGGCTGCCCTGACTGGCCGGGTGCGAGCATACTGACGCAGTTGCGCCAGTCGCTGAGGTCGGCAATCATGCGGTATGGCGGGCCGATGAGGCTGGCAGTCGCCAGGTCGTAGAAGTGCGCGCCCGTGGCGCAAACGGTGGTGCTGTCGCCACCGATGGGGAACGGACCGCGGTTGAAGAGCTTGTCCAGGGGGCGCACGTTGCCCAGGGGATGGGGAAAGGTAAGTTGGTGCAGCCGCCCCCAGGCCCATTCCGACTTGTCCGCACCCAACTCTTTCGTGAGGAAATCTACCGCCTGCCGCAGCGCCTGCCGCATGAGGTCATCCCGCGCGCGCCCCTGCTCCGGGGCAAACCAGTGCGAGTCGGGTTGATGCAGAATGCGTAGCAGCCACTCCCAACTACGCGCGCCAAACTGGTTGGTTTCGGCGAGGAGGGGGGTGGGGCCTTGGCCGGCATAATACGCCATCAACTCCCCCAAACGCTCCGCCAATACCAGCCGTAGCAGCCGCCGCATGAACACCTGGTACACCGCCGCCGCCGCGCTGTCCGCCTTCAGCCGCCCATCCCACCCCCGCATCAGCCCGATCACCTGCGTCAGTTCCGCGTCATCCGTCGTCAGTTCCGCCCAAAATGGGCGCAACGCCCGCGCCGTCAGGGAAAGCACGTCGTATTGCATCTCCTGCATGGCGGCCACGTCCACCCGCTCCCGCGCCCGAATCATCTCGTGAATGCGTTCCGCGCGGTCCTTGACGGAAAAATCGTATCCCAATGGATAAGGATAGGCGTCATCCACCACGCGATTGTTCGCCGTGACGATATAACCCTGGGACGGATTGACGTAGTGGGGCACTTCCGCAAACGGCACGTAGCCCGTCCACTCGTATTCGCCGGTCCAACCGGGCACGGGCACGCGCCCGTCCCCTTTGGCGCGGATGGGGAGGCGACCGGGGAAGCTGTAGGCGATGTTGCCGGCACGGTCCGCGGACACCATATTCTGCACGGGCACAGACCAGTCGCGGGTGGCCTCGTGGAATTCGCGGCAGTTGCGCGCCCGATTCATGAGATAGACGGCGCGGAACTGTTCGTCCGTTTCGTGCGCCGTCCAGCGCAAAGCCAACGGCGCTTCCCCCAGCGGTTCCCCCGCCGGATAACTCACGAGGCTGTTGATGATGGGGCCGTGGTGGGTGACGATGACTTCTTCGATAACGGGTTCCGCCCCTTTGACTTCGATGACCTCGCGGCGCACCTCGGCGGGCAGCCACTCGCCCTGGTATTCGTAGAGGACGCGCCCTTCTTCGTGGCGCAGTCGTTCGATGTACAGGTCCTGCACGTCGGGGAAGCCGTTGGTGAAGGCCCAGGCGATGTGGTTGTTGTGCCCGACCATGACGTAGGGAATGCCGGCAAACGACACCCCCATCACGTTAAATCCTTCCGGCTGGCAAACCAGGTGATTCTCGTACCAGATGCAGGGCATGGACATGCTCAGGTGCATGTCGCTGGCGAGTAGAGGCGCGCCGGTGGTGGTGCGGCGACCGCCGACGACCCAGTTGTTGCTGCCCAGGCCGGCTTCCGGCGGCGGGCCCACCCATTCGGCGGCGTCGGCGGCTTTTGATAGGGCGGTGGCGCCAATGCCGGCATAATCCACACCCGGTGGAACCACCAACGGCCCATCGTATGCCACCTCCAACTCCGCCGCGAGTTCCGGTCCCAGCAGGTCAATCAACTGCGCCCGGATGATCTCCGTCTGCCAGTTCACGGATAGGTGCCAGGCCATCATCTTGCCCCAGGCGAACAGGTCCGCCAACTGCCACGGCTCCGGGTCGTAACGTAGCAGCGAGAATTCGACGGGGAGTTTTCCCTGAGCAATGGCGGCGTTAATGCCGGCAACATACGCCTCCAACTGCTCGCGCAACGCCCCATCCGCCTGCGCCGCCTCCTGCTCCGCCACCTGCCGCATCCCCAGTGTGCGCACCCAACGGTCCACCGGAACCGTACGCTCCCCGACCACCTCCGACAGTCGCCCGGCTACCAGCCGCCGCCAGAACTCCATCTGCCACAGCCGGTCCTGCGCATGCACAAACCCCTGCGCAAATAGCAAATCCGGCATCGTTTGCGCGTAAATGTGCGGCACGCCCCACGGATCGCGGTAAATCGCCACCTGCTCCGACACCCCCGGCACGCGCAGAATGCCATCCGTCTGCGGCAGGGGACGTTGCAGCAGCCAGTAGTAGACGCTGCCCGCCCCCACCGCCGCCGCCCCCACCAACGCGCTCACGGTCGTCCATTTGTTACGTTCCATCACAATTGGTCCTACAAATTCTGCAAACGGAATCCGATATACTCAACAATCATCCGAAAACACATTTGCCCAAGTATATGGCTTTTGCTTGTGAGGTCAACGCGCAAGAAACGAAGGTCCCCTGCCGGGCCTCGGGACCCTAGTCTCTATTGGTAGCGGGGTAGCCAGTCTTCGTGCGCGGCGATGAGGTCGTCTACGAGCGCCCAGATTTGGTCCAGGTCGAGTTCGGCGGCGGTGTGGGGGTCGAGCATGGCGGCGTGGTAGATGTGCGCGCGCCGGCGCGTGAGGGCGGCTTCCACGGTGAGGGCCTGTACGTTGATGTTCGTCTGCATCAGGGCGGCGAGTTGGGGCGGGAGGGCGCCAATGCGCGTTGGTTGCAGGCCGTTTTTGTCCACCAGGCAGGGCACTTCCACGCAGCAGCCGGCGGGTAAGTTGTCAATCAGCCCCTCGTTTGCCACATTGCCATAGACCACGCGCGGCTGGCCCGTTTCCAGGCTGTGGATGATCAGTGCGCCGTATTCGCCACTCTGCTGCACGGGCAGCGTCTCCGCCGTCTCCAGATAGGCGCGTAGCCCCTCCCACCCCGCTATTTGTAGCTCGCAACGGGTGATGTACTCGTTCAGGGGGATGTTGTACCGCTCGACCAGGTCGGGGCGGTCCCGCTTGATGAACCAGGGCACGTATTCGCTGAAATGTTCGCTGGATTCGGTGACGAAGTAGCCCAGCCGGTTGAGGACGTCGTAGCGGACTTTGTTGGATGGAGGTGTCCTGTCGTCTTTCGCTATGCGAAACAAGTCGGGATACAAATCCTGGCCGTTGCGCTCGAATTTGAGGTAGAAGGCCATGTGGTTAATGCCGGCACACAAATAATTCACCTCCGCCGCCGGAATCCCCAAGTCATACGCCAACTGCCCCGCCGTCCCCTGCACGCTGTGGCACAACCCCACCGTCTTGACGCGGCTGGCGCGGCTGATCGCCCAGCAGTTCATGGCCATGGGATTGACGTAATTCAGGAACCAGGCATCCGGGCAGAGCGCCTCCATGTCAGCGCAAATGTCCAGCAACACGGGCATCGTGCGCAGGCCGCGCATGATGCCGCCAATGCCCAACGTATCCGCAATGGTCTGCCGCAGGCCATACTTTTGCGGAATCTCGAAATCAATCACCGTCCCCGGCTTGTAGCCCGCCACCTGGATCATGCACAGCACGTAGTCCGCGCCCGCCAGCGCCTGCCGCCGATCCGTCGTCACCTCCACCGTGGGAGACACCCCCAGCGTATGCGCCAGCTTCCGCGCCACCAACGCCGTCGTCTCTAATCGTTCCGCGTCAATGTCGTGCAAGGCAATGGTGGCCCCCGCCAGTTCGGGGAAGCTGAGAATATCGCCCAGCAGGTTCTTGGCAAACACCGTGCTGCCGGCACCAATAAACGTGATTTTCGGCATTGCTCGTCCTTTTTGTAGGGAGGCGGGATTTCCAATGTTGTCCGCGCCCTCTGTTTCCCGTAGTCTAGCGGAGAAAAGCGGAGTTGACGATTTCGCGGCGCGCCTGTACCATCCTCGCCTTATGAAGCTGGCGATTATCTCCGACATTCACGGCAATTTGCCGGCACTCTACACCGCGCTCGAACACATTGACCAATGGCGACCCGATGGCGTCTTCGTCAACGGCGACATCGTCAACCGCGGCCCCTGGCCCGCGGAATGCCTGGCCCTGATGGAAGAACGACGGCAAACCGAGGGATGGCAACTCATTCGCGGCAACCACGAAGATTACGTCATCAGCAATACGAATCCCCGGCTGCCCAGCAGCGGCCCTGAATTCGAAATACGGCGCAACTCCTACTGGACCTACCAGAAGCTCCACGGCGACATGCGCGTTCTGCGCCAGATGCCTAACTTGATCAGCTTCGCCGACCCTGGCGGCGCGGAAGTACGCTTGACACACGCCTCCACCCGCAGCAACCGCGAATCGCTCTTTTCCGACATGGCGGATGCGGTACTGCGCGATAAAATTGGGCCAATGCCGGCATTATTCGCCACCGCCCACACCCATCGCGCCTTCATACGTCAGGTAGACCAGACCATCATCCTCAACACCGGGTCGGTGGGCATGCCCTTCGACAACGACCCGCGCCTGGGATACGGTCAGTTGTGCTGGCAAGGCAATCACTGGCACGTCGAGATCGTGCGGCTGCCATATGACGTACAGGCGGCCATTGACGGCTTCAGCAGCACCGGCTTTCTGGACGAGGCCGGCCCCGTCGCCCGACTGATGCTGCGCGAGTTGGAGCTGGCCATGCCGCTGACCTATGCCTGGGAGAGAGAGTATCGCCGCGCGATTCTTGCCGGCAAAATCAGCGTGGCCGCTTCCATTGAAGCCGTGCTGGCGCTAACGCGATAAGGGCGCATCCATGTTTCAGACGGGAAATAACGGATGCGCGGGAAGGGTTCGTGCTTGTCGGATAGGCCAACGTTCATCTTGCACGAACCCCAAGAAGTGGCAAAGTGTGAAGCTATTTTCACACGATTACTGAGCAATGGGGAATAGCGAAACTATGCACGATATTGAACGACCCAATCTGAGTCACCTACCCGCTGCCGTCGTGGCCTACATTGAAGCGTTAGAGCAAGAACTGCTGGCTTTGCAGGCGCGCACGCTCCCCGTGGCACAGCCCCCCCAGCCGCGCCGCGCCGAGGCAGCGGAAGAGGGAGACGAACCGGCCGAACCGCCAACGACGCTGAACGTGATCACGCTCTCCGCGGCGGGGACGGGCAAGCGAACGCCGCGCCACTTGTACCGGCGGCAGCGGCGCGGCGGCATGGGCATATTCGACCTGCAGGCGAGCGAGGATGACCCACCGGCTATTCTGGCCGTGGCGGATGAGGCGGACACGCTGCTGCTGTTCACCAATCAGGGGCGGGTTTTTCGGGTGGCCGTTGCCGGCATTTCTCTCACCGAAGTGCGCGCGCGTGGGCAGTCCATTGTCAAAACCCTGGGGCTGCGCGCCGGCGAGACCCTTGTCGCCGCCCTGCCCGAAGCCGGCGATGGCTACTACTGCCTGGCCAGCGAACGCGGCTGGGTGCGCCGCATTCATTATCACTACCTGGGGCGCACACTCATTCCGGGCACGACTTTTCACAACATCAAGGAAGGGGGGTATCTCACGCACGCCTGCTGGACGCCCGGTGGCGGGGAGGTGCTAATCGCCACGCGCCAGGGGCTGGGAATTCGCTTCAACGAGCAACAGATCCCCGCGCGCGGCTGCCTGGGCATGCGTATCGCCCCGGATGATCGCGTCATCGGGATGGTGGCGACGACGGAGGATGATGGCGTTTTTTTGCTGTCAGCGGACGGGAAGGGGACAATCCGCCTGATGGCCGGCTTCCGCGCGCACAAGGCGCCCGGCGCGGCGGGCAAAGTGCTGATCAAAACAGACGATCTGCGCGGGATTTGCGCGGCGGGAGTCGCCGCGCGGGGCGAGTCCGCGGATGTGTTTGTCATTTCTCGCCTGGGGAAAATGGTGCGGTTTGATGGGGGAGAAGTGCCGGCAAAAACCGGGGTCGTACAAGGCGTCAATTGCCTGGCCCTCCGCGGCGACGAAGCCGTCGCCGTCGTCCCCGCCAATCATTGACAGGCAGCCTTACTTCGTACCGCCCGTTTCGCTTTCCAGCGCCATGGATCGCTCAAACTGCCGCTGCCCAATGCGCGCCAGCCCCAGGCTGAGTACATATAGCACCAGCAGCGGAGCCATCGTCAGCAGCATCGTCACCGGGTCCACCGTGGGCGTCACCGCCGCCGCCACCACGGCAATCACCACAATCGCCGTGCGCCACTGCTCGCGCAACGTCGCCGCGCTGACCACGCCCACACGGGCAATGAAATAGACAATCACCGGCATTTCAAAGCTCACCCCTATCCAAAACAAGAATGTGGTGATAAAGCCGATGTATTCCTGACTCGTCCACTCCGTCGTAAACACGGTATTCAAGAAGCCGCCGAGGAAGGTGATCGCGGCGGGCAGCAGCACGAACCAGGCAAAGGACACCCCCAGGAGAAAGAGCAGCATGGCGCTGGGGAGGAAGACATAAACATATCGCTTTTCGCGCGGGAGCAGGCCCGGCTCAATGAACTTCCACACTTGCAGCAGGATGATGGGCATGGACAGAATCGCCCCGGAGAGCAAGGCAATTTTGAAATAAGTCTCGATTCCTTCCGTGGGGCGGATCGTCTGGAGTTGGTCCCCATATGGCCGCGTGAGGAATTGCAGCATTTTCTCGGCGAAAATGATGCTGAGAATCGTGCCCACCAGCAACGCCGCGCCCACCCACACCAGTCGTTTGCGCAGCTCATTTAGATGCCCAAGCAGGGTCATTTGCAGTTGGCGGGAGTCTTCGGCGGCATTGTCCATAGAGGCGTTCTCGGTTGGGCGTAATGTTATACAGCGGGGTCGTCGTCTATCTCCACCACCCGGGGCGGCTGAATCACGTTCTCGCCGTTGCCGGCATCGGCGGCAGTGCCTGCTGACGAGGGAGCGGGGCGCGGTGCGGCGGTGGGGGACCGGTCGGGCGTCAAGGGTTGACGCAGCACCTTATCCCCTTCCCGCATCAAGGTGGAAGGCGCATTGCGGAAATCCTGGCGCAGCGAGTTCATCTGCTGCCCAAATTTCTGCACCTCCTTAAACGCCTCTTTCACTTCCTGCGCTTCCATTGTATCAATCTCATCATTTAGTTGCTGCACAAAATCCCGATAGTAACGCTGCAATTGGGCTGTCCAATAGCCCAACATACGCGCCACGCGCCGAATTTGCTGCGGTCCCATCACCACACCCGCCAGGAGCAAAATTACGAGCAGTTCCGGCAGGCCAACGCCAAAGAAGCTGTCCATGAGTAACTATTCACCACCATCTTCCCGGAAGCTGTTTTAATGCTAAATGACTTGAACAATGAGACGCTTTGGGTCTGAAATTGAGCTTCCGGGAAGGTCTCTTGGACTGTCGACTGACTAGTCACGTCCATGATACATTTCAGATTACCTTTTCCGGCGAATACCGCCAGATAGTTCTATTTGGCCTGGTCGTCGCTGTCGTCCTCTTCGTCCTGGCCTTCGCGCAGCCCCTGACGGAACGCCTTGATACCTTTGCCCAATTCCTCGCCGAGTTTACTCACGCGGCCTACGCCAAAAACAAGTAAAACCACGGCCAAAATGATAATCCATTCCCAACCGTTGATCATGATGATTCTCCTTCAAAAACACCTCGGTAAGACGAGCTTTTAACTCGCCCACACTTTCAAAAAACGCACACAAATCCGTGCATGCCATCCGCGACGACAGCTTGTACGCCAAGTTTCCAACTCGTCTCCGCTGTTGCCGGAATGCCCAGACAATCAAACATTATACCATAGAAAATGAACCACGGATGACCGCAGGCAGCCGGGGCATTAAGAGATGCTTACAATCCTGGGAAAGGGGGTCAGGGAGGGGAGGGGGTAGCAGTTTCCGGGCAGGCTACCAGCACGTCCCGGTAGACCAGGAACCAGTCAGGGAGTGTGCGATACCGGTCGCGGGGTTGGTGAATGAGGCCGATGTCGGCGAGGCCGCTGCCGCCTTGCTGGTTGACGGCCTGGCTCAGTCCATAGGTGAAGACGTGTTGGTAGAGGGTGAATGCCGGCAAATCATTATCAAAAAAGAACAAGAAGCGATTGTAACGGGTGCGTCGCTCCGCCTGCGGCCACAACTGCCGCGCTTCCTCCAACGCCTCACTGGCGCGCCGATTATTCCAGCCGCCATAATTCCGCCCGCGGATCACCGCCTCCTGACTCCAAAAATCGTACAGATCGGGGTCGCCCAGCGGCGTAATCTCCACCAGGGCCACATCATAGGCCCGCTCCAGGAGCGCGGCGGGCAGGTCCACCAGCGCCACAGGTCGCGGCACCGTTTCCACGCCAATAGCCGCCCATTGCGCGGCAATGCCCGCCGCCAGGGCCGCGTCGCTGTCCGTATCGGGGAACAACAGGCGCAATGAAAGCGAAACGTCTTCCTTTTGGCGCACGGAATCATTGACGAGGGTCCAGCCCGCCCCGGCCAACAACGTGGTCGCCGACAGGGGATTGGTCGCGTAAACGGTCAGCGCATCCGCATTGTAAGTCCAGGAATTGGGCAAATAGGGACCTTCAAAGACAACACCCTGCCCATTAACGGCGGCATCTACCAGTTGCGGACGATCCAGGCCATATGCCAGCGCCTGCCGCACCGCTTTGTCACGCACGGCAGCCAGGCCACTGGCGGTCAAGTTGAAGATGAGTTGGGTGTAGCGGGATTCGGGCGCGGAAAAGAGGCGCATACCCGGCAAAGCGGCCATGCGCGGCAGGTCGGCGGCGGGTATGCGGTTGATGGCATAGATCGCGCCATCCTGGTAAGCAGTCACGGCGGCGGCCACGTCCGGGAAGAAGCGATATTCGATGGCGTCCAACTGCACGCCGCCGCGCCAATAAGCAGGGTTGGGGCGCAGGCGCAGCCGCCCGCTACGGGTCCAATCGCCACTCTCGACGATGAAAGGCCCTGTGCCCACGGGGGCCTGGTTAAAGGCGGCGGCGGGCAGGGTAGCGGCGGTGATGCCGGGCAATAGATGGGCGGGCAAGATGCCGCGCGTGGTGGCTTCCAGGAAGGGGGAATAGGGCGTGGGCAGGGTAAAGGAGATGGTGTGCGCGTCTAGTGGGGTGATGGTGACGGCTTGCCAAAGGCGCGCCAGGCCGGGCACGGCGGTGTAGGCATCATCCTGCATCAGGCCGTAGGTGAAGGCGACGTCGGCGCTGGTGAAGGGCTGCCCATCCTGCCAGGTGACGTCGTCGCGCAGGGTGAAGGTGACGGTGAGATTGTCTTCGCTAACCTGCCAGCCGCGGGCTAATGCCGGCACTAACTGCCCCTGATCATCGTAGCGCGTGAGGCCGTCAAAGACAAGGTTGACGAGGTCGCGGTCTACCTGGTTGGCGTCCGCCAGCAGGGGATTGATATATTGCGGGCGTCCCACAACCCCTTCAACCAGGCTGCCGCCAGATGCCGGCACTTGCACCGTACACAAATTCGCCGATTGCGCCTGCACCGTCAGGAGAGACAGAATCAGGCCCAGGCAAACCAGCGCCAGCAGCCCTTGCAGCCGAATATCAGGTTTCATCATTATCGGGCGCGGCGCACGCCGGCGCGGGGGAAAAGGCCAACCAGGGACCAACCACCTGTGTCACTCGCCGCGTGCGGCCACGCAAAGGGGGATCAGCTTTGCCCAACAGCGATAAAAGTCAATACCGTGATGATAAAGAAGGCAATGCTGAAATAAATGGTCACCGTATGCAGCGTGGCTTCCATGCCCCGGCGCGTGCGGAAAGGCCCACTACCGCCTCCGGAATCCCCACCGAGAAACCCGCCCAGGTCAGTTCCCTTGTTTTGCAGGACGACCAGGACAATCAAAACGACAGCCAAAACAATTTCAATCAGGCTCAAGTAGGGAGCAAAAGGACTCAAATCCATCGTGTAACAACCTCGCTAGTAGAGAATAGGCGGACGCGCATGGGGCTTTGGGTTCGCGCAAAATCAACTTTGGACTATCCCACAAGCAAGAACCCTTTCAGCGCATTCGTCAATTCCCGAGCGAAGCCGCTATTGACGGATGCGCCCTTGTGGGTCGCCATCGTGCCGCATGTAGACAAGCGAGGCATTATAACAATCTCCGGCGACAGCGTCGAATTTCGTGGTAACGCCATCTATTGACATTCCCCGCGCACGACCTTATAGTTATGCGGCGCTCCGTCGCGCCTTTTCACGTTCATTTCTTACCTGTTTGCGGGCGTTTCCCGCAATACACAAACGGTCACATGAGTAACGAAAGCGAAGCCAACAGTAGTACGGGCGATATGCCCCTGCCCGACTACCCTGCCAACTCAATACCCTAAGCCCTGGCAGGTTCCCATACCTCCAGGGCGTCGTCAATGGCGACAGCGCAACCACGGAGGTATGTCATGAGTCCTCAAGCGTTTGACACATTTGAATTGATCCTGGAAGAATTGCAGGTGTCCCTGGACCGCGGCGATATGCCGCGTGCCGTGGAGATTTTCGCGGCGCTGCGTCCGGCGGATATGGCGGCGGTTTTTGACGCGCTGGATCAGGAAGAACAGATAGCGCTGCTGGGCAGTTTGCCGGCATCGGAGTCCGCCGACATCCTGGAAGAATTGGACGATGAAGATGTCGCGGAACTGATTGCCACGCTGCCCAACCCCCAGTTGGTGCGCATTATGGATGAGATGGAGCCGGACGAGGCCGCCGACCTCCTCGGTGACATCCAACCGGAGCGTGCCGAAGCTCTCCTCTCCGACCTGGAAGATGAAGATGAACTGCGTCCGCTGTTGATCCACCCCGACGAAAGCGCGGGCGGCATCATGACGTCCAGTTTCCTGGCGCTGCGTCGCCGCATGACGGTGGCGGATGCACTGGAAGCGCTGCGAACGTGGCGACCAAACGCGGAGGCCATTTACTACCTGTTTGTGGTGGACGCGCAGGCGCGCCTGGCGGGCGTGCTGGACCTGCGCCGTTTTCTGATTGCCGATCCGGGGACGTTAATTCAGGATATTATGAACCCGGATGTGGTGTCGGTTCGTGCCGGCATTGATCAAGAAGAAGTCGCCCGCCTCATGGTCCGCTACGACCTCCTCGCCCTCCCCGTCGTAGACAGCCAAAGCAGGCTCCTCGGCGTCGTCACCTACGACGACATCATGGACGTTCTCGAAGAAGAGGCCACCGAAGACATTCAACGACTGGGCGGCGCGCTACCCTTAAAACGCTCCTACCTGGACACCGGCATCGTCACCATGACGCGCAAACGCATCGGCTGGCTGCTCCTTCTCTTCGTCACCGCCACCCTCACCGGCTCCGTCATGCGCGTGTTCCAGTGGGAACTGGAAGTCATGGCCTCCCTGGCCATCTTCATCCCCCTGATCATCGGCACGGGCGGCAACGCCGGCTCACAAACGACCGCCACCGTCATTCGCGCCCTGGCCACGGGGGACGTCGAATGGCGTGATTTATTCTCCGTCTGGTGGCGCGAAGCGCGCGTGGGTTTGCTGTTGGGCGCGGGGATGTGTGTGGCCGCGTATGCGCGCGCCATCACCTGGGAGCCAAACCCGCGGCTTGGCCTGACCGTGGCCGTGGCTATCGTGGGCATTGTCCTCTGGGCCACCTCCGCCGGCGCTATCCTCCCCCTGATTGCCTCCCGCCTGAAAATCGATCCCACCGTCGTCTCCGGTCCCGTTATGAGTACGCTGGTGGACGCCACCGGGCTTTTCATTTACTTCACCCTGGCGCGCCTGATCCTCGGGCTTTAGGTCGACCAAGAACCTTTGAGGAAGGTTGCTCTGGTTTCCTAATGCCAGGTTTTGGCCTGAAAACACCTGCCTGGAAGGGGCGCAAGATCACAGCGTGAGTAAAAAAAGGCCGACCAGATGATGGTCGGCCTTTGCCCGGAGAGATGAACCAGGGGAGAGGATTGTTGCTAGTTGTTCGGGCGGGCCTCCAGCGTGACCTCTACGGTTGCCGGTTGACCGTCGCGCAGGATGTGCAGGGTCACCGTTTGACCCACTTCCGTATCTTGCGTAATGTAGGTGAGCAAGTCGTCGAAGTCCTGCACCGTCTGGTTGTCAATGCCCACAATCACGTCACCGCCGATGCGCACCGCCTGCCCCTGAACGGTGGTTTGCCCGGTGGCGCCGCGCAGCCCTGTGCCTTCAGAGGGGCCACCGGCAACGATGCGGTCCACCAGCACGCCGCGCTGGTTGGCATCCAGATTCATGGCCTGCGCCAGCGTTGCGTTCAGTTCCACGCCGGAGACACCCAACCAGGGGTAGCTGACCTGACCGGTGGCGATAATCTGCGGCACGGTCTTGCTCACGATGTCCACGGGCACGGCATACCCGATACCGGAGGAGGCGCGCACGGGGGACTCAATGGCCGTGTTCACGCCGATGACCCGGCCATCCAGGTTGAGCAGGGGACCGCCCGAATTGCCCGGATTGATGGCCGCGTCCGTTTGAATGATGTCGGAAATGCTGAAGCCTTGCCCTTCATTCAGAAGACGCCCCAGGCCGGAGACGATGCCGATGGTCATGGAGCCTTGCAGGCCAAAGGGATTGCCGATGGCGACCACGAACTGTCCCACGTGCAGGGCATCGGAGGAGCCGAGGGGGAGGGGCGTGAGCTTGCTGGCGGGAACGTCAACTTTGACGACGGCGAGGTCAGAGTCGGCGGTAGCGCCGACGAGGGTAGCGCGGGCTTCGCTACCATCGGCGAAGTTGACCCGGATGCTGGATGCTCCCTCAATGACGTGGTTGTTGGTGACGACGTGCCCCTGCGTGTCGTAGACGAAGCCAGAACCCTGGCCGAGATTGGTGACGATGTTCACCACGCCGGGGTTGACACGGTCATAGAGGTTGACAAAGGTGTCTTCGGTAAGCGCGCCGCCGCTGACGATGCTTTGCGCGGCAGCCGCGGCGGGGACGGCCTGGGTTTGGGTTTGGGTCTGGGCGACGGTGGCGGGTTGCAGGTTTTCGGTTTGCGAGAGGAGGGCGGGTTGAGATGCCGGCATGACGGCGGCCTGCCCGCATCCACTCACAACCAATAGCAGCAGCACAACAAGAGGTAAGTAAACAACATGAATTCGCTTCCGCATGACGTGTAGGTCTCCTTATCTTAATGCATCTGATTCCAAACGTGATGCCGGCATTTTCGCCCACACGTGTAAAAAAACTGTTACCTGATGTTAAACGCGAACTGAGGGCGACCTGAGCAGCAGGTGAACAGCCCAGTTTTCACCGGCATTTCCCGTCATCCGCGCAATTACCTCACGGCGGCAATGGTCGATTTCCTCGTTCGACGTTACAATCGTTGCTGCCAGTGCTGAAACAAGACACCCACATGTGAAGACACGTCGCACCATACCTTATTTGGGTAGCCAAAAAGGAAGACATGAACGAAATCTTAGACGTCGGTTTAGAGATAACGAGGTGGTTGCAACAGAACTACCCCTGGCTACGTGGATTCATGGCTTTTATGTCGCAAATGGGGCGCTTCGAGTTTTATCTGGTCTTGGTCCCCATCATCTACTGGGCTATCGACAAGCAGCTTGGCCGCTCACTGACTTACATCCTAACCTTCAGCGACGTAACCAACAATCTCCTCAAACACGCTTTCCGTGGCCCCCGCCCCTACTGGTTAGATCAATCCGTCGGCCTTAGCAGCGAGAGCACATCCTACGGCATCCCCAGCGGGCACAGTCAAACCGCGTTCATCATCTATTTATACCTGGCTATCTGGCTGCGTCGGCGGTGGGTCTGGGCGCTGGCGCTGCTGATGGTATTCCTCATGGGACTCAGCCGCGTCTATCTGGGCGTCCACTTCCTGCACGATGTTCTGGCTGGCTACCTGGTCGGGTTGTTGATTCTGGTTGGCTATCTGCTTTGGTGGCGATATTTGCAGGACAATTTTCGCCGACGCATATTGGGGCAGCGGTTGCTACTGGCGATCATCATCCCCCTGGCTTTCGGCCTTATCTACGCGCTCGTTCTCTACCTCATTGGCCAGCCGGACCTCAGCGTTGCCTGGAGCAGCTACCTCCCTGAGTTGGAAGCGGAAAGCGTGCAAAGCATGTTCAGCAGCCTGGGCGCGCTGCTGGGCGTGGGCTGCGGTCTGGTTTTGGAAGGCAGCCGCGTTCGTTTTCGCGCGGGCGGCCCTATTTGGAAGCGTGCCGTGCGCGTCATTCTTGGCCTCATCGGGGCAGTGGCGTTCTGGCGCGGGCTGGCGCTGGTGTTTCCCACCGATCCGCTCTGGTTAGGGCTGCCGCTGCGGGCGCTGCGTTATTTCTTGTTGGGTATCTGGGTGAGCTATTATGGCCCCATGGTTTTTGTGCGCCTGCGGCTGGCGGACGCAGACCCGCCCCCAGGAATTGAGCTGACGATACGCCCCCTCGACCGTATTCAGCCGCCGAAGTAGATGGGGGCCGGCTTAGATGCCGGCAATTCGCAAATCCTCAAACCGTTTCCGGGCAGCCGGGGTGAGCGGGCGCGCCTTACGAGATGCCGTATCCACCTGCACAATCACCGTTTCCGCATCCGCCACGCAGCGACCATCCTGGTAAATCGCCTGCGACAACGTGAGCGAACTGTTGCCAACCTTGCGCACGCCTGTGCCCACGGTGACCGAGCCAGGCCACTGAATTTCTCCCCGAAAGTCAAGCGTCAGTCGCGCAATAACAAACTCAGCATCATCCGCGGCAAGCGGCTGTTCCGGGTCGTACAGAATCTCCACGCGCCCGGTCTCCAGGAAAGTGGCAAACAGAGCATTGTTCACATGGCCCTGCCGGTCTGTGTCCGCGTAGCGAACCTTATCGGTTGATTGTCTGGGAAAAGATGGCGGCAGTCGCTCCATGCCGGCAAGTATAGCTTCGCGTACCCAATCGCGCTAAGGACTGTCGATGAAATAAAGTACAGAATTGCGTCGTCAGTTTGAGGGAACGGTACGGAAACAACTTCGCCGTCTTATTTAATCTCCGTTCCTACCATGTCACGGCGCGTAACCATCAAAGACGATCAAGCTGTTGGCTGCATTGGGGTTATGCGTCCCCAGCGTCCTGATAGTGACGGCGTGCGGACCGGGTTCCAATCCACTCATCTGCACCTCGTACTGGAGCTGAGGGATGGGATAGTAGGTATCCACGGTAGCCAGGAGTTGTCCGTCAACGATGACGTCCGCTTCCCCACACATAGGGCAGCGCAGCGTGAGCCAGCTAAACTCTGCTCCCCACGCGGCGAAGTTGATGGTCGCATCTGGCGCCACGGTTTGGCGGAAGCCGCCGCCGAAAGCACCCGGAACAGCGGTCCCGTTCCACAGATTGTACTGCACGGCCAGTTCGTTATCGTCCGTGATTGCATTCCCGAAGGCGAATCCGTCCACGCGCACGTCACGGCCATTGGAATAAGGCGACTTCAGGCCGCTGGCAACGATCATGATGGTGTGCGACTGCAAGGGGTTGAGATTGCCATATTCCAGTGTCAGTTGGTAGGTAGGCTGTGGGAAGTAGAGATTGAGCAAATCCCGAAATTGTCCATCAATGAACACGTATGCCTTCCCCTGGTCTGGTCCGCGATAGGTAATGAAGGCCACCGCATCAGTGGGGGCAGGGGTCTTGTACGTCATGGTTTTGCCCAAGCTATTGGCAGCGCGGTAGCCACCGCCATAGGCATTGGCATCCGCAGTCCCCACCCAGCCGCCAAAGCCGGCAAATCCTCCATACTGCACGCTGTAATCGGCGTCATCAATGAACACGGGGGCGTCATAGGCCGGTCGCGTTACGCCAATGTGGAAACTGTCGTTGGCCTTGTAGGTAAAATAGATCCAATCTTCCGCCCCCACCGGAACGACGTCGAAATCCATGACGATTTGCCAGCCGGGCAGGACGAGATCAAAGTCCACAAGGCCGATAACCAATGTCTGGAAGCTGAGGCCATCAGTGCTGACGGCCAGATCAATGCGGCCGGTGTCTGGATGGAAGTAGAATAGTTCGTAGGTACTGTCTGGCAGTTGGCGTACGCGGCTGATGCCTCTGTCAGTGGCCGCGCCATTCAGCCATATCTGCTCGCCGCCTGTCTGCCAGTTGCCCCAACCGGAACCGCCAGTGTCGCTTGTGCGATAACGCAGGTCCTCAGGCACATTGGGATACATTTCGCCGTCAACGTCTACGCGCGCCCACATGCGGTAGAGACCGTTTTGCTTCATGACGTTTTGGGATAATGTGCCTATCAGGGTCGGTTGGGCGATGACCTGCCAGTCGAGGCCGTCACTGCTGGTGACGTAACGCATCGCGTAAGCCCAGCCTTGACTATGTTCGTAGTAGTAGCTCTCCCAGGCTTCGTAGGTGGCGGCTTCTTTGATGATGGAGCGAATGCCGGCAACATACTCATAATCATCTCCCCCAGGTAAAGCAAGATTCGTGTTCGTGCGGTCCGACCAAACCAGTCCATCCTGGCTCTGAAAACGCTGCTCCACACCAAAACGCGGCAGACTCCGCTTGTTGCTGTTCAGCCACATGTAATACATGTCGCCTTCTTGCATGATCGTAAAGTACTGCAAATAGCCGCCAAAAGCAGGGGCCAACTCGACAACTGCCCCACCGACATCTTCAAGAAGGACCGTTGAAGTGAGGTAAACGGGGGTATCCAGGGCCAGCGGCGAGGTGTGTTCCCCACCGAATGCCGGCAAGTCGGTGGCGTAGGTGCTGTCGATGGGCAACAGCCACAAAAGGACCGCCAGCAACACACAGACGGCCAGCGGTAAGCCAACGATGGCGACGTTGTGGGCAATCCTTGTCTTATTCATTTCGCTTTCTCCTTGCTCCCAATTCGAGGCACTTTGTAGCCATCATACTAAATACCGCGAAGGCAAGTCAAGCAAAAACAGCCGGGGATTTGCCGCAATTAAATTGGCCGTATTGTGCGAAACACGGCTATCCATTTTCCACACACCCGGCACTTATCAGCCCATCCGCAAATGCGCACGCAGATCAACAAGAATGGGAAGCGGATGGGTCTTTATGGTGAAGCGTTTATGCCGGCAATTACCACCATCCGCTCCCCCTCATCCGAAAACGACTCCCGCCGATACCCCCCATACAGCGCCAACAGACGCAGCCCCGCGCGGCGCAGCAGCATCTCCACTTCATGGGCATACCAATAGTAAAAATCAATCTGCGTCACCAGCCGCCGCACTACCCCACCCGCCGCCGGCGCGGCATCATAAATCCAGGTCACTTGCAACGTCTGCGCCTCCTGATCCAGGCGGCTGCTGGCGAGTTGGAGTACCAGATCACCCGATTCGGGATCGGTAAACGCCCGCTCCAGCGTCAACAGATGATCATCCGGCGTCTGCGTCACGGTCAGCGGATGCGGCAAATCAATGAACAGGCGACCGGCGGCGTGCAGATGGGCGCGGGCGGCGCGCAGCGCCGCCTCGGCTGCCGCCGGTGGCAGGTGCATCAGCGTATTGTACGATAACAAAATCAGGGAGAACGTTTGCGGCAGCGCGAACGCCGTCATGTCGCCCTCAACCAGCGTGACGCGGGCTTGCGTGACGGCGGTCTCATGCGCCAGTTTTTGCCGCGCCCGTTGCAGCATGTGCGGGGAGTTGTCGAGGCCGGTGATGGACACGCCGGCGCGGGCCAGGGGCAGCAGCAGCCGCCCAGAGCCGCAGCCTAACTCCAGCACGGGGCCATCGACGGCCAGCGCCAGGCTGCGCACAAAGGGAATATCCGCTTGCAGCGCGGCGTGGGTCAGGTCATAGTAGTGGGCGATTTTCTCGTAAAGGGGAATCGTGGACATGAGGGAAGTGTAGCAAATTGGCTTGATCGCACAAGACCCGATTTCCCAGGAACCGGGTTTCAGGCAGGAAATGCGCCGTAGCCCTGTTCCATTCGCGCATGCGCCGGTAAAATCGCGTTATGAATCAACCATATGCGACTCCTCCGGCGGCCACGATGCGCCTGCTGGGTCTGGCGGCGGTGGGTGTGTTGGTGTTGGCGATTGGGGGGATTTTGCTGATGAGTGCCGGCATTTTCGACCCCATCCCCGCCACACTTCCTACCGCGCCCCTGCCCCTCTCCCCCATGACCCTCACCACCACCGAGCCGCGGCTCGTCTGGCTGGCCGAGGCGGACCCGTCCGCGCCTTTGGATGCACGATTGACGGTGGCGGGAAATGCCGGCAGTCCCGACGTCGCCTACGCGCTTCTCCTGGGCAACCCGGTCACCTTTCTCGCCGTCATCCTCTCTCCCGCCGGCTACACCTCTATCTCACTACACGAAAAAGGCCGGCAGATTGACATCCTGCCCGCGCAAACCTGGCCGCACATCCACCCAGGCAGCGAACTGAACGAAATCCAATTGACGCGCCAGGACCAAACCATCACCGTGCGCCTCAATCGGGAAACGCTGTGGTCGGGCCGCGTTCCCCTGACGGAAACCTGCCTGGGCATCAGCGGCCAAACCTTTGCCCCCCCCACCACCATTGACTTCATCAGCTTGCAGTTTGCGCCGTAGCCACGCTCTTCTATTCCCCTTGCCACCCCGTGCGCGTCAACAATCCCCCAACCATGCGCGGAAACACTCGATGCCACCGTAAAAACAGGTTCGCCATGAAGGGAACCACGACTTCCCGCCGCTCGCGCTCAATGGCCCGCGCAATGTGTGCGGCGGCCTGCGCCTCCGTGAGCGTGGGCACAATCCGACTCAGCCGAGGAATGCGTTCCTCACTGCCCGGATTGCGCGCAAAATAAGGCGTGTCCACCTTGGCGGCGGCAAACAGGGTGACGCCGATGCGCGTGCGGTGCAAATCGGCGCGCAATCCTTCGCTGAAGCCGCGCATGGCAAAGCGAGCGGCGATATAGCCCGTGGCGCCTGGCCAGGCGGCATAGGAAGCCACGGAAGTGACGTTGAGGATGTGGCCGGCGTCGCGCTGGAGCATGGCGGGCAGGAAGGCGCGGGTGATGTTGAAGGCGGCGAAATAAGGCGCGGCCATCATCTGCGCCCCTTCCTCCGGGGATGTTTCCGCCACGGTCAGCCAGCGACCCGCACCCGCATTATTCACCAACACATCCGGCACGCCGATGTCGGCCATGATCACCCGCGCCACGTAGCTGGTGGCCGCGGCATTGGTTAGATCAATGGGGTAGATGGCTGCTTGCCCGCCCTGTGCCCGAATGGACTGGGCCACTTCCGCCAACTGCGCCTCCCGCCGCGCCAACAGCACGACACGCCCGCCTTTCCGCGCCAACAGTTGCGCCGCCGCCGCGCCGATGCCGCTGGATGCCCCGGTGATGACGATGATTTTCTCGTTAACGTTCACGATTATTCCCAGGTTTCTGGCGGTTCGGGCATGCCCAGGATATGGTAGCCGGCATCAACGTAGATGACTTCACCGGTGACGCCGCTGCTGAGGTCGCTGGCCAGCCAGAGGGCGGTGCGGCCCACTTCGTCCTGATCGACGTTGCGGCGCAGGGGGGCGCGTTCACCGACATAAGTGAGCATTTTGCGGAAGCCGGAAATGCCGGCAGCCGCCAATGTCTTAATCGGTCCGGCGGAAATAGCATTAACGCGAATCCCATTCGGCCCCAGGTCCGCCGCCAGGTAACGCACGCTCGCTTCCAATGCCGCCTTCGCCACGCCCATCACGTTGTAGTGGGGAACCGCTTTTTCCGCGCCATAGTAGGTCATCGCCATGATGCTGCCGCCGTGAGCCATCAAGGGCACGGCCCGCCGCGCCATGGCCACCAGGCTGTAGGCGCTAATGTCCATCGCCAGGGCAAAACCGTCGCGGCTGGTATTCACGAAGCGGCCCGTCAGGTCATCCTGTTTGGCGTAGGCCACGGAATGGATGAGAATGTCAATCTCGCCAAAATGCGCCGCCGCGCGCGCGAAAACGGCATCCAGTTCCGCATCCGAGGTCACGTCGCACTTCTCTACGAAGGTAACGCCAAGCTGCTCCGCCAGCGGCATCACGCGCCGTTCCAACTGGGGAATGCCATAGCTGAAGCCAATTTCCGCCCCATGCTCATGCAGCGCCTGGGCAATGCCCCAGGCAATGGAGTTTTTGTTGGCAATGCCAAAAATGAGGGCCTTTTTCCCTGCCAATAGTTTCATGCTGTCTTCTCCGAAGGTAGTGGTCAATGGGTGGTGGTGGTTGGTCAGAAAGTGGGTGGCTGGCATTGGTGAGTTGGTCGTGTGCCAACCTGTTCGTCATTTTCCGTTTTCTGTTGCCCGTTTTCAGCGGTATTGAGAGACGAACGGGTTATCCTTTATCCAAAACCGCCAGGGCATGGAGTGCCAGGGTTCGGACGTTTTGCCTAATCCTACGCGCGGGCCGTGGTGAATAGATGCCGGCATCACCGCACGCGCCTCCTCCACCCATATAACCCCGCCGGCCTGAAAAAGATTTGTCCCATTCAAATCACTACCAATGCCCAACGCCCGCGCCAGCTTCGCCGGGCCATTCGTCCACTCGCCGCGCCCACGCCCGGCCCGATTGCGAGCCATCACATCCTCCCCTTCATCCGGCTCCAGCGCCCGAATGAGCACCGCACTCGCCTGCCCGGCATCACCCGTGACGATATTGAACATCCAATGCATACCGTACGTAAAATAGACGTACGCATGACCCGCCGGGCCAAACATAACGGCGGTGCGGGCCGTGGGCGCGCCGTTGTTGCGCGTGCCGTGGCAGGCCAGATCGGGTTCCTCGCTATCGCAATACGCCTCCGTCTCCACGATCACGCCGCCAACGCGCCGACCGTCAATCAGGCGCACCAGCCGCTTGCCCAACAGCGCCCTGGCAACAACGACGGCGGAACGTGCATAAAAAGATTGGGGCAGCACAGTCATGACAGCTTCCGGGAAGAGCAATGTCGCTTGAACAAAAAGAGGAACAGGCCACATGACCGGTTCCTCCTCAAAATTCGTGGCGACTGACCGCCGCGCCCTATTCCAACAGCGTGGCCGTCAACTTAATGTCCGTCCCCGCCAGGGCTTTGGAAACGGGGCAGCCCGCCTTCGCCGCCTGCGCCTTTGCCTGAAATTCCGTATTCTCCAGGCCGGGCACAACCGCCTCGGTACTCAACTCAATCTGCGTAATGGCCGGGCCGCCATCCACGCGGCCCAGGTGAACGCGCGCCGTCGTCTGGATGCGCGTTGGCGTGTAACCGGCATTGGAAAGCAGCGCCGACAAAAACATGGAGAAGCAGCCCGCATGAGCCGCGCCAATCAGCTCTTCCGGATTGGTTCCGTCCCCTTCTTCAAACCGAGAGGCATACGTAAACGGGCCATCGTACCCGCCGCTGCCCAGTTTCATCGTGCCCGCGCCCTCGCGCAGCGTTCCCTGCCATATAGCTTCAGCATTTCGTACAGCCATGCGAAATTCTCTCCTTCAAAACCACCCAGTAGGGCGAGTTTCTAACTCGCTAAGTACAGTGTTGCGTGAATGCGTTCCGTGGTAACTACTAACGCTCTCTGGAGATTGGACCAATTTCACGCGCTCAATGGCCGTTTTCACCAGAGAAAATTGGTCCGAATTATTCTCATCTCAGGCAGACGCCCCCATTATAACCGCTAACGGGGACATCCGCGAACACTTCCCGAAAGCTCGATTTCTGCCAGGCGCGTCTCCTTACGGCTTCCGGGAAGGTGGGGGCAAATGAATACCCAATTGCCATGTACCGCTTGCCTGCTGCAAAAGGCACGTTACAATGAGCGGGCACGTCATCTCATCGTCAGTGGTGGTCTGTTTGCCGGCATTACGGTGCATCCGTCAATAGATTTGGAATGGACGAATGCGCCGGGAAAGATTCTTTTGGGCACAAACCCTTGCGAGGCTTTCATGGGTCGCTTTGAGCAGAAAATCGCCTTGGTTACCGGTTCGGGGCGCGGCATTGGGCGGGAATTGGCCTTACGCTTCGCCCGCGAAGGCGCGGACATCATCGTCAACTTCTTCCGCAACCGCGAGCCGGCGGAAGAAACCGCCGCCGCCATCCGTGACCTGGGGCGGCAGGCGCTGGTGATCAAAGCCAACGTCGGCGACCTGGACGACCTGGCCGCCATGTACGAAACCATCAGCACCACCTGGGGCGGGTTGGACATCCTCATCCACAATGCCGCATCGGGCTACAACCGTCCGGTGCTGGACCAAAAACCACGCGGCTGGGAATGGACCATGAACATCAACGCCCGTTCGCTGCTCTTTGGCGCGCAACACGCCGCGCCCTTGATGGCGGCGCGGGGCGGCGGCGCCGTGGTCGTCATTTCCAGCCTCGGTTCCATGCGCGTGCTGCCCGATTACGTGGTCGTGGGCGCATCGAAGGCGGCGCTGGAAGCCCTGGTGCGCTACCTGGGCGTGGAACTGGCGGCGCAAAACATCAACGTCAACGCCGTGTCGCCGGGCGTGGTCCTCACGGAGGCTTTGCGGCATTTCGAGGCCTTTCGCGGCGAAGAAAACCCGCTGGTGCAGCACGTGCTGGACAATACGCCCGTCGGGCGGCTATGTACGCCGGAAGACGTGGCGAATCTGGTCTGCTTTCTTTGCCTGCCGGAGAGCAGAATGATCTGTGGGCAAACGATTGTGATGGACGGCGGGCATTCGCTGCCGCTGCGATAGGCAATCAGACTGGAGCAATTGGGGAAGCTGCTCCAATCTCTCAGGAAGGGGTTACGATGTCAGATTTAGTTGAGCCACAACGGGAAAAATCACGCAGCGTGTTACCCACGCTGACCGCGCTGGGTGTGGGCGGCTTTTTGCTCTGGCGCAATGGTGAGCGTTGGATGCGGCACGGTTTGATTTATCTGTCACATGCCGCATGGGCGCGGGACGCCATCAGCGCCGTGCCCGTGGCCTGGGCGGTTGCCAGCCGCTTTGTCGCCGGCGAAGCGGTCCAGGCCGCCATGTCGGCCAGCAAAGCGTTGAATGACCAGGGGATGTCGGTCACGCTGGATTTTTTGGGTGAGAGCGTGGCGGATGCAACGCAGGCGCGGGCGGCACGAGACGAAATCGCCCGTCTTCTGGATGAGATTGCGGCGGCAGGCGTCAATGCCAATGTGTCGCTAAAGTTGACGCAGTTGGGGATGCAGATTGAGCCGCAAATGGCGGAGGAGAATCTGCGCTATTTGCTGGAACGGGCCAGGCAGCATGGCAACCGCATTCGCATCGACATGGAGGATTCCCCGTGGACGGATACGACGCTGCAAATTTACCGCTCCGTGCGGGATAGTGCGGGACTGGACAACACGGGGGTGGTCATTCAGTCTTACCTGTATCGCAGCGAGGCGGATGTGGCCCGGTTGATCCAGGAGGGGGCCTGGGTGCGGTTGTGTAAGGGGGCGTATGCGGAGCCGGCGGCGGTGGCTTTCCCGAAGAAGGTGGACACGGACGCGAATTATGTGCGGCTGATGCAGATGTTGTTGAGTGAAGAGGCCAGGGAGAGGGGGGTGTATGCCGGCATTGCCACCCACGACGACAACATGATCAACGCCACCATCGCCTACGCCCAGGACAACAACATCCCTCCCACCGCCTTTGAATTCCAGATGCTCTACGGCATCCGCCGCGAACGACAACTCGCCCTGGTGCGCCAGGGCTACCAGATGCGCGTCTACGTCCCCTACGGAACCGCCTGGTATCCCTACTTCATGCGCCGCCTGGCCGAACGCCCCGCCAATCTCTGGTTCTTCGTCAGCAACTTCTTCCGCGGCTAAATTGAGCTTCCGGGAAGATACATCATCCTTCATATGCCTATGCCTGTTTTCACCGAATCGCACCTGATCAACGGCGTCATCCTGGCGCAACTACAGCCCTTCGGCGACGAACGCGGCCGCTTCATTGAGACCTTTCGCAAATCCTGGTTCCCGCAGCGACGCTGGGAGATCGTGCAAACCAATCGCTCCGACTCCGCCGCCGGCGTACTGCGCGGCCTGCACTACCATCATCGCCAGGTTGATTACTGGTATCCCCTGGCCGGCAGCCTGCGCGTCGGCCTCGCCGACCTGCGCCCGTCGTCTCCCACTTACATGGCCTGCCAGACCATCGACATCGGCGCAGACCACACGCAGGGGCTGTTCATTCCCATCGGCGTCGCCCACGGCTTTCTGGCACTCACAGACGTGACGCTCTGCTACATCGTGGACAATTACTACGATGGGGCGGATGAGTTTGGCGTACGCTGGGATGATCCCGCGCTAAATGTGGCTTGGGGCGTGAGCCATCCCATTTTGTCCCCCCGTGATGCGTGCAACCCGTTTCTACAGAATATTCCCGCCGCACATCTCCCCCACTGAGCCTGCCTCAGCCCAGCAAACGGCTCCAGAGCGGCGGCCCCAGAATGAGCAGACCAATGAGGACCGCGCCGACGGCGGCCACCAACACCGCCGCCGCGGCCACGTCCTTGGCGATTTTTGCCAGCGGATGGGGACGCGGCATAGCCATATCGACCACGGCCTCCAACGCTGTGTTAAAAAATTCCGCCACCCACACCGCCATGATCGTCAGCAGCAAGATGGCCCAATCGCCGCGCGACAGCCGCAGCCAGAACGCCAGCGCCAGCACACTCACGCTGGCCAGCGCGTGAATCCAGGTGTTGTGCTGCGTGCGCAGCACATATGCCCATCCCTGAAACGCATAGCGAAACGAGCGCGCGCGGCTGCGCAGTTCCTTTTGCCCCCCATCCAGCACGGATTTCATGTTCAATACCCGATGAGAATGTGACTACTAGCCCGCTGCCTGAGCCATTAGTCCGCTGCTTGAGATTCCAGTCCGTCGCCTGAGCCTGTCGAAGATGCGCGGCGCTGACTTTACCTGCGCCATCATGAGGCTTGAGATTCCAGTCCGTCGCCTGAGCCTGTCGAAGGCGATATTGGACCAATTTCACCAGAGAAAACGGTCCAATCTGGCTTAGCCGTGACGAATGGCCGTCGTCAGGGCGGCAGGGCTACGGCAGTTCCCAACCGGGCCAGGGCCGCCGCTTGCAACCGCCACATGGCGTCTTTCTGCGCCGGTTCGGCGTGGTCGTGTCCCAACAAGTGCAGCACCCCATGCACGACCAGCAGTTGTAATTCGGCGGCCACGGTGTGCCCGGCCTGGGCTGCCTGCCGCCGCGCCTGGGGCACGGAGATGGCGATGTCGCCGAGGTTGACGACGGGTGAGGTGAGCCATTCGCCGGAGGGGAAGCTGAGGACGTCTGTGGGTTTGTCGTATCCCATGAAGGCGAGATTGAGGGCTTGCAGCCGGGCGTCGTCGCTGAGGAGGAGGGTGAGGCTGGCTGTGCCGGCATAATCCGACACCCCCACCGCGGCCACCACCGCCTCGCGCAAGAGCGACTCCCACGCCGGGTCCATCTCGATTTCCACCACAAAATCGACGTTCACGTGCATGGGAAGACTATGGCCGCGGCTCCACGGCGGGTTGGGAGGGGACGGGTTCCGGGCGGTGGGGTTCTGGAGAAATGCCGGCATCCATCGGCTGCCGCATCATCTCCTCATTCCCCGGATAACGCACGCGCACATGGAAGCGCCCTTTCAGCGTCTTAATAAACGACGAGCGAATATGCTGCAACTCGCCCAACGTCAACCCGGAATTATCCAACTGCCCCGCCTTCAAATGCCCCTCCACAATCGAATTGACCAGCCGCTCAATCTCCGCTTCCGTATCCGGGCGCAGCGCGCTGGAAGCCGCCTCCACCGAATCTGCCAGCATAACAATGCCCGTCTCGCGGGAGCGCGGACGCGGTCCAGGATAGCGGAATCGGCCACTGTCCACCTCCTCGCCACTGATCTCCGCCTCCTCCTGCGCCTTCTTGTAGAAGGCGATCACCAGATTGTCGCCATGATGCTCGGCGATGAAGTCGCGGATGCGGTCCGGCAGGCGATATTGCCGCGCCAGCGCCAACCCATCGGCGACATGGCTCATAATGATGCGGGCGCTGCTGTAGGGATCGAGGTTTTCGTGCGGATTAAGGCCGGCCTGGTTTTCCGTGAAAAACGGCGGGCGGTTTATTTTGCCCACGTCATGATAAAACGCGCCCACGCGCACGAGCGTGCCACTGGCAGCCACCAGTTCCGCCGCCTGTTCCGCCAGGTTCGCCACCATGATGCTGTGGTGGTAGGTTCCGGGGGCGCGGCGCAATAGCTCTTGTAACAGCGGATGGTCGAGGCGCGATAACTCCTGCAATTGTAGCGTGGTGATGATGCCAAAGACGCTGCCCATGAAAAACAGGCCGGCAACGGACAGACTGGCGGTGATGAGGCCATTTGCCAGCGCCCAGCCGAGGAGCTGAAAGAACTCAACGGGCTGCGGGTCTTGTGGCAGGCGAAAAACGACGATAACGGCCATGTTGGCCACGGCGGCGATGAGGCCGGCGCGGAAGAAGGCGTTGATGCGTTGCACATCGCGCAGGGTGAGGACGGCGATCAGGCTACCCACGGCATAATAGGCGGTGAGTTCGAGGGAATTGCCGGCAATGTACCCCACCAGCGCCGCCTCCACAATGGTCACCAGAATACTGAGGCGCACGTCGAAAATCACGGCCACCAACATGGACAGCGCTGCCGCCGGGAACAGGTACGAGAGCGCCGTGCGCCCCGGAACCATCAGCTTCGCGCCCAACGTAAAAATCAAAATAAGGAAGGCGAAGATGAGCAAATACCGATTGGACGGCATCCGCTGCCGCTCAAACACCTGCCAGTAGACAATGATCACCGTCACCGCCAGCACCGCCGCCGTCACCACGCTCACGATCTGCGCCCAGTCGGTGTGCTGGCGCAGCAAACCCAACTGCTCCAACATCTCCACGTCTTCCGCGTCCACGATTTCCCCGACGCGGATAATGCGCTCCCCTTTGGTGGCGCTGTGCAGCACCGGTTCCACGGCGGCAATGGCTTCATTTCGCTTTTGCTCCGTGGCGCTCTCGTCGGGGAAGGTGTTGGCGACGATAAACTGGGGGGCCAGGCTGGTGACGACCCTTTCTTGCGGCGTGGTAAGGTAGAAGCTGATCTGGCTGCGGGCGGTGCGGCGGGCTTCGCTGACGCCAGTTTCGCGGATTTCCTGACGCATCACTTCTTCGACGATGCGCAGGATGTCGTCTTTGACGGCGGAGAATTCGGCGGGGGTGAAGGTGAGGATGTCTACGGCTATTTGCGGTTCGATGGTGATGGTTTCAATGGCGTGGAGGTAGCGGGCGCGCGTGCCGGCATCCGTCACGCCGTCGGCACGCACCACATCCACAAAATTGAAGATTACCTGTGCCTGCTCGCGCCCCGCCCGCCCAATGCTCAAATCCGGCGTGCTATAAATCGTCCCCACGCTGGCCGCCGCATTGTCCTTTTGCCGCTGCGTCGCCAGGGCGCTCTCAAACGTGATCGACTGCGACGCAATAATATCCCTGGCCGCCGGCTCCCCGACCACGACGGACACTTGTGGTCCCGTGACCAGGTTCAGGGCCATGATGCCGGCCAGCCCCACGGTGAGGCCAATCGTTACCAACCAGAGTAACGAACTCTGCACCATGCGCGTCATGCGCGTGCCGGCATCTGGGATTATCTCCGCCTGTCCAGTCATCATCATGCACCGGGCGCGTCGCGGCTCAACGCGGCTGCAACTTCTCCCGCACCACCTGATTCACCAACCCGCCATCCGCCTTTCCCTTCAACTGCCCCATCACCACCCCCATCACCTTGCCCATGCCCTTCAAATCCGTCACACCCAAACGCTGCATCGTCGCCTCCACAACCGCTTCAACCTCCGCGCGCGACATCTGGCGGGGCAGGTACGCCTCAATCAGCGCGATTTCCGCCTCCGCCGTCGCCATCAGGTCGGGGCGACCCGCCCGCTCCGCGTCGGCAATCGTCTCTCGCCGCTGCTTCACCTGTTTGCCCAGGACGGCCAGCACGCCCGCGTCATCCAGCGTTACGCCGTCGTCCTTCTCCACCTGCTTAATGGCCGCCATCACGCCGCGCAGCGTATCGCGCTTCTCCGTCTCGCCGCCGCGCATCGCCGCGGCCACGTCTGCCTGCAATTGTTCTTTCAGTGACATTGTAGAACCTCCGCCGACATTGTAACACGGGAGCGAGGCGGCGGGTAGGCAAGCCCAACCGGACGCGCCCCAGGCGGGCAACAATGCCGCGAGAAAGCCGCCCAACCCCATCCACCGCCCCCCTCGCGGCTCTTGCCCTCGCCCCCCTTCCCCATTATACTTACCGCAATTATCTGGCATAAGCAAATCAGCTTCCCTCGTTTCACGAAAAATACGCATGGATTACGCTACCTACCGCCAGAAATTCTTTACCTCCCCCCCGCCGCAGCCGCGCTTTGCCTTCACCGGCCTCTACGGCATAACCCTATACTTCGCCGACTACGCGGAGGCCGTCGCCTATTACGCGCAAGTGCTGGGACCGCCAGCCTACGTCGAAGGGGAAGGCACGCGCGGGTGGCAAATCGGCCACACCTGGCTCACCCTGCTCCAGGGCAAGAACGGTTCCCCGCAAAACGTCGAAGTCCTGTTCGTCATGCAGACCCCCGCCGCGGCGGAGCGCCTGCAAGCTGCATTCGTGACCGCCGGCGGCGTCGGCCAACCGCCCGGCGACCAACTGATGTACGAACCCATCCGCTCCTGCCCCGTCACCGACCCCTTTGGCACAAACATCCTGATCATCTCCCCCCTGAGCCAATCAACGGAGAAAGAGAAAAACAGGCATGCTTGAAGGTAGTCCTCATTTGATGAATGCTTGATTCCAGGTATAACCACTGTTATACTCATATCATGAAAACAGCTATTTCCGTACCCGATCCGATTTTTGAAGCGGCTGAACGCCTGGCCAGGCGGCTGGGGATGTCGCGCAGCCAACTCTATGCAACCGCCCTCGCCCGTTTCCTGGATACATTTGATGAGAAGGCCACCACCGAGGTGCTTAATGAGGTTTATGCGGAAACCTCTAGCGCCATTGATGCCACGCTCCTACAAATACAATTACAATCCTTGCCCGCGGAAGAATGGTGATGAATCGTAGTGAAATTTGGTGGGCATCTTTGCCAGATGCGGTTGGTTCGTCACCCGGCTGCAGGCGACCCGTCCTGGTGGTCCAGTCCGATGCCTTCAACAATAGTAGAATCCAAACGATCATCGTATTGGCGATTACGGGCAATATAAAGCTGGCCAATGCGCCCGGTAACGTGATGGTCAGCACTAGACAAAGCGGCCTGCCACGAGATTCCGTGATCAATGTTTCTCAAATAATCACGGTTGACAAGTCATTCCTGACCGGGTACGTAAGCACCTTATCCGCCAGGACAATGCGGCAGGTTGAAACAGGGATGCGCCTCGTGTTGTCCTTGTAAGGGCGCATCCGTTTATAACATTGGAATTGACGGATGCGCTGAAAGGATTCTTCTATAATCAGAGCCTCCAAAGTTTATTCCGAGCGAACCCTAAAAGGCTAACCGGGGGGCGGCGCGACCGCCCATTCGCATCTTCCCAGATCTCCCCCGTGAGCAAAAACATTCTGATTCTCTCCCCGTTCCACTAGCCGACGGAGAGAGGGAGGAACAGCAACAAGTTTAGTCCACTGTTTTTCGGGTTTGGCTTCGTGAAGTCGGGCGAATTGAAAGACCTCTTGCCAGGCCAGACACTCGTTAAGACGAAGTGGAACCGCTGCAAACCGCCTTTTTCGCCGCAGGCGGTGCCGGCATCGCGCCCAGCGACCAACTGATGTACGAACCCATCCGCGCCTGCCCCGTCACCGACCCCTTTGGCACAAACATCCTGATCATCTCCCCCCTTGAACCACGCAATAGAACGTGAATCCGCGTTTTTCCGCGTTCATCCGCATCCTGAAAAATAAAGGAAAAGGAGCAAAACGACATGGACAATAGCTTGAATAGTTCCGCTGAGATAGTGACGGTGCGTCCGGAGGCGACGACGATGACGCGGCAGCAGTTGCCTAATTTCGTGGGTATTTCGGAGGCGACGGCGGGTGCGCGGCATCTTTCCATGAATCTGGTGGTGATTCCGCCCGGTGGGGCGGCGCAGCCGCATGTGCATCGCGGGTATGAGACGGCTATCTATCTCTTGCGCGGGCGCGTGGAAACGCGCTATGGTCCGGGGTTGAAGCGCTCGATTATCAATGAGGCGGGCGATTTCATCTTTATCCCCGCCGATGTGCCGCACCAACCGGTTAATCTGAGCGATACGGAACCGGCGCACGCGCTTGTGGCCAGGAATGACCCTAACGAGCAGGAGAGCGTTGTGCCGTATGACCCGGCGGCAGATGACTGATAACTCTGCTGTCTACCGCATTCGGAGCAAGGACGAATCATGGACATCATCAATCATGAGATGTTGTGCCGGCAATTCCTCATCACCATCGACTCGCTAGAAGACGCCCTGCGCAACTGCCCGGACGAACTATGGGAAAAGAAACTGTGGACGGACGAGCCGGAGCAATGGGTAGCGGCGGGATTCTCCGCCTTCTGGTATCTCGGCTACCATGCGCTTTTCTGGCTCGACCTCTACCTGACCGGAGCGGAAGAGGGATTTATGCCGCCAGCCCCTTTCGACCTGGTAGAAATGCAGGCGAACGAAGTCCTGCCACGTACCTACTTCCGCGACGAACTGCTTGACTATCTGGCCTTGTGCCGCCGCAAATGCACGGAGACCATAACCACATTGTCGGCAGAAGAAGCGCGCCGCCTGTGCCGGTTTCCCTGGGGAGAAATCACGTTCGCGGAGCTACAACTGTACAACATGCGCCATGTGCAGGAACATGCCGCGCAACTGCATTTGTTCCTGGGGCAGCATCGCGGCAACTAGAAGCTACGCCGTTTGCAACACGGTGTACAGGTTCAAATCCCCCTCCCGTCCGTCGCTATGGAATTGGTGCAGGATGGTCAGGCCGGCTTCTTGCGCCAGCGCGGCCATCTCGGCGGCGTCGATCAGGCAGACGTAGCGCCAGGCAAAGCCGCCGCGCCGCCACGACAGCAGATAGTCGCGCGGCTCCACATCTACGGCGGAAAGGCCAATAGATTCCCAATCGTTCACTTTGCGCTGCTGGCGTGGATTGCGGGCAAACTGCCAGTGCGCCAGGAACAGGCGACCGCCGGGGCGCAGGTGGTCGGCCATCTCACGTAGCAGCCGCAGACGATTGGCGCGCCCCGGAATGTGCTGCATGGTGGCCAGGCAGGCGATGGCGTCGTAGTCGCCCAGGCCGTGCAGGCAGTCTGGTTGGCTCAGGTCTCGTTGCGCGAATGTGCCGGCATTTTCCGCCCGCGCGATCCGTAGCAATGGCTCACTGAAATCCACGCCTGTGTAGCTACGCAGCCGCGCCTCTCGCCAGAAGAAGCCCCCCAATCGCCCCGATCCGCAGCCCACGTCCAACAAATCACATTTTTCCGCGGGCAGCCAGGGGATGAGTTCCTGGAAACCGGGCCACGGCTGCCGGCGGGATTGGGCGAATTCGGCGGCCATGCGCTCGTAAAACGCGCGGTTGAGAGTGAGAAGTTGGGCGGCGACGGTCTCGGACATGCCGGCATTGCGTACGCGCTTCGTGTTGGTGACAAACCAGCGATGGCCGTCGGCGGCGGCAACCCACATCCCCGGCGGTTCATGCCGCAGCACAATGGCCGGCTGCCAGGCGGCATTGTCGTCGTTGGCAAAACGGATTTCCACGCGCGCGCCGGGCGGGTAGAGGGCGATAAGACGCTCAGGCATGAGGGATTACGGCTGGCGAATCATGAGGTTGTCGAAGGCGGCGCGGACACCTGGTTGGGCGAAAGTGCCGGCATTAACCCCCACCAACCCCCGCGCATACCCCATCGCATCCGTAAATTGCCCCAACGGCTCGCCATTCACATACAAAATCATGTTCGGCCCCCCTACGACCACCTTCAACCGGTTCGTCGCCCGCAAACCCGACTTGATCGCCGCCGACTCCGCCCAACCGTTAGGCAGCAGCGGCGTCCACGAACCATCTCCATTCAACCGATCCAGCGTGTAATATCCGTCTCCCGTGATGTTGAAACGATAGAATCCCCCCGCGTCCTGGATGCGAAACAACACGCCGTAGCTGCCGTTTACCGGGCCGTCCAGGAAGGTCGCATCGACTTCCAGGGAGAAGTCGGTGAAGTCAGGTTCGCGCAAGGTGGCGTATTGCAGCGTATTGGCTTCCTGGATGCTAATGATGAGGCGTTCGTCTTCAATAGCCGTCGTTCCGGCGGCATCAGCTTCCAACTGCCAGGGACCAGATTGCCCCGGTGTGAAGGCGTCGGCGAAGAGAATATCCCCGGCGGTGTTGCCGGTGTTGGGAAGGGAAGAATGCCGGCATCCCCCCGCCCCCACCAACAGCAGCAACAAAACCGTCACCCACTCCCTACGGAGCCAAAACTTGCACATTGTCAAACGTAATCACCGCCGTGCCGGCCTCGAACGTACTCCCCGCCAGTCCCATATCCCCCACCACAAACGTCGGATCCGTCACCGACGCCAGCGGTAATCCGTTCACCGCCAGGCTCAACTGGTCGCCGATGCAACTTGCCCGAATCTGATTCATCGCCACCCCCTGGTTGATCACGTCGGACGCCACGAATTTGCCATCTCCCGTCAGGTACTGCATCACTTCGTTGCCGCTCTGGTACTTACCAATAGCGTAAAAACCATCTCCGCTCACCAGGAAAATATAGAAGTTGTCCTTATTCTGGTAACGGCAGATCACGCCATAAGCGTTGTTGTCTGGGCCGCTCATCTGCCGCGCCTGCACGGTGATAATCACGTCGTCAAACTGTCGCCCCGGATTCGTCCACCACACCTGCCCCTGCTGGCTCGTACTCAGTTGCAACGCCCCATCAACCATCTCCACAACGGCCCCACCCTGATTGTATGCCACCCAACCGCAGTTGCGGTCTGGGGAGAAATCATCAGTAAAAAGCACGCCACCCTCATCGCAAGCATCCGGCCCGCGAAAACGGTCGGGAAGGCATCCCACCAGCAGCGCGGCGGCAAGGCATAAACTCAGCAAGAACAACCTCAGTCGCATATCTCCGTCCTCAGAAATGGTGAGAACACCGAAAAACCGGTTTCCGGGCTTCGCGCGTGACTTCATCCAGGCAAAAGAAATCACGTTTTAGACACAGAGAGTCAATGGCTATCGTTCGTCGCGTCAACTTTTGGCGGCCATCAACGTTCCCGGTAGTTGGCAGATTATTTTTTCGATTCGTCCAACCCGGCATTCAGGGCTTCGATCTCGTCATGCAGGCTGCTGTGTTGGTTCGAGGTGCGGAAGTAAAGTAACAAAATTACCACCCATAAAAGGATAATGATAGCGCCAAAGAGGCTCAGGTTCATACGGTCGCTCCTTCTGTAGACAGATGCCGGGCAGACAGTCGCCAGGTCCCGAAGTTTACCCGAAAAAGGTCGGGCTGCGTAATGGTTCGCCACCAGACCGGCAATTCCCATTTTGCGGGGTTTCCCGTAGGGGCGGGGCATCATGAGGTAGGAGGCAGGAGGTATGAGGGGCGAAAGGGGCGGTTGTTTGCGTTTTTGCGGAGTCGCAACCTGCCACTTGCGCGCCCGGCAATTCTCGTCTTGCGGGGCTTGCGCGCCGCCCCGCCCGCACGCCAATGAGGTTCCGGCACGTATGCGTCGTAATCAGGCGCGCGAATCCCACAGCGGTTCGGGCACGTTGGCCGCCAGATTCTCGTAGCGAGCCATCACAAAAAGGGCATCGGAGAGGCGGTTGAGGTAGCGTACCACATAATCGCCCACCGCTTCCTCGCGCGCCAGGGTGATCACGTCTCGTTCGGCGCGGCGGCAAACGGTACGCGCCACGTGCAACTGCGCCGCGCCTATGGTCCCGCCGGGCAGGATGAAGTTCCGCAGCGGCCCAACTTTCTCGCTCAGCTCGTCGATCACCGCTTCCAACGCGGCCACATGCCGCGCCTCGATTTGCGGTATCTGGTACGCCTGCTTATCTTCTTCGGGAAAGCAGAGGTCTGATCCCAGATGGAATAACTCATTTTGTATCGCCGTTACCACGGGAGCCAGCCGCGCGCTGAGGCCGTGCGCCAGCGCCACGCCCAACACGGCGTTCAATTCGTCCACGGTTCCATACGCCTGCACCCGCAGCGCGTCTTTGGGCACGCGGCGGCGGCTGCCCAGCGATGTCGTGCCATCATCACCGGTGCGCGTGTAGATTTTAGTTAGTCGAGGCATGAGACACTCCAGCGTGCGAATGATGAAGGATGAAGGCGGCGGCGGCCTGGTCGGGGGTGAGCCAGCCCTGGCCGGGGAAAAGCTGAACCATTTGCGGGGCGAATTCGGGGTGGGTGGCCAGCACCTGCCCAGGAGGGCCGGCGGCGACAATCTGACCGGCGTCCAGGATGTAGACGCGGTCGGCGGCAGCGGCGGCCAGTTCCACGTCATGCGTAACCAGCAGTAGCCCCGCGCCGTCGTCCAGCCACCAACGGCACATGTGCAGCAACTGCTGTTTGGCGGCCATGTCCAGGCCGCGCGTCGGCTCGTCCAGCAGCAGCAGGCGCGGACCGGTGACGCTGACCGCGCCAAAGGCGACGCGCTGCCGCTGCCCGACGGAGAGGTCGCGGGGATAGGCGTCCTGAACGTCGCCGAGTCCGAGGTGGGCAAGCAGGCCGGCGGGGAGGATGGGGGGATGGGCGGGATCGAGGCGATGGTTGCGCAGGGTGATGAGCAGTTCTTCGCGGACGCTGCCGGCATATAGGAGATCATCGGGGTTCTGCGGCAGGTAGGCGATATGCCGGCATCGCTCCGCCACGGAACGCCCCGCCAAATCGTCCCCATCCAACCGCACCGCCCCCGCCGCCAACGGCAACAGCCCGGCAACGCAGCGCAGCAGCGTCGTCTTGCCCGCGCCATTCCGCCCCAACAGCGCCACCACCTCCCCCGCGCCCACCGTCAGGGATATGTCGCGCAGAACGGGCTGGCGCGCCAGCGTGCAGGCGAGTTGGTCCACTTCCAACAGCGGCGCGGACGTGGACGTGGACGTGGGTGTGGGGGGTGCGGGGGGCGGCGGCAATGCCGGCATTGGCGCAAACGCGCGCGCCTCGTCCACCGTCAACGGCGGCGGCTGCCAACCCATCCGCCGCCCCAGCGCCGTCACCGGCGGCAAGTAGGGCAGATCATCCAGCGTCTCCAACACGGGACCATCCGCCACGATGCGCCCATCGTCCACCACCACCACCCGATCCGCATAAGGCAGCACCCGCTCCAGACGATGTTCGACGAGGACAACGGTCAGGCCATCATCCCGATTGAGCCGCACCAGCATGTCCAGCAGGTTGGCGGCGGCTTCCGGGTCAAGCTGGCTGGTCGGTTCGTCCAGCGCCAGTATGCGCGGGCGCAGGGCCAGGGCGGTCGCCAGAGCCAGCCGCTGCCGTTCGCCGCCGGAGAGGGTGTTGATGGCGCGCCGGCGCAGGGGAGTCAGGGCCAACCGGTCCATCACGTCCGTCACGCGCTGGCGCATTTGCGATGCCGGCATATTCGCCTGTTCCAACCCAAACGCAATCTCCGCCTCCACCTGGTCCAGCACCGCCTGCGCTTCCGGGTTCTGGAAGACAAACCCCACCTCGCGGCTGAGCCGGTTTGGCCCGGCGGCGACTACATCCAGCCCCGCCACGGTCACGCCACCACTAATGCGCCCACCCGTGAAGTGGGGCACAAGGCCATTGAGGCAGCGCAGCAAGGTGGATTTGCCCGCGCCCGACGGTCCTGTAAGCAGCACAAACTCGCCTGCGTTAATGCGCAGATCAATGTCGCGCAACGCGGGGCGCGCCTGCCCTGGATAGTGGTAGGTGAGGTGGGAAAACGCGATCATGTGGTCGGGGGGATGGCGTCTACTTCGCCTGTCGATACCATACCCAGCCGCCGAGGGAGAGGAGCAGCGCCAGCCCCAGCACAAGCCAACCGACCCAGCCGGGGAGGATGCCACTCGCCTCTTCCAGACCGACGGCGGCGGTGTTGGCGGCAAAGGCACTCGCGGCCACAGCGCCGGTGAGCAACGCCATCATAAGCAGTGCAGTCAGACGGAGCCATAGTTTTCTCATGGTTTTCATGTGTTTTCCTCCTGTGTAAATGATCTTCCCGGAAGCTTTGTCGCGGATGATGGTTTTGGGTAACAGCTTCCGGGAAGGTGTTCTTATTTGCAAAGGATCTTCCCGGAAGCTTTGTCGCGGATGATGGTTTTGGGTAGCAGCTTCCGGGAAGGTGTTCTTATTTGCAAAGGATCTTCCCGGAAGCTTTGTCGCGGATGATGGTTTTGGGTAGCAGCTTCCGGGAAGATGCCCGCGTCTTAAGTATATCCGTCATGCTCACCGGTGGACAGGAAAAATGCCGGCACACTCCACAACGCCAGCAATCCGCCAATCAACGGGGAAAATGCCGGCACACTCAATCGCGGATACGGGTCATAAAACAGCGTGGCGTGTGCCGGCAGCGTCGGCAGCACCGCCAGCAGCGGCAGCAGCGCCGCCACCACCCGCAGCGAATCCACCGCGCGCCAGCGTCCCGCCCGGTAGCGCGTACGCGGAAACGCCAGTCCGGCGCGCCATAACAGCGTCAGCAGCAGCAGCGCCGCCGCCCCCAGCAGCAGCCAACCCGGCCAGCCAATCCACACCGCCAAAAACCAGCCGGCCAGCATAGCCGCCAGACCCACCAGATACCCCACGCGCGCGCCCAGCCCGGGGTCGCTGCCCGCCGCCGCCCCATAACCACGGGCGACCATCGCCTCCGCCAGCCCCATCGCCCGCTCCAGCCCACCCACGAGCAAGGGAATGACGATGGGTCGCCAGTCGCGCAGTCCGCGCAATTGGTGGCCGCGAATGGCCTGCGCCTCACGGATGCGCTGCAAATGGCGCGTCGTTTCCGGCACGTAGGTGAGGGCCACCAGCAGAACCACGCCCAGGTCGCGCAGCGCCCGCGGCGTCAGGCGCGCCAGGTCATGGACAGGCACGATGGCGTTGAGGGCGGTGAAGACGGCAAGGAGGGTGAGCAACAGCAAGCCGTTGCTGGCTCCCCAGACGAGAGCTTCCAGGGTAATCGCGCCGCCAATCAGGGGCCAGGATGCCGGCATTCGCAGCAGCACCGTCTCACCCACATGCACAAACAGCGCATTGAACAGCGCGGAAAAGCTAATGATCGCCCCGCCCAACCGCCACAGCGGCAGGCGCGGCCCCTGACCAGGGCGGGCGCAGCTCACCGTCACCAGCCGCGCCGCCAGCAGAAGAATGAGACTGTAAAGCGGGTTACGCGCCAACATCGTCGCCACCGCCCCGGCCAAAACCCAAACCAACCAGCTCCGACCCTCATCCCTCATACCTCATACCTCATACCTCATCCCTCACGAACTGAAAGCGGTCCCGAAACCGGGCCAGCGCATGAATCGCCGGCATGCCCAAAATGAGGAGGAGGGCAACGTTGCCGCCGGCGCGCACCAGGTCCCAGAGGAGGGACGTGCCGGCATAAAACGCCAGATACCGCCCCATCCCATCCACGACGCCCAGCCCCGGCTCCCAACCTGCCCCGGCCATGCCCACGGCAAACGGCCAAAACGTCAGGTTCATGAGAAGGCCGAACAGCAGCCCCCAGGCAAAGCCGAACAGCGCCAACAGCGGCAGCGGGCGGCGCAGTTGGGGCAGCCAGCCCGCCGTCAACCCCACCCAACCGGCGGCAAACATCTGGTACGGCAGCCACGGTCCCACGCCCCCCGTGAGCAGCGCGGACACCAACAGCGTGAGCGCGCCCATGAGGAAGCCAAAACGGGGGCCAAAGACGAAGCCGGCGAGGATGATAGGGGCGAAGATGGGGGAAAAACCACCGGGACCAGGAATGGCGACTTCCAAAAAGCGGAGGACGGCGGTCACGGCCACAAGCACGCCCAGCGCGGCCACAACTTTGGCGCTGACGGCCTGTCCCTGCATTTCCAGCAACAGGATGAGCAGGCACATGGTGATCAGGATCATCGTGAGCAAGGGGGCCGCCTGCTGTTGACCGGCGAACTGCTGGAGTTGGGCGGCGTTGAGGAAGAAGGGATAGGTGAAGGCGACGAGGCCAATGCAGCCGCTGAGGAGGTAGAGGGCGAAGGAAAGGAGGCGATGGGTCATGGCCGATTCCGTCCGTGGCGCGCAAGCAGCGCCGCGCCCAGGCCAACGAGGATGAGGGCGAAGGCGAGGTAGTTGAGGGGGGCACTGTCGGATGGGGAGGGTGGGGGCGAGAATGCCGGCATGGGCGTCACCGTCACCCTCTCTGTAGAAGTCGGCGCGGGCAGCAAGGCGACCGCTGTGGCCGCCGGCGGCAGCGTGGAAATGGCAAAGACAATCGCGGCGGTGGGCGGAACGGTCGCCAACGGAATAGTAGGCGATGGGGACAAGGTTGCCCGGAGCGAGTCCTCCAAGACGGGCGGCGCGGGGGATGGGATGGGCGGCGTCGCGGTCGGCTGTGGCGCAGGCGGGGCGGCGGACTGCGTGACCATCACCGTGTCCGTGGGCATGACGGTGGTGGTGGGCGACGGCTGCCGCACGGCCACCGTCACCTGGCGCACGATCTCGCCGCCGCCATGCGTGGCGCGCAGCGTGTAGGTCTGGTCTTGCGCGGGGCAGACCTGGCGCGCCCCGTGCCCCTCAACGCCCGCGCCATCCAGGTACAGGGCGCTCACATGCTCCGCGTCCCAATGCAACACGGTGCAGCTTCCGGCAGCCACGATGTCGGCCTCCACCCCAAAATCGACCAGCGGCTCCGGCGTGGCGGTTGCCGGCACAGGCGTGACTGTGGGCGGTGCGGGCGTAGCCGTGGCCGTGGGGGCGACGGTGGGCGAGGCGGGGGGGGCGCTGCACACGTCGGCAAACGTGATGTCCGGCGGGGGGATAGCCGCCGTGACGGACCCCGGTCCCCACGACCAGCCATCCACGGCGCCATCGGTAATGGGGTAGATGCCGGCACCACCCTGCGAATACTGCCAACTTCCACCAATCTGATGCCAGTATGACCAGTAGACGCACTCCGCACCCTGGCACTGGCAGAAGCAGTCGGTGGCCGGGCAGCCGACGCCGTTGATGGCGCAGACAGCCGCGCCAATGCCGCCTGCTTCTATGGTCAGGTCCATGCCGGCACGCACCAGCAGGTCGTGCCCCGTGATTTGCGATTCGCTAAAGGAGACGCAGCGCGTATCCACCTGACCATCGGCGTAGCGCACCACCAGGGCGGCCCGGTTTTCTGACTGCGCCCACAGGCGCGGCGGCAGCGCCAGCAGCAGCAGCACTGCCAGCAACAAAAAGTGCCGGCACTTTTCGCGGTTCATGGCGTGGGTTCCGCCGCCGCAGCCGGTTGGGTCGCGGGCAAATAGACGAAAAAGCGCGGCAGCGGGCGTGTGGATAAGAGGATAATGGCGTCTGTCGTGCCAAACGGGTCGTCAGTTTGACCGAGGTAATCCAACCAGCAGCCACCGGGCGCTTGCCGCGCCATGATCGCATCTGCCGCATGGCGCAGCCGCCCCTCGCTGACCTGGCTCCAGGTGGGACCAAACGGATGCTGCCCCAATGCCGCCAATCCCTGCGCCACTTCCGCCGAGGCGCTGGAATCGGCGATGTCGCCGTATCCCCAGCCGCCATCCGCCACCTGCGTTTGCGCCAGGACGGACAGCGCCAGGCCGGGTGCGGGGTAGACGAGTTGGCCTAAAGCATTCAGGGCGATGCCGTTGTCGCCGACGCTGCCCCAATCGCCACCGGTCTGCGCGGCGCGCAGGAAGGCGATGGCCGTCGGGTCCACGAGCTGCCCCGCCGCCGCCAGCCCCAAAATGGCCTCGGCGTGGGCAAAAATGCCAAACGTGGTGTCATCGTACGCGCCGGTGGGGGAGAGGTAGGCGGTGAGGCTGAGGGGCAGGTTGTAGCCGGCAAAGTCGAATACATCACCGCCGGCGGCAACGACGCCCTGCATGACGATGCCCACGCGCCCGCCGCGCCCGCCGCTGAGGTAGTCGGGGGTGAGGTTGGCGAGAGCCTGGAGCGGGGTGATGCCGCCTGGAGTGTAGGCGGCGGGGTCATCTCCGGCGGCGACGATGGCCTGGATGGCGCGGGAGGTTCCGGCGGCGTTGATGCCAAAGCCGGCGAATTGTTCCCATCCGCCCGTGCCGGCATCTTGCAACGTCGCCAGACAGTCTAGACCCGCGCGCGCCGCCTGGTAGCGCGACGGCAACGGGAAGGGGCGACCGGTCGCGCCGGGGATGGCCTGCACGGTGGCGTAGAAATCGTCAAAGGGGCCAAAGCCGAAATCTGATTGAAACGCGCCCGTTTTCGCTTGATAACTGAGGAGGGCGCTGAGGGGGGTGCCCATGCCGGCATCCCACGGTCCCCCATCCAGGTAAAAATTCTCGCCCAGCGCGCTCAACGCTTGCAGCACCAGCGCGGTGCTGTTGGCATTTTCGGGCAGGCCGGCGGCGTAGGCAAAGCCGCCGGTGGGCAATTGGGCGCGGGCGAAAAAGGCTGTAGCGCGGAGGAGCGTGTCGTCGTTTGCCGGCACTTTGGCGGCCAGCAGGGCCATCACGGCCATGCCGCTGGCGTCCGCGTTCCCCAATGTGCCATAGCCATCATCCCAGGAGCCATCATTATCCCCACCGCCGGCCTGCCGGTCTTTGAGCCATTGCACGGCCACGTCCGGGATCGGTTCCGCGGCGGCGGCAAGGCCCAGCAAGGCCAGGGATTGATTGTAGGGATCGGGGACGTTATATTGACCGGTGGGCGAGAGGTGCTGGGTGGCGCTGATGACGAAGTTGTGGCCGCCAAAGGCGCGGGGGTTTTGGTTGGCGGCGGTGAGGGTGAGGAGGAGTTTGCCGGCATTTCCCCCATTTTGCCCGGCGTAGTCGGCCACCTCGTCAATCTGGGACAGCAAATAGGCGATGGGGGTTGTTTGCCGGCCCGGCCAGGGCACGGTGGGGTCGATGCCGCTGCTGGAAAGGGCGATGAGGGTGTCGAGTGTGCCGGCAATCGTCGAAGGCTGCTGATCGGCGCCGCTGCTAAAACTTGTGTAGCCGCCATCCGCATTCTGGTGCGTGCGGATCAGCCAATCAATGGCGGCGGCAACGGCGGCGGGCTGGTCAGAATAATAGGGAGTGGCAGCTCGCGCCGGCGCGGATGGAGACATTTCCAGGGCGCGCGCCACCCCCGTGATCAGGAGCAATGCCATCAAAACAACAAGCGTGACGACTATTTTAGGTTTCATGTCGGGTCCTCCGGGATGGCCGACGGAGCCGGCCAGAGGGGTGCGCCGCACCCACCTCCGACAGACTTCGGGGGGAGACGGGCAGGTCAGGGAAGTGAACGGCGTAAAAACCCGGCCCAGAAACGCAAAAACCCGATGTCGTGTAGGACAACATCGGGTTGAGGAACCGGTGCGGCGTTGAAAATCGCTGGCGTCGTGTTCCCAACCCTTACCCACGAGAGTTGACACGATCCCAGGCGGGCGACCTGACTTGGCGGCCGGTCATATGCGACCAGCGCGCTTCACAGTTGCGGGGACAGTACCGGACTTGCCATCAAGGGCGCACCGGTTTCGCCATTACGTCCTGCCATCCGGGGCATAGGACACCTGGAATCATTTGTTAAGTTACAAGCGCAAACAGTGTAACACCGCTGTGGCGGCGGAGCAAGAAATGGCATTGCCGTTGCTGAAAGATTACAAAAGTCTCCCAGACTTTTGTAATCTGAGCAGTTTTTCCAGATGCTCCTGGTGGTGGTCGTAGGAGGCAATGACGATGAAGGCCAGGGAATGTCCGTTCAGCCAGGGGTAGCGGTTGGCGTCGAGGAGGGCCGGCTCGGCTATCGTCTGCGCCAGTTCCAACATGCGCAGGAATCCGTCACGCCAGCGGTGGTAGACGGTTTCCCAGGATTGGTCGCGGTTTGATTCGTAGATCCAGGTGTTGACTGGCTCGGTATTCGCTTCCACTTCTGGGTCCAGGTGCGGCAGCCAGGGGGGGAACTCTGGCTCACGCTGGTGTTGCGCGGCTTCGAGACGGGCGATAGTCCGCTGCTGCCAGGCGTTCAGGTGGGCGAGTTCGTCTTTGAGGGACCAGGCGGAGGGTGTGAGGGGGAGGGCGCGTTGGTGGAGGGGAATGCCGGCAATCGCCCCCTCCCACGCCGAAAATTCCTCCCGCAATGCTGCCAGAATGTGTTGTTTCATGTACATAGTAACCCCCTTTGTCATATAGCAAAAAGGCCGACCTGCCTCTTCAGGAGACAGGTCGGCCTTTGGATTCATCGCTTACATGACGGAAGCGACGGACTTGGGCATCACAACTTTACCAACGACGGTTGTTGCCGCGGTTGTTGGAGGAGTCGTTACGCCGACCAGCGTCGCTGCGACCGCCGCCGCCACGAAAACCGCCACCGGAACGTTGTTCCATGGGACGGGCTTCATTGACACGCAGGGAACGGCCATTCAATTCTTTGCCATCCAGGCTGGCGATAGCGGCATCCGCTTCGGACGCTTCCATCTCGACAAAACAAAATCCACGAAAACGGCCGCTGTCACGGTCGTTAATCATGGCAATTGATTCGACTGTTCCAAATGATTCAAACAATTCCTGCACGTCGGCTTCGGTTGCTTGAAAGGACAAATTTCCTACATAAAGTTTCTTCGACAAGTTATACTCTCACTGATGTTGGTTCTGCTTGTGGCGTTGCCCAGGGCTGCCCAGACGCGGAACGGGTTCAAATAGAAATGCGATAAGGCTCGAGAAAGGCCAAGAGGCCGACCAAAGCAGATTACCACTAAGTATGCATGATACATGCTGCCGGCATTTTCGCCAAAAAGTGGGCAAGATAATGAGAACCCGGTGAGCAAGGCCGCGCCGCGAAATGGGAAAAGGTGTCGTACACCGCGGAACGAGACGAGAAAATATGTTTGATAACCAGATGCGGCGTGTAAAAGAGCGTGTTTTTGTGCCACTGGCAGCGCCATTTCGGCGGCTGCCGACGTGGCTACTATCTTTGATTGGGCTGCTATGGGGCGTGGCGGCGGCGGCGGCGTTGGCGCGCCAGGCGTATGCGTGGGCACTTGCGTTCTGGTTCCTCAATCGCGTCTTCGACGGGCTGGACGGCACGGTGGCGCGGCTGAACGGGACGCAGACAGACTTTGGCGGCTACCTGGATATTCTGATTGACTTTGCCGTGTACGCCATGATCCCCATTGGCCTGGTGCTGGGGCGACTGACGCCGCCGCACCTGCTTAGTCTTGTGGCGCTGCTGGCGGTGTATTATGTCAATGCGGCATCCTGGATGTACCTGGCGGCGATTCTGGAGAAGCAGGCGCGTGGAGATGCGGGAAAGATGACGACGGTGACGATGCCTGCCGGCATTATCGGCGGAACGGAAACCATCATCTTCTACACGCTCTTTATCCTCTTTCCCGGTTGGCTCTTCTGGCTCTTCAACCTGATGACGGTCCTCGTGCTGTTCACGATTGGGCAGCGATTGGTATGGGCAGCGCGGAAGTTGTAACCTATGGCGCGTCCGGCGGCAAAAGCCAGACGTGTTCCGGGGGCAGGTGGAGCGTGATCTCGCTGCCTGTGGGGTGGTCGTGGGGGTTGAGGGCGCTGCTGGTGACTTCCAACACCAGGGGGTCCGCGTCGGTGGGAATGGCAACTTTGAGGCGGGTGTGCGTGCCGGCATAAACCCGCCCCACCACGCGCCCCACAAGCCGATTCTCCCCTGCCCCATCGCCCAACCGCACCCGCTCCGGGCGAATCGTGAGCAGCACGGGACCATCCGGCAAGTCGGACAGACAGGCGTAGAAGCGCCCCCACGCCGTCTCCACCACGCCATTTTGCCACGCACCCGGAATAAAATTAACGCCGCCAAAGAAGCGGGCCACGCGCCGCGACACCGGACGATCATAAAAATCGGGCGGCGGTCCCATCTGGTGCAACTTCCCCGCGAACAGGAGCGCAATCTGGTCCCCCAAAATCACCGCCTCCTCCTGATCATGCGTCACCACAATCGTTGTGATGCCCAACTGCCGCTGCAACCCCAGGATCAACTCGCGCATCTCGTCCCGCAAATGCGCGTCCAGATTCGACAGCGGCTCATCCAACAGCAGCACCGACGGCTCCACCACCAACGCCCGCGCCAGCGCCACCCGCTGCCGCTGCCCCGCCGACAACTGGTGCGGGCGGCGATGCCCCAGATCGGCCAGTTTCACCATCGCCAGCATTTCCGCCACACGCCGCGCCATCCGCGCACGGTCCAGGCGGCGCATCTTCAGGCCAAAAGCGACGTTGTCCGCCGCCGAAAGGTGCGGAAAGAGCAGATGGTGCTGAAACACCATCACCGCGCCGCGCCGCTCGGCGGGCACGTCCAGCACCGAGCGCCCATCAAAGGTGATGTCGCCCGCATCCGGGCGCAGCAAGCCGGCAATCATCTTCAGGATCGTCGTTTTGCCACAGCCGGATGGCCCCAACAAGGCCGTAATTTGATGGCAGGCAGCCGTGAGGCAAAGGTCCGTGATCACGGGGTGCTGGCTATCGTACCGTTTGCTGATCTGGTGAAGTTGAACTTCCGTCATCGTGTATTGCGAACTGGCGCAGGCTGCCAAACGGCTCCCGTTTCTATATTCTGCCAAAGCCACCGATGGCCGCCGTGTTGCCGTCGCCGAGCAGGCGGGACATCAAGGCCAGGAACAGTAGCGCGGGGGCGATGAAGACGAGGCTAAGGGCGGCGGTGATGGCATTGTCGCCGCTGTTGGCGAAGGAAAACAGCAGCACGGGCAGGGTAAGCACCTGGCCGCCGCCAATGATCAGGGTGAGCAGGTATTGGCTCCAGGAGATGATGAAGGCAAAGAGGCTGCCCACGGCCACGCCGGGCAGGATGGCGGGCAGGGTGACGTGCCAGAAAACCTGCCGCGGGCGCGCGCCCAGTGACCGCGCCTGGGCTTCGTAGTCAGGATCATAGTTGGCAAAGACGCTGCGCAATATCAAAACCATGTAGGGCAGAACGGGCACGAGGTGGACGAGAACAACGCCGGCCAGGGTGTCCGCCAGGCCGTAGCGGATAAAGGCGACGTGGATGCCCATGGCCACGGCGATGACGGGCATGATGGTGGGGGCGAGGATGAGGAAGGTGACGAGGGTTTTGCCGCGAAAATGGTGGAGGGCGAGGGCGCGTCCTGCCGGCATTCCCACCACCACCGAGAGCAGCGTCACCAACAAGGCCACCAGCACACTATACCCCAGCGCCCGCCCCACCTGCGATGCCGGCGAGAACACATATGCCCAGGCGCGCCAACTCCAGGATGCCGGCAGCACATCCGGGAAAAACCAGCGATGCGCAAACGACCACAGCAGCAACGGCCCCAACGGGGCCAGCACGGACAAGACAATCAGGGCGGAAAGGAGACGAAAACGCATGCGGGAGGAGTTGAAAGTTGCCGGTTGGCTAGGGGTAGTGGCGGAATTGGCGGCGGTGGAGGTAAGCCTGGTAGGGGGCGGCGTATTTTAGCTTTTCCTTGACGCCGTAGGTGAGCAGGTCGCGTAGGGTCATGTCGCCAAAGAAGTGGGCGCGGTAGTCGCCGTGCCCCAGGAATCCCTCATCCTTTTTTAGCAAACTGAGGCGGATTTTGTTTTTGGGCAAAAAGGTCTTGCCCGCCAGCAAGTCGCGGAATGGATCGGCCATCCAGGGAATGCCGGCAAAAACCTGATTGATCGCCGCCACCGCGTCATCTACCGCCGCCTCGTCGTAGGGATCGACCGCCTCGATGATGCGGTCTATCCGGTCCGCGGCCACATCAAACGCCGCGAAGCCACCGCCCACCAGCCCCAACCCCGTCAGGTGACGGTAGTACACGGCGCGATCTCCGCTCGCCTGGGCGCGCATGGCGTTCAGCTTCACCAACTCCGTGTACGCCCCCAGCAGCCAGAGGACGGAATAGACCTGCCACAATTTGTAGTTGGCGAATGACTTGTAGCTGTTGGCGGTGAGGCGGTCGTTGTTGCGCACGAAGCGGCGGGTCACTTGCTCCAATGGCGCGAAGGCGGACGCGGAGTAGTCGCCCGTCGTCCGCGCTTGCAGCAACAAATGGGCCAGCAGGGAAACGGCCATCAGCGAGACGTACAGCCCTTTGGAGTAAAGCGGGTCAATGAAGCCGACCGCGTGCCCCAACAGCGCCCAGCGGTCCCCGACGACCTGGCGTGAACTGTACTGCAAGCGCCCGGTGCGCGTCCAGGCTCGTACCGCGCGCGTGCCGGCAAATTGCGCCGCCATGCCCGGATATTGACTGATAAAGGTGTAAAACTCCTCTTCCGGGGAGAGGTCGGTCGGCAGAGGATGCCGCCGTGGGTCCAACAGCAGCCCCACGCTGCACAGGGGATTGGTGCTGCGCGAGTGGTTATCAAAGGGAATGACCCACATCCAGCCGCCGTCAAACAGGTGATGCAGCGTGCCTTCGGACATGGGGAAGGGGAGTCCGTAGTTGCCTCCCGTGCTGTTTGTTTCGGCAAATGCCGGCACATCCACCATATGCGTAAACAGTCCACGAGAGTGCGTGCGCAGGTCAAAATCCCGCAGATCAAACTGCCGCGCCAGCACGGAGCGATAACCGCTGGCGTCCACCACGTAGCCGGCGCTGAAGGATTCCCCCTGTTCGCTGATGAGCGTCACCCCTGCGTCGTTGATAGCCACACTCCGCACGGGGGTGTCCTGGTGCACTTCCACGCCGTAGGAAATGGCCGTCACCATCAGGTAATAATCGCTATCCTGGCGGTAAAGGTGGAGTTCGTGGCCGTGTGGCTCTTTGGGGATGACCGCCTGCAATGTGTGACGCGGGTCGTGCGGTTGGCCGGCGGTGTGGTGCAGAAAGCCAAAGTGCCGTTTGATGCCGTGCGCGGTGCCGATGTGCGGCATCAGGTTTTCGGAACTGAAGTAAGCGATCTCCGGCACATCGTACAGTTCAGCCAGGGCGCGCATGGTCTCCGACGTTTCCAGGATGAGGGATTCGCCAATGGCGAAGCGGGGATGGCTTTTGGCCTCCAGGACGATGACGTTCATGCCTTGTCGCGCCAGGATTGTTGCCAGGGTTGTGCCGGCAATTCCCGCCCCAATAATCGCCACATCATAATCGTTCGTTCTCATCATCTCATCCCATCTCGTCACGGTAACTGCTAAGCCAGATTGGACCAATTTTCTCTGGCGAAAAGAGTCACTGAGCGCGTGAAATTGGTCCAATCTCCAGAGAGCGTTAGCAGTTACTCGTCACGCGCCACCGCATAACCAGCACGCCACAATTAAAGCACGCTTTGCGCCAGCCGCGCCGCTTGACTAACCAACGACTCCCCGCACCTGGCTCATGCCATATTGTGCGGCTTCCTGGCTGACTTCTCGTAGACCTTGCGTCTTCTAAACCGCTAATTCGAGCGTTACTTGCCGACCGGCACGAGCTTCAAGTGTGATCAGCATTTCCAGGCTGAACTTTTCCCACTTTCCGCGCACCAAATCTGATACGCGAGATTGGGCAATTCCCAGCTTTTTGGCAGCTTCTGTTTGCGTCATGTCACTGGACTGAATATACAGCCCTAAATCATTCATCAATTTGGCCCGCATATGCAAGATCGCCGCTTCCGCTGGCTCCAGGTCCAAATCTTCAAACACATTGCCGCTTGATTCAAAAATCGGCTCGTCCATTTGTGTATTCTCGAATCTGGTTATATCTGCAACACCTATTTGGCCCATCGCTTGTTACAGTTTTAGCCTTCGCCAATTTAGCGTATTTTTTGCGGAGGCGTGCCGGACTAATTCCGGTTCAGGCGCATGTAGGCGAAAATCAGGAGTGTGATGATGCCGGCAATCACCACACTCATGGCCATCGCCTCCGCCCGTGCCTGCAAATCCACGTCCGTATACTGGCGATACGCCAGCACCGGCAGCGCCGAAGGGAATCGTTGCCCCAGCAGCAGCGGCACTTCAAACGCGCCAAAAGTGTAAGCAAACACGAGAATGGAGGCGGACAAAATGCCCGGCTGCATCAACGGCAGCAGCACGTGCCGCAGTCGCTGCCAACGGGACGCGCCCAAAGTGCGCGCCACCGCCTCATAATCGTCGCCGATGGATTGTAGCAAAGCGAGCAGAATGATGCCGGTAAAGCAGGTCGTTTTCCACACATATTCCAGGATGATGCCCAGCGCGTAACGGTCGTAAATCAGGGCAGGGAATTGCGCCGGGGCGTTAATGAGACCCGCCAGGTAGGTCAACCGCGCCAGAAACCCGCTCTGCCCAAAGAGGAACAGCACCCCCACCGCGCCCACCACGTGGGGAATGGGCAGGTTAAGCTGGAAGATGAACGTGACCCACTTTTGCCCGCGAAAGGGGCGGCGCAAGGCCAACGCGCTGAGGATAGCCAGCAGCGTGGACAACGCTGTGCTGGCGGCGGCAATCCAGGCACTGAGGAGCAGGGAGCGGTAGAAGGCGGGCTGGCGGAAGATGTGGCGATAGGCGTCCAGCGTGAAGTGGCTCTCACCCACCACGGGCAAATACCCGACACTTTGCAGCAAGGCCAGCGTGAGGCCGCCGCCAAACAGGAGGATGACGACGGCCAACGCCGGGGCCAGCATAAGGAGGATGCGCCAACGCATAAGTGGAGGTTGGACCAATTTTACGCTCTCAATGACCATTTTCACCGGAGAAGATTGGTCCAATCTATGGTTGATTATTACTCAACACGCTCGCTTCCCATCCCTGCTCAAACGCCGTAATCCAGGGGGCTTGTAGTTCGGGGAGGCGGTGGGCGGCGAGTTCGGCGGTGGAGAGGGTGGCGATGCCGCGGGGGATGGCGTCGAATTGGGTGCGGGCGTCTGCCGGCATCAACAACGGATCAAGCACCGGTAAATCTCCCCAATTGGCCGGCTGCGCCTTGCTCAACTGCGCTTCCGGCGAGAGCAGGAAATTCGCCACCACCATCGCCGCCGCCTTGCTCGCGGAGTTGTAAGGAATCGCCACGTAATGCGTGTTGGCAATGGTGCCGCTATCAAAAACAAACGTGCGCGTGCTTTCCGGGTAACGCCCATTCTCCACCAGGCTGGATGCTTCCGCCGGATTATACGCCATGTCGAAGCTCACTTCGCCATTGGCAAACAAATCCTGCTGGCGCGTGTGGCTTTCCGGGTAGGTCTGCCCTTCGCGCCAGAGATAGGGAGCCAGGTCGCTGAGCAGATCCCAGCAGGCGGGCGCGTGCGCGTCAAAGGTCGCCTGATCGAATTCGCCCAGCAGTGCCTCATAACCGCCCGCCGCCTCGTAGCAGACATGCCGCATGAAGGCGCTGCCCGTGAAGTCGGGCGGCGCGGGATAGGTGAACTGACCCGGATTCGCCTTGATCCATTCCACCAGCGCGGGAATGGTGCGCGGCGGCTCCGGTACGCGGGCGCTGTCGTAAATCATCACAAACTGCGCCTTGCCATAAGGCGATTCATATCCATCAACAGGGAAGCCAAAATCGTTGGCGACGCTGGCGTCATCCCCGTTGACGAAGGCGGCGTTGGGCAGGAACTGGGACCAGCTGCCGTACAACAAATCGCCCTGGCGCATGGTGCGAAAATTCTCGCCGTTGATCCACACCAGGTCCACCGCGCCGTCGCTGTCTTTCCCCGCCTGTTTCTCCCCCAACACTTTGTTGATATACTCGGTAGCGTCGCTGACGGGGACCATGTTCAGGGTGACGCCGTACCGCTCCTGCACGGCGGGGGTGACGAAATCGTTCACCCAGGTGTTGATCAGGTCGCTGCCTCCCCACATATACCAGTTGACGGTTTGTCCTCTGGCGTCGGCGAGGATGTCGGCCCACGCTTTCCCTTCGTATCCCGGCGGCGGCGGCGCGTCCGGTGGGGCCATTTCTTCCATTGCATCCGCGTCCGCCGCCTCGCTCATGTCGTCGGCTTCGCTCATGGTTTCGCTTGAGGTACTTTGCGCCATGCTGTCGTCATGGTCCGCCGACCCGCTATTTTGCCCACCGCAGGCAACCAGCGGCAGGGTGATTAGCAGTGCGATCAAGACAAGGGCACTATATTTTCCTTTCATGAAACCTCCATGTGTGCAATCCGTTGGTCGTTGGCAGTTGATTGTTTTCAGTTCTGGAGTTTGGCGAATTCCATATAGGGTGCTCGGAGTCGAGGCTTTAGCCGGGTCACCCCCCATATGTGGGCCGGCTGAAGCCTCCACACCCAAAACGCCGGAGTCCAGTTCAGTTTCCCGTTGCTATCGTCGCCAGGAGAGCCATTTGTCAAAGATGGTGGCGACGAGAGGGGTCAGGCGGGTGCGGTTCCAGGTGTCGGCGGTTTTGCGGATGGCTTCGGCCTGGGTGGGGTATGGGTGGATGATTTGCGTCATTTTGTTGAGGCCAATGCCGGCATTCATCGCCGTCGTCACCTCACTAATCATCTCACCCGCATGACGGGCAATAATCGTCGCCCCCAGAATGCTATCCGTCCCCTTTTTCACGTAAATCTTCACAAAACCCGCCTCCTCCCCATCCGTGCGCCCGCGATCCGTCTCTCCAATCGGCGTCATAAATGTATCCACCGCCATCCCCCGCTCCTCCGCTTCATAGTCAAACAGACCCACATGGGCGATCTCCGGGTCCGTGTACACCGTCCAGGGAATAATTAAATCGCTCACCTTTTTGCGACCCAGGAACAACGCATTTTGCAACACAATGCGCGCCGCTGCGTCCGCCGTATGCGTGAACTGCTGCGCCAGCGCCACATCCCCCGCCGCGTAAATCTCCTTGTTCGTCGTCTGCAAGAAATCGTTGACCTGTATGCCCTTCTTCGTCGTCGCCACCCCCGCCGCTTCCAGGTTCAGCCCCTCAATGTTCGGGCGGCGTCCGGCGGCCAGCAGGATTTCATCCACCACCAGCGTCTTTGTCTCCCCCTGGTGCGTCACCGTCAGCACCTTTTCCCCGTCGCGCGCCGTCACCTGCTGGATGCCGCTCTCCAACCACATCGTCATGCCGTCCTCGGAAAACGTCCGCGCCATCAGCGCCAGGCCATCCGGGTCACGCAGGCCGCCAAAAACGGGCAAAATATCCATCATCGTCACCTGGCTGCCCAGGCGGGCGAACGCTTGCGCCATTTCCACGCCAATCGGACCCGCGCCGATCACGGCCAGGCGCGGCGGCAGCGCGGTCAGCTCAAAAACACGCTCGTTCGTCAGGTAGCCGGCCTCCGCAAGTCCGGGGATGGGAATGTGCGCCGGGCGCGCGCCCGTGGCAATCACCGCTTTCTGGAAGCGAATGGTGCGCCCGTCCACCTGGAACGAATCCGGTCCCGTGAACGCCCCTTCGCCCAGGTAGAGGTCTATGCCCAGCTTGCGGAAGCGAAAGGCGGAGTCGTGATGACTCAGTTCGGCGCGGACGCGGCGCACGCGCGTCATCACGGCGGCAAAGTCCACGGTGACGGGCGCGGGCACATACACGCCCACGGCGGCGGCGCGGCGGATGTCCCCGACGGCTTTGGCGGAACGAATGAGCGTCTTGGAGGGAACGCAGCCCACGTTGAGGCAGTCGCCGCCGAGCAGATGCTTTTCCACCAGGGCCACTTTCGCGCCCAGTCCTGCCGCGCCCACGGCGCTGACCAACCCCGCCGTGCCGCCGCCGACGACGAGCAGATTGTAGCGTCCGGTGGGTGTGGGGTTTTGCCAATCCGGCGGATGGGCGTTCGCCACAAGTTCCTGGTTGTAAGCATCAAAGGGGGGAATTTGGATGGATGTGGTCATGAGGGTCTCCGTGGGCGAGCAAGACTTGGCGGAAGCGCGATTTCATCATAACTTCTGGGAAGGTGGTGCGGTGGATTCTCGTTTTTTGAAGTGGCGGGAGAGGGCGATACTGCCGGCAATTAACGCCACCGAAAGCACCAGCGTCACCGGATTCAGCCTGTACTCGCCCGCCAGCAGCGCCTCCAACGTGCCAAACGACGTTCCCAACAACACAAACGAAATCGTGCCCGGAATGGAGCCGATCGCCGTTGCCGCCAGAAAGGCCTTCCAGTTGATGCGCAAAAACCCGCCCGCGTAGTTTACCAGATCATAAGGCAGGAATAGCAGCCGCATGAGCAAGACCGTTTCAAAGCTGTTTTGGCGCATCCGCTGCGCATACCGCTGTACCACACTGGCATTCTCCTCCCCTTCCAGCACCCCCTGACCGAAATACCGTCCGACACCATACGCGACCATTGCCGATGTATTGCTTCCCAGGATGGTGTACAGAATCCCCCAGGGCCCAAACAGGAAGCCGGAAAGCACCGTCAGCAGCGTCGCCGGGAAAAAGATGAGCGGGCGCAAGGCGTATAGCAGGATGTATGCCAGCGGTCCCCAGATACTGCCAGTGAGGAGATGGGCGACCAGCGTCAGCGTCTCCTGGAGGGTAAGGCCATTCCGGTTGGCGTACCACCAGTAGCCGCCCAGCACCAGCGCCCAAAAAGCAAGCGCCCCCAGTTTTGCGCCATGCCGCCGCCAAAAGGTTGCGACCGTTGTCGTTTGGGTGGTTTCCGTTACTGTCATGCTATCCTCGCAAAAGGGTGTCTGCTATATGTTTGTGTCGCCAGGCTACAGGCAGCTACTTATGGCGTATTGTCCTTCCTGACGCGACCCGTTGACCCTATCTTACCTGATGACGTCCGCCGCCGCGCCCTTTTTGGCAACCTGTAAGCAATATGTAACATTCCGGCGGGAGCGAGCGATGCCGGCAAAGTGCGCGGCATTTCTGATGCGATGTTGAGATTCTTCACGGCATCCGAGGCGAAGAAACAGATTGACTAATCAATCTATTTTGCGTTATACTCCACGCGAATAGCCATCGGCTAATACTCCACCATACGTCATTAATCTTCCAGAGGTGAAACATGGTATCGCCTTTTCGTCGCAACTTCAAGGTATCGGCAGACGATGAACGACTCGTGCGCAGCGTCGTTGGGCAAGAGAGGATGCCCGGCTCTATTCTGCCGGATTTTGAAGCGCTATTATCATACGTGCGGAAAACCAGCCTGGCGCTAACGGCAAAGGGTCAGTTGCCGATGAAAGCGTTGATGGAGATCAACGCGCTGTTGACGCAGCCGGTGGAACTGGGCTTGCGGCGTCCCGTGCAGAAGTCTCTCCCACCCGTTCATGGACTGTATTTGTTGGTACGCGCGTCGGGATTGACTCATGCCGGCACAACCGGCAAAAAAACCTCTCTACTCATAGACGAAACCCTCTACGACTTATGGCAACAATTGAGTCCCATAGAGAAATACGGCGTGCTGTTGGAAACATGGCTCCTGCGGGGCAACGTGGAAATCCTCGGCGAAGAGCGCGGCTGGATGGGAAGTTCCTCGGATACCCTCCGCAAATGGACGGAGTTCTTCATGAATGTTCCCGAAGAAGGCTGGGACCTTACCACTAACGCCCGCGACGAAGCGTACTTCAGCTACGAGCCAGGATGGCACAATTTGGGCTTGCTGCGGCTGTTCGGCCTCATTGAGGTGCAGGACGCGCCCCCCATCATTGGCAAGGGGTGGCATATCGAACGCATATCCCGCACGCCGCTGGGAAACGCCCTCCTGAAGGTTTTGATGAAACAGGCTCACGCGGACTTCGACCTATACATGCGCTCAATGAAAGATCTGTCAGTTACCTATGGCGTGGTACAAAACTGGTTGCAACCTTACTGGCCTGCGTGGCAGAACAATCTTTTCCTCCAGAAAACCGCATTTCGGGAGGGCGTGCATATCTTCAAGGTGTCCCTGGACAAAAACATATGGCGACGGATAGCCATATCCGCAAACGACACGCTCATCAATCTTGCTTACGCCATCACCAATTCCGTGGAATTTGATCACGATCACCTGCACATGTTTTCCTACCCCAACCGCCTGGGCATGCTGGAACAGGTCAACCACCCCTACATAGAGGAAGGCCCGTGGACCGACAACGTTAAGGTCGGTGACGTGCCTCTGTCTATCAGGGGAACCATGCGCTTTGTGTTTGATTTTGGAGATTGGTGGGAGTTTCAGGTCACACTGGAAAAAATAGATACGGAAATGTCTCTGAAAGAGGCAGCCATTATCGAATCACATGGCGTGGCTCCGGAGCAGTACCCGTCCCACGATGACGACAATGATGACGACAATGACGTGTTTCTCGTTTGGCTTGATGACGAAGAAGAATAACCGCGCGATTGACTCACCGCGACTGTTTTGAGTGCCCATGTCTGGCAAACGCAAACACGATCCTGACGAAAAACGCGCCAAAATCCTGAGCAGCGCCCTGGATCTGTTCCTGGAAAAAGGCTTTGATGGCGTTTCCATGAACGCCATCGCCCGCCATAGCGGCGTCACGCAAAGCCTGATTCACCACTACTTCGGCTCAAAACAGGAACTGTGGCAGGCAGTCAAGTCACACACGTACAGCGACTACCTGGCACACCAGCAGCAAATCCTGGATCAGGATGATGGCCGGCCAACCCCCTTCGTACGGAACGCGCTGCGCAGCCGTTTCGACTTTTTCCAGCAGAACCCGCATGTGGTGCGCCTGCTCTCCTGGCTGCAACTGATGGAGGATCCCACGGGTATGGAAACAGGGCAGGAGATTGGCCGCCAGATGCTGGCGCGCATCCGGCAAGCGCAGGCCAACGCCTCCATCCGCGCCGACGTCCCGGCGGAAACCATTCTGGCGATGGCCCTGGCGCTCACCACCCATTGGTTCCAGAGCCGACACGTCATCCAGCACTTCGCCAACATGGATGACACGCCACCGGCTCAGGCCGACGCGGAATATCTGGAAGCGATGATCACCGTCTTCCTCGATGGTCTGCGCCCACCGTCAAACACCAACTAACTATGCCTTCCCGGAAACTATAGAGTTTCCGGGAAGATGACAAGGAGGCATGATGGCCGAAATCACCGGGGGCGAACTGCTCCTCCGCAGTCTACACGCCCAACATATTCACCACATTCACGCCATCACCGATGGCACGTACATGATTTTTCTGGAAGCGCTGGAGCGGTTAGGGCCGGAACTGGACATGCGCCTGATTGTGCCGCGCCACGAAGCCGCCGCCGCGCACGCCGCCGATGCCTATACCCGTGTTACGGGCGAGCCTGCCGTGGTCATGGCCTGCGCCGGTCCGGGCGCGGCCAACCTGCTGGCGGGCATCATCTGCGCCCAGGCGGAAGGCAGCCCGGTCGTGGCGATCACCACGATGCGGCGCGCCGATGTCAGCGATGATTACCGCCACCTGGGCGGCACGCAGTCGCCAGACCACCAGGCATTGTTCCAGCCGGCGGTGAAATGGAGTGGGCGCGTCAGCCACTGGCGGCACATTCCCGACATGGTGCGGCACGCTTTCCGCGTGGCGATGGCCGGCACGCCTGGCCCGGTGCATCTGCTCATCCCCGAAGATGTGCTAAACCAGCGTGGTGACGAGGCAAGCGCGCCGCTCTGGCCGCGGGCGCGGGGGCAAGCGATGGCTCCGGCGGTGGCCCACCCGGAGGATGTGCGACGGGCGGCGGAGATGTTGGTGGGGGCGAAATTCGTGAACATTCATGCCGGCAACGGGGCCAACCGATCCGGCGCGGGAGTGGAAATTCAAGCCCTCGCCGAACACCTCGGCTGCGCCGTTACCAACAACGTCACCGCGCGCGGCATCCTCCCCGAAGACCATCCTCAGCTATTTCCGCCCCTGTGCATGGCCGCCTTCATGGCCCACCAGCAGGCCGACCTCATCCTGGCCGTGGGCACGCGCTTCGGCGAACTGGTGATGTGGGGCAAGCCGCCGCTCTGGGGCGACCCGGCGACGCAGCCCACCATCCAGATCGACATCAATCCCGCCCACATCGGCCTGAACCGTCCCGTTGATGTGCCCCTTATCGGCGACGCCCGTATCGTTATGCAACAACTGCTCGACGCCGTGCGGGAACTGACGCCACCACGCCCGCCGCACCCCAAACTGGCGGAACTGGGCATGGTGCGCGCGCAATGGCAAAAGGGGTTGGACGACGCCGTGGCCGACCGCGAACGCGCCCCCATGCTCACGGGTACGATTTTCCAGGTGTGCAACGAATTCTTCGCCGACGACGCCATTCTCGCCCTCGACGGGGGTAATACGGTGATGTGGGGCATGCACTACCACCTACCCCGCCGACAGCAGTCGGTCCTGTACACGGCGAACATGGGCTACCTGGGCACGGGCCTGCCTTACGCCATTGGGGCCAAAATCGCCGCGCCAGAGCGGCAGGTGTACTGTGTCACGGGTGATAGCGCGTTTGGCTTCAACATGCAGGAGTTGGAAACGGCAGCCCGCCTCAGGTTGCCCATCATCACGATTGTGGCCGTGGATGGGGCGTTTGGCATGGAAAAGTCGGCGCAGCGGCGCGTTTTTGGCCGCGAGGCGGAATGGTTCATGCACGATCATGCGCCGGTGCGCTACGACAAGGTGGCGGAGGCGATGGGGTGTCATGGGGAGTATGTGGAGCGAGGGGTGGATTTGATGCCGGCATTACGCCGATCCACCGCCTCCGGAAAACCCGCCGTCATCCACGCCGTCATTGACGCCGACGCCAACGTCGATCCTCCCGGCATGTGGATATGGAACTCCGCCCGCTCCGGCAACGTGAGCTTCGGCTAAACCATGCAAACAATGGTTTTGGACGTATCCGCGCCCCGCATCCTGGCAACCAGATTGTTGGGGCGCTTCTGGCAAGGGGCGTATTTTGCCCGCACCGCTCCTTTGCACCTGATGACCCTGCCCGATCCGCCGCTGCCATCGCCCGACTGGGTGCGGGTACGCAATCGCCTCTGCGGCATCTGCGGCAGCGACCTGCACCAGCTATTTGTAGACGCCAGCCTGAACGTCGCTCCCGTGGCCTTGCCCTCGCACCAGCGCATCTACCTGGGGCATGAAATGGTCGGCAACGTCACAGAAATGGGGCCAGACGTAGATGGTTGCCAGGTAGGGCAGCGCGTCGTCCGCTGGGGGCGCGCCGATGACTGCCGCGCCCGCGGACGGGAGGACCTCTGCGCCGCCTGCGCCCGCGGCCATCGCGTCCTCTGCCAACGTGCCTCCGATCCCCGGCCCTATCACCCCATTGGCGGCGGTTTCGGCGACAGCTTCATCACCCCCGCCAGCACGCTTCTGCCCGTCCCCGACGACCTCAGCGACGAACAGGCCATCTTTGTCGAGCCAACCGCCGTCGCTATTCACGCCGCCTGGCGGCGACCGCCGGCGGCAGGCGAAAAAGTGCTCGTAATTGGCTGCGGCACCATTGGCTACCTCTTGATCCAGGCCATGCGCGCCTTACAACCACACTGCGAGATCACCGCCGTGGCCCAGTTCCCCTGGCAGGCAGCCGTAGCCGCCCAATGCGGCGCGGACCAGGTCATGCTTACCGCGGAAGATGGCTACGCCGCCGTCAGCCGCCTCACCGGAGCCGGCCTCTATCAAGGACGGGGGACCAATCGGATGCTGCTGGGGGGGTTTGACGTTGTGTTTGACGTGGTAGGTACGCCGCGCACGCTACAGGATGCCCTGCGCTGGACGCGGGCCAACGGAACCGTGGTGCTGGTTGGCGTCTATCTGCACCCTATGACGGTGGACCTGACCCCTGTGTGGCATCAGGAGGTGGACCTGATTGGAACCGTTGGGCATGACGTCGTTACGTGGGAAGGCGCGTCGGTATCCACGTTTGAACTGGCGATGCGCTGGATGCAGCAGGGGAAAATCCAGTGCGAAAACCTGCTCACGCATCGCTTTCCGCTGGCGGAATACCGGCAGGCGTTTCGCACCGCGCTGGACAAACGGGACAGCGGCTCGATTAAGGTGGCGTTTACATTACATTAGATTGGTTCATTCTCCAAGAATGACTCTACTGAAAAAAGGTCAAAAACCGGGTTTTTACACATGAACCACTCTGGTAATTTTTGCCGGACAATCGAAAAACCCGGTTTTTTCAGTGAACTCAAGCATGAACGAATCTTGTCGCGTAACTACTAACGCTCTCTGGAGATTGGACCAATTTCACGCGTTCAATGGCGATTTTCACCAGAGCAAATTGGTCCAATCTGGCTTAGTAGTTACCTTGTCGCCAGGGATCGACCGGTTAATCATTCACCAATGAGTCGTTCCTCACGCTCATCACAAGGAGGATGAGCCATGTACAATCTCACAGGAAAAGTAGCCCTGATCACAGGCGCGGGGCGGCGGTCGGGTATTGGCGCGGCCATTGCCCGGCGGCTGGCAGCGGAAGGCGCGCACGTCGTCGTCAGCGACATTTGCGCCGCGCCGTCCGCCCTCCCCCACGGCGGCAACGCCCAGTGGGAAGAATTGGTCGCGGTGGCTGCGGAAATTGCCGGCATGGGTGTAGACAGTCTGCCTCTGCGCGCGGATGTGACCCAATCGGCGAACATACAAGAGATGGTGGCAACAGTGCAGTCACAGTTTGGACGGTTGGATATTCTGGTAAACAACGCAGGAGCAACGATTGGCCCCGCGCCGGTGCTGCAAATGACGGAAGAGGCGTGGCGGAAAACGCTGGAGATCAACGCCACGGGTACGTTTTTGTGCTGCAAGGTTGCGCTGCCGCTGATGCTGGCAGGTGGGCAGGGGGGACGGATCATCAACATCTCCTCGATTGCGGCGCTGCGTCCACGTCCGTTTTTGTCAGCTTATGCCGGCAGCAAAGCCGCCATCAACGCCCTCACCCAATCCCTGGCCCAGGAAGTGGGCGAATTCGGCATCACCGTGAACGCCATCCTCCCCGGCGACATCGACACAGGCATGAAACAGTGGGGAATGCAACTGGAGGCGATGGTGCTGGGTCGCACGGCGGAAGACGTGGCCGCCGACCTCACGGCGCGCATTCCGCTGCGGCGCATGGGCGTGCCGGCAGACGTGGCCCGGTTGGTGGCGTTTCTGGCCTCCGACGAGGCTGCCTTCATCACCGGTCAGACGTATAATCTAACCGGCGGGCGCGAACTGGCGTGACCCTCGACCTTTCTCCACCTTCCGGGAAGGTAGGTTAGCTGTTCTATGATGTTCTTAACGCGGCTGGCGGAAAATTGCCGGCATCTTCCCCACAAAACGGCCATCGAATTCATCCGCCCCACGGGCAGCGAGATCGTCACCTACGCCCAACTGGAAGAAAACGTACGGCAAACCATGCGCCTGCTGCGCGGCCTCGATGTGCAGCCGGGCGACCGCGTCGCCCTGCAACTACCCAAGCGGCTCCCCTTCATCTATTTACACCTGGCCATCATGCGCCTGGGCGCCATCACCCTCCCCCTCAATCCCGCCTACCCCGAACACGAACTCACCTACTTCCTGCGCGATTCCGGGGCCAGCCTCCTCTTCGCCGACGTCGCCGCCAAAGAGACACTCGCCCCCATCCTCGCGCCGCTGACCGACCTGCGGCACGTCGTCTACCTGGACGGGGCGGATGATACCGGCTTCATGGCACTGCTGGCCGCCGCGCCTGCCGCCGACCTGCCCCCACTGCCCATCGACGCACAGCAGACCGCCCTCATGATTTACACCAGCGGCACGACAGGACGCCCCAAAGGCGCGGAAATCACGCACGGCAACCTCACCGCCAACCTGGACGCCCTGCATCAGGCGTGGGGTTGGCGCGAGGATGACGTGTTGCTGCATGTGCTGCCCATTTTCCACGTCCACGGCCTCGTCGTGGCCCTGCATGGGGCGCTGCACGCGGGCGCCACGGCCATTCTCCTGCCCAGGTTCAGCCCTGCCGAGGTGCTGGATACGTTGACGCGGCGGCGCTGCACTGTGTTCATGGCCGTGCCCACCATTCACCGCCGCCTGGTGGAGTACCCCCATGCAGCCGACTACGACCTCCGCCACATGCGCCTGCTCACCTCCGGCTCTGATCGCCTGCCGGACGATTTGTTCCAACAGTTTCGGCAGATATTCGGTCACACGCTGCTGGAGCGATACGGCATGACGGAAACGGGCATGAATCTCTCCAATCCGCTGCACGGGGAGCGGCGCGTTGGCTCCGTGGGGCTGCCGCTGCCGGGCGTGTCGGCGCGGATCGCCGATCCGGAAACGGATGCGCCCCTGCCTGATGGCGAAATTGGCGAGGTGCAGATTCGCGGTCCGCATGTGTTTAAGGGGTATTGGCAAATGCCGGCAAAAACGGCGGCGGCGTTTACGGCGGATGGCTGGCTGCGCACGGGCGACCTGGGGCTGCGCCAGCCGGACGGTTATTTCACGCTGAAAGGGCGGGCCAAAGACCTGATTATCACCGGCGGCCTCAACGTCTATCCGCCGGAGGTGGAGCTGGTACTGGCGGCGTATCCCGGCGTGGCCGCCAGCGCCGTCATTGGCTGCCCGGACGCGGAATGGGGCGAGCGCATCGTGGCCGTGGTTGTGCCGCAGCCGGGCGTTGCCTTGCGGGCGGAGGAGATTGTGGCATATTGCCGGCATCAACTCGCCAGCTACAAAACGCCCCGCGCCGTCATCTTCGTAGAATCGCTGCCGCGCAACGCGCTGGGCAAAGTGCAAAAGGCGGAATTACGTCGCCTGCTGTGCGCGCCCACCGCCTGACTTTTTTCCCAACATACGCAGGTAACGCAAATGACCCCACCCCCTCCCGCACCCTTCACGATTCCGCCGACAACGACCGTCGGCGCGGTGACGCTGGCCGTGGCCGACCTGAACCGCACGAGCCGCTTTTACCAGGACGCCATCGGCCTGCGCCTGCTGGCGCAAGATGCGCGCTCCGCCTCGCTGGGCATTGATGGGCAGCCTATTGTGCATCTGCTGGCGCGACCGGAAGGCAAGGCCTATCGCCGCGCCACGGGGTTGTATCACCTGGCGATACTGCTGCCCTCGCGCGCGCACCTGGGGCAGTGGCTGCGCCATTACGTGACGGCGCGGCGACGCATGATTGATGGCGCGGGGGACCATCTGGTGAGTGAGGCGCTCTATTTGAGCGATCCGGAAGGGAACGGGATTGAGATGTACCGCGACCGGCCCCGGGAGACGTGGGAATTTGTGCAGGGGCAGGTGCGGATGGATACGTTGGCGGTGGATTTGCCGGCATTGATCGCCGACGCCGCTCCCGAACCATTCACCGCGCTTCCTGCCGGCACGCGCCTCGGTCACATCCACTTACAGGTCCACGATATTCCCGCCGCCGTTTCCTTCTATCACAACATTTTGGGCTTCGAAACCATGATGCGCCTGCCCACGGCGGCGTTTGTGGCCGCCGGCGGCTACCACCACCACATCGGCATGAATGTGTGGCACTCCCGCGGGGCGGCTCCCCCACCGGCGGATGCGTTGGGGCTGGTGCATTACACGGTTGTGCTGCCGCATGAGGCGGCGCGGCAAGCGGTGTTAGCGCGACTGGAGGCGGCGGGGGCTGCTGTTTGGGCGCATGAGGAGGGGGTGATGGTGCGGGACAATGCCGGCATCCACATCCTCCTCACCCTACCCGCTTCATAACCGTTCCTCCCCACCCACTTTGCCGCTATAATAGGCCTTGCGGCAAGGAGATAGACACGCCATGAAAACAAGCCAACGAGACATTCAAACCACGGACTATCCTCATATTGTGAAAATTGGCGGCGTACTGGGCGGAGAGGCCATTATTGCCGGCACGCGCATCGCCGTCTGGCACATCGTTGGTTACTATTACAGAGTGGGCATGTCCGTGGAGGACATCCTGGCCGAATGGACCTATCTACAACCAGCCCAGGTCTTCAGCGCCCTGGCATATTACCATGACCACAAGGCCGAGATAGACGCCGTGCGGGAAGCCAACAGCTACGAGCGTTGGCAGCAAGACCAGATTGCCCATGCCGCCGATTCGATGCCGAGTACTTGAAATAGCAGACCTGATGGCTCTAATTATTCAAGTTAGTAACTGCTTAGCCCGCTACCTGAGCCTGTCGAAGGCAATTTGGGCTTCGACAAGCTCAGCCCACAAGGGGATTATATAGTTACACAAGTGAAATAAGTCAATGCTTTCAGTGTTTATCCACGTATGCACACAATAGCTCAGGAGTTACAATATGGACGTCCTCTTACTATCTATCATTTTGTTTTTTGTTTTGTTCTCCTCGTCGCAATTGTGGCCTCTATTTCCAGCTCCGCAAAACACAAACAGGAGGGAGTGACGTCTCTAGCACATTGATGACCCTTACACAGTCCGTACAGCAAGAACAAGCGCAGATTGCAATTCTTGCTACAAAATGGCCCACTTGGAACCCGTTGTCCAAACTATTAGCAATGTTCAGGTAGAGTTGAAGGGTTTAGCGGAAAGAATCGCTCATGTAGAAAATGGGCAAAGTGCGGCAAATCAAGGAATAGGCACGCTATCAAATGGCCTTGTTCGGACCGAGTCGTCTCTTAATGCAAAGGTCAGCGACGCTCGACAGCAATCCATCGCATCAATAGAGCAAGTGGGTAGAGGGTTAACAGGTGAAATAACCCGGTTTCAAAAAGAATCAAACGTGGCACTTGCGGAATTGCGCACATTGGCACAAACTCTACATGAAACAACCGGCGCAATAAGGAACGAATTAGCTCGAGCGAAAAACGATCTGACCGAACTCCAAACGAACGCCAAGTCCCGTCAAGAACTAGAAGTACAGACCGCCGAGTCCGTTCGAAGATTAGAAGCAATTGTCGCCGGAACACAAACAAAGGGTTCCGCGGCGAGAATATCCTCGACTTGGTTTTCTCCAAACTTCCTGCTGAATGGCAAGTAAGAAATTTCCGTGTTGGTGGAAAATTGGTTGAGTTTGACTCGACTTCCGAATGACCTTATTCTGCCGATTGATAGCAAATGGGCGGCAACGAACTTGCTGGAGAAATTCATTGCGGCATCCGACATTAGTGAGCAACAGCGTTTGAAAACAGAAATCGAATCCGCCATAATCAAAAAGGCAAAAGAAGTTAGAAGTACATAGACCCAAGCGTAACTGTAACTTTTGGCGTGGCAGTAATACCTGATGCCGCCTATGACCTGTGTGCGGGCGCTCAAGCTGAAGCCTTTCAGATGAGCGTGGTGTTGATTAGTTACAGCATGTTCGTCCCGTATCTCCTTCTCGTTTTTCAAACCATGCTCAAAACAAGTCAAAGCATTGATCTTCAAAAGTTGAGTGCCCATTTGCAAACAGTACAGAACAGCATGATAGCATTGCAAAGCGAGCTTGATGGTCGGATTTTTGCCGGACAATCGAAAAACCCGGTTTTTTCAGTGAATTCGCTTCACCGATTTCGTTGGACTCGTAAATGCATTTGGCTTTGAGTTATCGCGCACGCACGGCAGTCATCACATTTTTACACATCCTGACATTCCCGAGATATTGAATCTACAGAATAGTAAAGGACATGTCAAACCCTACCAGATTCGTCAATTCTTGCAGCTTGTCGAACAATACAATCTAACATTGGAGGAATAATATGGAAGACTACTTCATCAGCATTTTCTACTCAGAAGAAGACGAAGGCTACATTGCTGACATTCCAGACCTGCGTTATTGCTCTGCATTTGGCGAGACGCCGGAGGAAGCTTTGCGAGAAGTGCAGATAGCAAAGGAAGCGTGGCTGGAAACGGCGCGCCAAAGCGGCAAGCCCATTCCCAGACCACAGTATCGCCCGGCAATTTATCGCCTGAGCCAACCGCCGGCATTTTTAACCCCCTGAAACCCTTACGCGAGCTTAGTCTCGCCTTATTTAACTGCTGTACCCCTCGCTAAAGATGTCAATCATCAAGCGCGCGTCACCCAGCGGATAGAGGATGGGGCAGGTGCAGCCGTTGTCGATGTACTCGCGCACTTTGGCCTTCACCTCTTCCGGCGAGCCGGCCGCCGTACACATCTGCACCACGTCGTCCGGCACCAGGTGCATTGCCGCCTCAATCTGCTCATCCGTCGCCGGCCACGTCAACACCTGATGAATTTCGTCCAACAGGTCCTGGCTGACGCCGCTGGCCTTCATCAGGTGCGGCTGCTGCCCCAGGTACTGCGTGATCATCTTGCGCGCGCCGTCCAACGCCTTCTTGCGGTCATGATCAACCGAGCAAATCATCAACTGGGGGCGGTCTATGTCGTCAAGCGTTTTGCCGGCACGCTTCGCCCCCCGCTCCAACGCCTCCAACGCCTGCAGATTATACTTGGGCGCCACCAGATAATTCAGCACCACCCCATCCGCAATCTCCCCCGTTAGCTCCATCATCTTCATGCCCGTAGCCCCAATGTAAATGGGCACATTGCGCGCCCCCTTGCGACCATGCACCACATCTAGCTGGATGTCCGTCACATGATGGAATTCACCGTGGAAGGTGACATTTTCGCCGGCCAGCAGGCGGCGCAGCACCTCCACCGTCTCCCGCATCGCCGTCAGCGGTTTGCGCCGCTCAATGCCCACCTTGCTCGCCAACGGATCCCACCACGCCCCAATGCCGCAGATAATGCGGTCGGGCGCCAGGTCGTCCAGCGTCAAAAACGTAGCCGCCAGCAAGCCCACGTTGCGCGTCCAGTTATTGGTAACGCCGCTGCCCACCTTCAGCTTGCTCGTATGCGCCGCAAACGCCGCCATGGGCACGATGCAATCCCGCACCAGGCGGCTCTCCGCCTGCCAGACGGCTTCAAATCCCTTCGCTTCGGCATACTTCACCAGTTCGATGCCTTCCTGTAAGGAGTGGGCATCCTGCAAATACAGGGCAACTCTATCTTGGGTCATGGGATTCTCCTTTTGAAATGACGATTGGTTCATTCTCCAAGAATGAACCAATCTCCTGGCCCGTTGCCTGAGCCTGTCGCAGGCAACAGGGGCTGCGACAAGCTCAGCCCACGAGAGGGTTAGTGGCTGTCCGCAATTAAGTTAGCGGAAATGTGCGGACAGCGGCTATCACGGATAGCGGCTATCACGGATAGCGGCTATCACGGATAGCGGCTATCACGGATAGCGGCTATCACGGATAGCGGCTATCGCGGATAGCTTGTCAGTAACCGTCCGTCAGAAGTGTGAAGTTATTTTCGGACGGTTACTTGGCAGTTACGAACGACGAAAGACGAGAGCGGGTCACGCGCCGTTGATCAGGCGTTGGCTGATGGCGTTGTGCCGCCGGATGACGGGGATCAGGTCCAGGGTACGCAGTTCGCCATCCTCGACGATGATGCGCCCATTGATCACGCTCAGGTCTACCTGCTGTGGGGCGCAGAAAACCAGGGCCGCCATCGGGTCGTGCCACGCGCCCGCGTAGGGAAGCTGGTTCAGATCAAAGGCAATAAAATCGGCAGCCATGCCCACGGCCAACTGCCCAATATCATTCCGCCGCAGCACGTTTGCGCCGCCGCGCGTCGCCAGCCACAGCGCCTCCCGCGTGGTCAGGGTCGTGGCCTGGCGTAGCACGCGCTGCAAGAGGAGCGCCTGCCGCGCTTCGTTGAGCATGTGCGAGCCGTCGTTGCTGGCGGAGCCATCCACGCCCAACCCCACGGGCACGGCCTGGTCCAGCCATTGGCGCACGGGGGCGATGCCGCTGGCCAGGCGCATATTGCTGCATGGGCAATGGGCGGCGCCGGTGTGCGTGCGCGCCATGAGGCCGATCTCCGCGCTGTTGACGTGAATGGAATGCGCCCACCAGACATCATCCCCCACCCATTCCAGATGCTCCGCGTAGGCGGCGGGGCGGAAGCCAAACCGCTCCAGGCAAAAATCCTCCTCGTCTTTCGTTTCCGCCAGATGGGTGTGCAGGGTGACGCCGTAGCTGCGCGCCAGCCGCGCCGATTCGCGCATCAGGTCGGGGGTGACGGAGAAGGGAGAGCAGGGAGCCACGACGATGCGCAGCATGGCGTAGGGGTTGGGATCGTGGTACGCCTCAATGACGCGGCGGCAGTCGCTCAGGATCGTGGCCTCGTCCTGTACCACGCTGTCGGGCGGCAGACCGCCATCGCTTTCGCCGAGGGACATGGAGCCGCGGGCGGCATGGAAGCGCAGCCCCAGTTCCTGGGCGGCGCGAATCTCATCCTCCAGTTGCGCCCCATTGGGGAAGAGATAGAGATGGTCGCTGGAGGTAGTGCAGCCGCTGAGGATGAGTTCGGCCATGCCCACGAGGGCGCTGGTGTACACGGCCTCGCCATCCATGCGCGCCCAGATGGGGTAGAGCGTTTGCAGCCAGGGGAAGAGGGGACTATCGGGCGCGAGGGCGCGGGTGAGGGTCTGGTAGAGGTGGTGGTGGGTGTTGACGAGGCCGGGCAGCACGACCTTGTCGGTGGCGTCAATCAGGCGGTCCGCGTGGCTGTATGCCGGCGGGATGTCGCCGGTCGGACCTACCCAGGCGATGACGTTGTCGCGCACGAATAATGCGCCATCTTCAATCGCCTCAAAGTCATCATTCATGGTCACCAGCAAGCGGGCGTGACGAAGCAAAATGGAGGTCATGGAAAAGTCCTATTCGTGGTAGCGCCGCCAGACGCGGGCGGCGACGGCGCGGGAGGCGGCGGCGATGCGGGGTTCGTCCAGGTGGGGCAGTTCTTTGTGGCGCATGACGATGTTGCCGTTGATGATGGTGGTGTCTACGTCGGCGTCGATGATGCCGTAGAGGAAGTGTCCCCAGAAATTGCCGGCATTCAACACAGTCGGCGCATAGTAATCCAGCAAAATCACATCCGCCAGGCAGCCCGGCGCAATGCGCCCCACCGCCCGACCCGTCAACCGCTCATAAATAGCCGGATTATTCCGCAACGCCATCCGCTCGAATTCCGCCCAACCGAGATTGTTGTCCTTCTGGTGATGCTTGTGCATCAGGTAGCCCGTCATCACCTCGCGGCGCAGGTCGGGCGTCATGCCATCCGTGCCGATGCCCACGGTCACGCCCGCTTGCAGTAAGGCGAACACGTCCGCGCGTCCCACAGCGTTGTTCATATTGGACTGCGCCTGATGCACGACGATGGTATCGGTGTCCGCCAGCAGGCGACGGCCCGCGTCGTCGAGAAAAATACCGTGCGCGGTGATGCTGCGGGGACCGAGGATGCCAAAATGATGCAGGCGTTCCACCACGGAGCGGCCATATTTCTGACGGGTCAGGGTTTCGTCAACGAAATCTTCCAGCATGTGAATGTGGCAGCCCCGACCGAGGTCATGGGCAATCGCCGCCGCCTGTTCCAGCGAATCATCATCCAGGGTGAAGGAGGCGTGCAGGCCCATCATGCCGGCAAACAATCCATCCGGGTCCTGTGCCTGCGCCGCCGCGCACTTGCGCATGTACCGCTCATTCTCCGCCAGTCCCGCGTTCCGCGTTGCCTTCCCGTCCCGGTCCGAGACTTCGTAGCAGAGCAAGCCGCGCAAACCCACCTGGCTCAAGGCGGCTTCGATCTGGTCCAAACTGCCGGCACAAGCCCCAGGACTCGCATGATGATCAATAACACTGGTGACGCCGTGACGCACTGCCGTGATGGCCGGAATCAAGGCACTGTAGTAGACGGCCTCGTCATCCAGCACCTTGTCCAGCGCCCACCAGAGGTATTGCAGAATCTCGTGGAAGTTGTGCGGGGTGCGGTTGAGGGCCAGGCCACGCGCATAGAGGCCGTAGAAGTGCATGTGGGCGTTGGTGAAGCCGGGCATCAGCAACCGCCCGCCGCCATCCAGCCGCTCCGCGTGGGGGTATTGCCCCATCAGCGCGGCGGCGGTGTCCACGGCGGTGATGCGGGCGCCGTCAATGAGGATCGCGCCATCAGGGAGGATGGTGTTGGCCTCGTCGTTGGTGAAAATGGTTACGTTGTGGATGAGCGTACTCATGCGATTGCTCCTGGGCCAAAACCCGGTTTCCAAACACCGGGTTTTTCGGTATTCGGGGCTATTTACGGGTGAGGCCGCGCTTGGGGATGCGCATGGGAAGTTGGCGGCGGCGGACGCCATCAAACTGGTAGAGGGCGTTGGCGACGGCCCCGGCGGTGGGCACGAGGCCGATTTCGCCCACGCCTTTGGCCCCGTAGGGTCCGTAGGGGTCGGGGACTTCGACGCCGATGATTTCCATTTCCGGCATCTCTTTGGCGCGCAGGATGCCCATGTTGCGCAGGCGGGTGCTTTGGGGGCGGCCATTTTCTAGGGCGAGTTCTTCGCTGAGGGCGTAGCCGAGGCCCATGTGGATGGAGCCTTCGAGTTGTCCTTCGAAGAGCGTGGGGTTGAAGATTTTGCCGGCATCGTGCGCCGCCACCACCTTCTTCACAAACCCCGTCTCCTCGTCCAGAATCACCACCTGCGTCGCGTAGCTGTAGGAGTAATGCGTATACACCTTCTCCACCATCGCCCCCGGCTTCGTCGTCCAATCCACCACCCAGCGCCCCTCATAGACGCGCCCCACCAGGTCCGCCAGCGTGTGCGTCCGCAAATCCTGCTTCAAGCCGCGACAGGCGTCAATCAGAGCATTCCCCACCAGCGAAGTCGCCCGCGAGGCCGTGGTCATGCCCGCCTCCTGCTCCGCCCCCGTGTCAATGCGCACCGTAAACAGGTCCGGCGACAGCCCTGTTTCCTGGCAGACGACCTGCACGGCAATGGTATTCACGCCCTGTCCCATTTCCGTCCAGCCGTGGTCGATGATGATCTGATCTGGAGCGGCAATGGTGACGCGGGCGGAGGAGACATCGGGCATCCCGTTGCCGACGCCTGTATTCTTGATGCCGCAGGCAATGCCGGCATATCGCGCCCCATAAAACGCCCCCTTCACCGCCAACAACGTCGCCCGCGCCCCCGCGCCCGCCTCAATCACCTGCCCCGTCGCCGTCATATCCCCATCTTGCAGCGCATTATCATAGCGGAACTGCCAGCGATCAAAGCCCCCCTGCTCACACAACTCATCAATCAAGCTCTCCAGGCCAAACGCCGCCTGATTCACGCCAAAACCACGCATCGCCCCGCAAGGAATGTTGTTCGTGTACACCGCCGTACTCACCACATCCGTCACCGGAAAATTGTACGCGCCTGTAGCGTGCCCCGCCGACCGCTCTAACACCTTCGCGCCCACGGACGCATACGCCCCCGTATCCCCCACGAACCGCACCTGGCAAAAGGTGAGCCGACCCGCGGCGTCGCAGCCAATCTCGTAATCCATCCAGATGGGATGCCGTTTCGGGTGGAAAGCAATCGATTCATCCCGCGTCAGGCGCACTTTCACCGGCATTTGCAGCAAATACGCCGCCAGCGCCGCGTGCCCCTGCACGCTCAAATCCTCCTTGCCACCAAAGCCGCCGCCATTGGGGACCATGACTACGCGCACCTGCGCCGGCGGCAGGCCCAGCAGTTTTGCAATCTGCACGCGGTCATCGTACACCCCCTGCCCCGGCGACAACACCTCCACGCCATCGCCCGCCGGATAAGCCACGGCGCACTCCGGCTCCATGAAGCCGTGCTCAATCATTTGCGTCTGGAACACACCGCGCGCCGTGAACGCCGCGGACGCCTTCGCCGCCGCCAGGTCGCCGCGCTGCGTCACCGTGCGCGAGAGGACGTTACCGGCCAACTGTTCGTGGACCAGCGGACTGTCTTCGCTCATGGCCGCGTGCATGTCCACGATGGGCGGCAGCACCTCGTATTCGACCTGGATTTTCGCCACCGCTTCGCGCGCGGCGCGGTCTGATTCCGCCACCACCAGCGCCAACACGTCCCCAATGTAGTGGGTCACCTCCCCCACGGCCACCATCTGCGGCCAATCTTGTTTGATCAGGCCCACGGTGCGCTCGCCGGGGAAGTCCGCCGCCGTCAATATCCGCAGCACGCCGGGTTGCGCTGCTGCCGCCACGATGTCTATGCGCAAAACGCGGGCGCGGGGATGGTCGCTGAATTTCAGGGCGCCCGTTTTCATCCCCTCAATGCGGATGTCGTCCACGTAGCGGTGCTGGCCCAGCACCAGTTTCGCTGCTTCGTATTTCGGTTGACGCGCGCCGATTTGTGCGGTAGATGCCGGCATCAGCAGTTCTTCCTCGGCACGAATGGCCTGCGCGGCCATTTGCACGGCGTCCACGATCTTTTTATAGCCGGTGCAGCGGCAGATGTGCGGCGTGAGCGCCTTTTCCACGTCGGCACGGGAGGGATCGGGATTGTGGTCGATGAGGGTGTTGGCCTGCATCACGATGCCGGGGATGCAGAAGCCGCACTGCACGCCGCCGCTGGCGACAAAGGCGTTGGCAAAGACTTGCTGGCGGTAGGTTCCCAGCCCTTCCGTGGTGGTGACGACGCCATCGGCGACGCGGCTCATTTTGGTGACGCAGGAGAGAACGGTTTTGTCGTTGAGTTGCACGGCGCAGCAGCCGCAGGCGGCCTGGGGGGCGCAGCCGTTCTTGGGGGAGATGATGCCCTGCTGCTCGCGCAGAAACGTCATCAAGTCCAGGTCGGGGTCGCCGTCGTAGGTGTATTGCTGTCCGTTGAGGAGAAATTTCATAATCACGTCTCCAGGTTATGAATTCCCCACTCGTGACTGGCAGTTAAAGGGTTGGGGATACACATCCCTAACTCGCCAGGACGCCAGCCGCCTCAAGTCCACTCTTCTGGCGTGACTGTTGCGGGTGTTATTTTAGGGGGAGATGCCGGCAATACGAATGCCGGCAGCTTTCACCTTATACTTGATATTCATAAAAATCAACAGCGACGTCAGCCCCTCCACCACACCGGCATTTTGCAGCGAACCCGCATTCACACCCCGCAGCCCCGCGTCCTGCGCCAACCGCATCGCCACATCCTTGTCCACCGCCTTTTGCCCACAAACCAACACGTCGCAGTCCATTTCATGGTCCAGGTCCCGCAAATGATGCGCCCCGATATTCTGGAACGCAGCCACCACGCGCACGGCATCCCCCAACTGCTGCTGCGCTTCCTCGGCGGCGGACAACCCACTGGGCAGGCGATAAACGACCGAGGCCTTTTCCCCCGTCGGCGCGACCACCGTAATCAGCAGCTTACCCGCCAACGCCTCTTGCAAACCGGCCAACGTCGCCGCCTGCGCCCCATACGGAACCGCCAGCACAGCCACATCGCACGCCGTCACCGCCGCCAGATTATCCATGCCGCGAATCGGAAAATCCGGCTCCAGCGCCAGCAATTCCGCCGCCACCTGTTGCCCCTTCTCCGCGCGGCGCGAGCCAATGATCACCTCATGCCCCGCCGCCGCCCAACGAAAACCGAGACCACTTCCCTCCGGTCCTGTACCACCAATAATCGCTATCTTCATCAGCTAAAACCTTCCCGTCAACGACAACTGTAGGACAATTCGCTGAATTGTCCATTATCAGTAACTACTAACGCTCTCTGGAGATTGGACCAATTTCACGCGTTCAATGGCGATTTTCACCAGAGCAAATTGGTCCAATCTGGCTTAGTAGTTACCATTATCATAAAGTTCATAAAGGGACAATTTGGGCAAATTGTCCTACCGCGTTCCATCCGTGCCGAGAATCGCTAACCCAATCCTACGCGCGCGTTGAACTCGCCAATCAAGGCATCAATCTCCGCCGCAGCGGCGGGAATGTCCCGCCAATAATCGTCATCGTACCATTGCGCCTGGATTTCCGTATACGTTTTGCCCTGCTGCTCCACCCAGGTGTAATACTTCAGGTTGTGGATACGTTTGCGGCCGTAGTACGTCAATTCCTCCACGTGATCAATCGACTGCCCCAGCAAGTGGCGATGATAAACGCCTGCCGCGTCTAAGGGCGCAAACGCCCCCTCCGCCGCGGTTAGCTCCACCAGACGGCTCTGGTACATCTCCATCGAATCCGTAGCCACCGTCAGCACTATGTCATGCTCGCCCAGTTCATAGTACCGGGCAAATTTGATGGCGGAGAGCAAGTTGGCGCAGCCAGAAATGCCCAGCAAGTGCAGTTGGGACACCATTTCTGCCGGCACGCCCTGGCGCAGCAAGTAAGCGTGTCCTTCCTTTTCGTTGAACAGGCGAATCAGACCCATCGTGGCCGCGTCGTCAATGCCCATGACCATGTCCGTGTTCTTCACGTTGTGCACCCAGGGCACATGCTTGTCGCCGATGCCCTCAATCCGATGCGCGCCGAAGCCATTGTTAAGCAACGTCGGGCATTGCAGCGCCTCGCTGGCGGCGATTTTGCTGGCCGGGAACAACGTCTTCAGGTAATCGCCGCAGGCAATCGTCCCCGCCGACCCCGTGGTCAACACCACGCCACGATACACATCATGCGGCCCCATGAGGCGCTCCAGCACCTCGGCCATCGCCGGCCCTGTCACCTGATGATGCCACAGGTAGTTGCCCATCTGGTCGAACTGGTTGAAGATGACGATATGCTCGCCCAATGCGCTCAGTTCCTTGCACTTGTCGAAAATCTCCTTCACGTTGCTTTCCGAGCCGGGCGTCTTGATGGTCTCGCCGGCGACGCGAGACAGCCAGTTGAATCGCTCCTGGCTCATACCTTCGGGCAAAATGGCAATGGAGTCACAAGCCAGCAGATTGCTGTCGTACGCGCCGCCGCGGCAGTAGTTGCCCGTTGACGGCCAGACGGCTTTTTGCGTCGTCGGGTCAAACTGGCCCGTCACCAGGGCGGGAACGAGGCAGCCGAACGCCGCGCCCACTTTGTGCGCACCGGTGGGGAACCATTTTCCAACGAGGGCGATAATGCGTGCCGGCACACCCGTCAACGAGGAAGGGAATTCCAGATAATTCACGCCGTCAAATCCCCCCCCGGACGGGACAGGTTCATTGTGCCAGGTAATGCGAAACAGATTGCGCGGGTTCAGATCCCACAGCCCCACGCCCGCCAATTCCGCCTTGATAGCATCCGGAATCTGGCCGGGGTCGCGCATCTGCGCGAACGTAGGAATAATAATGTTGCGTTCACGCGCGCGGCGCACCGCTCGCGCCAACGCCGCTTCGTTTCGAGTAAGATCAATCATGTCACCTCAGCCCAGAAACCAGGTTTTTCCAAAAAACCCGGTTTCTATCTTCTCATCCAAATAAACGCCGCACGTCAGCCAGCAATGGCCGCACAGGATGCGGCTCCGCCCCGGCCAACGCCGCGCCGCGCATGGCCGATTGCACATCCTTCAGGCCATTGCCGGTATTGATCACCACGACGCGATCCTCCGGCGCGACCCGGTTTTGTTGCACGGCCTGCTGCAATCCGGCAAAGGCAGCCGCACCTGCCGGTTCGGCAAACACGCCGCAGCCACGCGCCAGATCGGGAATCGCCGCCAGGATTTGCTCATCGCTGACGGTCACAAATGCGCCGCCCGTCTCCACCACGGCGGCCATCGCTTTCAAGCGGTCACGCGGCAGTCCGGCGCTGATGCTGTCCGCCACGGTATGCGCCTGAATCGGCGGCTTGGTCAGCACGTCCTCGCCCCGCTCCCACGCCTGCGCCAGGTAGTTGCTCCCCGCCGCCTGTACGCCAAAAATGCGCGGCATGTGCGTGATCCAGCCCAACGCCAGCAGGTCGCGGAAGCCTTTATGCACGCCGCCAATGATGCAGCCGTCGCCCACGCTGACGAACACGGCATCTGGAGCCTGCCAGCCCATCTGCTCGGCAATCTCGTAGCTGACCGTCTTCTTGCCTTCGCTCATGTAGGGGTTGTAGGCCGTGTTGCGGTTGTACCAGCCGTAGGTGTCCGCGGCGGCCAGGCAGAGGTCAAAGGCGTCGTCGTAGGAGCCATCCACCAGGAGAACGGTAGCGCCGTAGACGAGAAGCTGGGCGATTTTGGCGGCGGGGGCGGATTTGGGCACAAAGATGACGTTTTGCCGACCGACGCTGGCGCACAGGCCGGCGAGGGCGGCGGCGGCGTTGCCGGTGCTGGCCGTGGTGATGATGGCCGCGCCGGCTTCCTGAGCCTTGACCACGGCGATGGCGCTGGCGCGGTCCTTGAAGCTGGCGGTGGGATTGCGCCCGTCATCTTTCACCCACAGGTGGGGCAACCCCAACCGCGCCCCCAGCCTTTGCGCCTGATAAAGCGGCGTGCCGCCGACGGCCAGGGGGGGCGCGGGCGCGTCCGCGGCGATGGGCAGCAGGGGACGGTAGCGCCAGATGGTGAAGTCCTGATCGCGGCTAAGGGACAAGGGCGAAATGTGACGGGCAATGCGCGCATAATCGTAGCGCACATCCAGGATGCCTTCGCGCCCGTGTTCGGGGCAGACATAGGCGACCTCGTCGGGGGCGTAATCGCGGCCACAAATCAGGCAGTGTAGGTGCGTGACGTTTTCCATCATCGGATGATTGTTGGCGGGAAGGACTACATCGTGAGGGCCATGACGGCTTTTTGCACGTGCAGGCGGTTTTCCGCTTCGTCGTAGACGACGCTATTGGGGCCATCAATGACGCCATCGGTGACTTCAATGTTGCGGTCGGCGGGCAGGCAGTGCATATAAAGCGCGTCCGGCTTTGCCAGCGCCATGCGCCGTTCGTCGGTGATCCAGTGGGTGTACTGGCGGGAAATGGCCGCCGATTCCTCGTGGCTTTCCGTGGTAAGCATACAGCCCCAGGACTTGGGATAGACCACGTCGGCGTTGACGAAGCCGGCGTCGAAGTCATCCAGCAGTTCCAGCGAACCGCCCGATTTGCGCGCGTTTTCTTTCGCCTGCTCCACATATTGGGGCATCAGCTTGAACTCCGGCGGGTGGGTGAGGCGCACGTTCATGCCGTAGCGGGTCATGAGCAAGATGAGGCTGATGGGCACGCTCATGGGTTTCTGGTAGCTTTGGGCGTAGGCGTAGCTGACGTTGATGGTGAGGCCGCGGGGGTCTCCCTTTTTCTCGACGATGGTGAGCAGGTCGGCGAGAATCTGGAAGGGGTGGAAGTGGTCGCACTGCATGTTGAGGATGGGGACGCGGCTGGCGGCGGCGACGTCGCGGATGTACCGGTTGCCGATGCCCCAGTCGCACTGGCGGATGGCGATGCCGTCGTAGTAGCGGCCATAGATTTCGCCGATTTCTTTGGCGGTGTCACCGTGGCTGATCTGGGTGGTGGTGCTGTCGATGAAGGCGGCGTGGCCGCCGAGTTGCGCCATGCCCGCTTCAAAGCTGGAGCGGGTGCGGGTGCTGGTGAAGAAGAAGAGCATGGCCAGGACTTTATGGCGCAGGCTGGCCTGGGAGATGCCGAGGGCGCGCTTGCGTTTGAGGTCGAGGGCGACGTCGAGGATGGTGTCAATTTCGTCTTTGGTCCACTCCTGGGTGGTGATCATGTCGCGTCCGCGAAGATGCGTCTGCATAAGTACCTCCGTGTATACCCAAACGGGTGAAGGGATTTTAGTTCTCCCCAAGGTTGGTTCATTTTCCAAGAATGAGCCAATCTGAAAAGGAGAAGTTGTTAGACGGTCACTTAATGGATGAATGCCGGCAACAACGCATAAAATTTCGTCGCATCCACCACATCCCGCAAAGGCACATGCTCATTGACCGCGTGCGCATAAATCTCATTGCCTGGCCCAAAACCAATGCACGGAATCCCCAGTCGGCCCGCCCAATAATTGCCATTCGTGGAAAAATCCCACTTGCCTTGTCCATGAAAATCAGTCGTATTGGGCCACAGCGCCTTCATCGTCTCCCGCCCGGCCACCACAAAAGGATGATCCTCCGCGTAAGCCCAGGCAGGAAAATACTGCTCGTAGGCGTACACGGCGCCGGTATGGCTGGGTTCGGTGTAGGTCAGTTCACGGACCTGAAAATCGGCCGCCTGCGCCGCGGGGATGACGGATTGGATCTGTTCGCGCACCAATTCTTTGGTTTCGCCAAAAGTGATGCGGCGATCAATGAAGATGGTGCATTCATCAGGAACGGCGTTATTGCTGGGGCTGACGCTGCTGATGCGCGTGACGGTGATGCGCCCCTGGCCGAGGAAGTCATCAGGGGTGAAGGTTTCCTCCAGGCGGGAGATGCTATCAATGACCGTCATCATCTTGTAAATGGCGTTGTCTCCCATGTAGTTGCTGGCGGCGTGCGCACTTTTTCCCTTGCACGTCACCTCCAGTTCGTACCGCCCCTTGTGGCCGCGATACACCTTCATATTGGTCGGCTCGCCAATGACCACGAGGTCGGGATGTACGCCTTCCCAATCGTGAAACGCGGCGCAGCCGACGCCATCGCACCACTCTTCGATGTTGCCCAGCAGGTAGCAGGTGAATCCGTCCAGCAAACCCAAATCGCGGGCGAAGGCCAGGCCATAGACCATGCCCGGCGTGCTGTTTTTCTCATCCAACGCGCCGCGGGCATACAGGTTGCCGTCTTCCACCTTGCCTACAAACGGGTCCCACGGCCACTGCGCCGGGTCGCCGATGCCGACGGTATCCAGGTGGGTGTCGTACAGGAGAATGCGCGACCCGCTGCCGATTTTGCCCACGATGGAGCCGTATTTGTCCACGTAGACTTCGTCGTACCCCAGCTTTTCCATTTCCGCGCCCACGCGCTGGCCCACGCGCTCAATGTCGCTGTTCATGCTGGGAATGGCCACGATGTCGCGGAAAAACCGGAGAATATCACTTTCCGCGGCGGCTATCTTTTCGTTAAGTTGATTGATGAGGTCGTTCACTTTCTTGATCCATTTTGGGGCGCGGCTGGGATGGTTTTGGAAATGGTTCCAGCCTGGGATGCCCGGTGGTGGCCCGCGTGCCGGCCTATGCGGCGGCGTCGGGTAGAATCCAGGTGCCGCTTTCGTGGCGCAGGGCACGGGCGATGTTCGCGGGGTCGCTGATCAAGGCCTGGTGCCCCGTCTGCGTGACGAAAGCGAGGACGGCTTCTACTTTTGGCTTCATGCTGCCGGCAGCAAAATGCCCTTCATGCAGATATTGGGTCAATTCGCCCGCCGTCACCTGGCTGAGGTTGACTTGCCGGGGGGTGTTGAAATGCAGCGCCACTTGCGGCACGCCGGTGGAAATCATGAACAGGTCCACGTTGAGTTCCGTGGCGAGCAAGCTGCTGGCCCAATCTTTGTCGATGACGGCGTAGGTTCCTTTTAGCTCCCGCAGTTCGCCGCGTTGGTTTTCGACGACGGGGATGCCCCCACCACCGACGGCGATGACGATGTTGCCGGCATTTATCAAATCCCCAATCACACTCTGCTCAATCACCTGCAGCGGTCGCGGAGAAGCCACCACGCGCCGCCAGCCGCGCCCCGCGTCCTCCATCACCTTCCACCCTTCCGCCTCGAACTGGCGCGCTTCCGTTTCCGTCATGAAGCCCCCAATCGGCTTCGTCGGATTCTGGAAACCAGGATCATCCGGATCAACCAGCACCTGGGAAACAACGGAAACCACGGGGACAGCTCTGCCCCGGCTAAACAGTTCGTTGCGCAATGCCTGTTGCAGCATGTAGCCGATGGAGCCTTGTGTGTCGGCGACCACCAGGTCGAGTGGCGTGGTGTGGACGGCGTGGGCGGCCAGTTCGTTGCGCCGCAGGATAAAACCAACTTGGGGGCCGTTACCGTGGGTGATAACCAGTCGCCATCCTGCTTCGATCATGTCGGCAAGATGCCGGCACGTCTCCCGCACCGCCTCCCATTGATGAGGAACATCTGGCATGTTCTTGTCCGTGATAAGGGAGTTCCCCCCAATCGCTACCAACGCCGTTTTTGACATCGTTCTCCTCGCTGCATACTACTCGAAACAAATGGCAATCGTCCAACCTTTTATATCATCAATACATTCAGAATACAACCACCAATTTTATACCTTCCCGCAAGCTTACTCTTGCAGATTGGTTCAATCTCACAGATTGAACCAATCTGCAAATCACTAAGTTGTTCTTGAACGTTTACCTGGACCAAGAGCGCGTAAATTCTCGTAACGGCCAGGGGCTGACGATGAAATCAAGTACGGAATTGCATCGTCAGACCTAAGCCAGATTGGACCAATTTTCTCAGAGCGCGTTAGCCGTTACCGCTAATGCCTCATTTTCCGCTGCACCCGCTCCGGCGTCAGCGGCAGCGCATCAAACCAGACCCCCGTCGCGTCGTGCAAGGCAGCGGCAACCGCCGGCGCCAGGGGGATGAAGGGCATTTCCGCCATGCCGCGCGCGCCCCAGGGACCCTGCGGATCGGGTATTTCCAGGATGACGGAATCCACCCGCGCGGGAATGTCGCGGATGCCGGGAATCAAGTAGGTACTCAGGCGGGGTGTGAGAATGCGCCCGGCACTGGATTGCAAATGTTCCGTCACCGCATACCCATACGCCTGCACCACCGCGCCCTCAATCTGCCCTTCCACCAGCAACGGGTTGATCGCTTTGCCCACGTCGTTGCTGGAGACAACGCGCTCGACCACAATATGCCCCGTTTCCACGTCCACGGCCAGTTCCACGTACTGAGCCACATAGCCGAAGGTGATGTTGCCGTCGCCCGCGCCGGTAGCGTGATCCAGGGCAACCGTCGGGCGCGGCGTGTAGCGCGCGTGGCCGATGGCCGGGCGATTCTCGCCGCGCCACGCTTCCAGCGCGTTCTCGGCGGCGGCGCGAATGGCACTGCCGGCCATGAACGTCATGCGCGAGGCGGAGGCGGAGCCGGAGTCGCCCGTCTCGGCGGTGTCGGAGACAATCACGTCTACTTTGTCCACGCTCACGCCGGCGGCGGCGGCGGCCATCTGGCGGAAAGCGGTGTGCGCGCCCTGTCCGCAATCCGCGCCCGCGTGCCGGCATATCACCCGCTCAATCTCCCCCTTCCCATACAACTCAATCGTCGCCTCGCACCGCTCCGGGAAGCCATAGGAAAAGCCCACGTTCTTGTAGGCACAGGCAAAGCCGCGCCCACGCCGCACCGCGCCATCCTGCGGCGGCAGAGATTGAAATGCGTGCAAGGGCGCGGGGTCCGCCGGCGCGGCGGGTGGCAGCCAGTCACCCCCCTCTGTTTCCCGCCAGCCCGCCGCCTGCGCGCATGCCGTGATCACTTCGGGAAGACTCACACCTGCCGGCATCGGCGACTGCGTAATACTAATACTATCCGGGCGCAGGCAGTTAAGCAGCCGAATCCGCACCGGGTCCATACCCAGCGCCGCCGCCAGCTTATTCATCTGGCTCTCGGCCACAAACGTCCCCTGCGGCGCGCCAAAACCGCGGAACGCCCCCCCCGGTGTGGCCGTGGTATACACGCAGCGGGAATCAATGTGCGCGTTGGGGATGTCGTACGCGCCGCCCACCGTAATATGGAAATTCCCCAGCACCTTGTTGCTGGTGTAATTGTACGCGCCCGCGTCCATCGTCACGTCCGCCACCACCGCCGTGATGCGCCCCGCCTTCGTTGCGCCCCACCTCGTCACCACTTTAGCCCGATGCCGCTTATGGTGGCCGACAATGCTCTCTTCACGGCTCCACTGCGTGCGAATGGGGCGCACCTCGCCCCGCTGATGCAGCCGCCACGCCGCCAGCGCCATCACAATTTGCAGCGACATGTCTTCGCGCCCGCCAAACGCGCCGCCAATGGCCGGATAAATGACGCGCACCTGCTCGCGGGGCAGATCCAGCGCATGGGCAATTTGCTCCTGGTCCTCATGCGTCCACTGCCCGGCAACCTCCACCGTCACCCGCCCCTGCTCATCCACATAGCTCACCGCCGCTTCCGGCTGCAAATAAGCGTGCTCCTGATAAGGCAGTTCGTACTCGCCTTCAATGATCACGTCCGCGTCCCGCCAGCCCCGATCCATGTCCCCTTTGCGCGCGTGCAACTCGTAGTAGACGTTGCTCTCGCGCCCATTTTCCGGGTGTAGCAGCACCTCACCACGCAGCGCGGCATCCATATCCGGCAGCAGCGGCAGCGGCTCCCACTCAATCTCAATCTGCGCGGCGGCAGCGGCGGCGGCGGTGGGCGTCTCCGCCACCACCACGGCCACGTGGTCTGCTTCCCACCGGCTGACGTCACAGGGCACATGGCTGCGCCCCGTATGCGTCACGCCCACCAGCACCGGCTGGTCCGCCATCGTCAGCCCGTACTCATTCACGGGCACGTCCTCCGCCGTCAAAATCGCCACCACACCGGGCAAAGCGGCGGCGGCGCGGGTATCCATGCGCACCATGCGCGCATGTGGCTGGTTGCTGAATACCACTTTGGCGTGCAAAAAATCCCGACGCCGGATGTCCCCCGGAAACAGCGTCGCTCCCGTGACCTTGCCGGGGGCGTCCATACGGAAAGTGGATGTGCCAATAGTCATAGAGTGCTCCATTAAGGAACGGAATTTGAAGAAGACAACGAAGTTGTTTCCTTACCGTTCCTTCAAACTGACGATGCCATTCCGTACTTTATTTCATCGTCAGTCCTAAGCCAAATTGGGTCAAATTGCGCCTGGGCGCGGCGGCCCTCATCCGCGTCCGCCACGTTAATCCGCGCCCCCTTCTTTCACCGCTGCCACGGCTTCGATGATCTTGTAGTAACCGGTGCAGCGGCAAAGGTTGCCGCTGAAGGCCTGCCGGATTTGCTCCGGTGTGGGGCGCGGATGCTCTTCCAGCAGTTTCGCGCCGGACATGAGGAAGCCGGGAATGCAGTAGCCGCACTGCACCGCGCCCTGTTCGATGAAGGCCGTTTGCAGCGGATGCAGGTCGCCGTCGTGTGCCAGGCCTTCGATGGTGGTGATGGTTGCGTTGTGGGCGCGGGCGGCGGGGACGAGACAGGCCATCACGGCCAAGCCGTCGAGGTAGACGGTGCAGGCGCCGCATTCTCCTTCGGCACAGCCTTCTTTTGTGCCCGTGAGCAGGCCCTCGTCGCGCAGCCAGTCGAGCAGCGTTTTGTGCGTGCCGTTGGCGGCGGAAATCGGGCGGCCATTGACGGTAGCGGTTACGGGCGTGCCGGCATTATGGCTGGCGGCAAACTGGGGTCCGGTGGGAAAATGCCCATCTTCCACGCCCCAGAGACGGGCCGGCCGGTGCGGCCACTGATCGCGCTCCCGACCATCGCGCAGCGCCACCAGCGCCCGCGCCACCATCACGCGCACCATGTCGCGGCGATAGCCGGCGCTACCGCGCACGTCGTCAATCGGCGCGGCGGTTTCCGCCGCCAGTTGCGCGGCGGCGGCAATGTTCGCGGCGGAAAGGGTCTTGCCGCGCAGGAAATCGGCGACGGCGGGTGCGTCGATGATGGTGGGAGCAACGCTGCCCAGCGTCAGGCACGCCTCCGTCACCACCTCTCCGGCAAGCGTGAGCAAGGCCGTGATGTGGACGACGGAGATGGCCTGCGCCCGCCGCAGTCCCAGTTTGACGAAAAGGCCACGCTGATCGGGGCGCATGGCAGGGAAGGCGATGTCCACGACCATCTCGTCGGGGCGCAGCACGGAGCGGCGCACGCCCCGGTAGAAGTCGCGCAACGGTACGCGCCGCTGACCGCGGGCCGAGGCGAGGGTGAGGGTGGCGTCGAGGGCGTACAGGGGGGAGATGGTGTCGTTGGCGGGGCTGGCGGTGACGAGATTACCGGCAACCGTGGCCCGATTACGCAACTGCGGCGACCCGATCTCCCAGCACGCCTGCGCCAGCGGCAACGCCGCGTCCACCAGCAGATTGGAAGCGATAACCTGGTTGTGCGTCACCAGCGGCCCCAGGTGGATGGTTCCGTCCGCGTCCTGGCGGATCTCGTCCAGGCCGGGGATGCGCGTCACGTCAATCAAGGTGTCTACGCCAGGTCGCTGGCGGCGGGCCAGCTCCAGCAGCAAGTCCGTGCCTCCGGCTACCAGACGCGCCCGCGCGCCCAGGTCGGCCAGCAAGGCCAGGGCGTCGGCCAGGGAAACGGGCGTTTCGTAACGGTTGATAATCTGTCCGGCTTGTTGTACGTCGTGCATAGGTTGCTCTGCAAGTAGTGGTCAGTGACCGGTGGATGGAGAGAAGGAGCGCGTAACAAACCTTCGCGGAAGCCTGGTTTCCGGCCAAAAGCGTCACATAACAGCTTCCGGGAAGGTATCAGGAGCGTTCTTCGCGCATGTAGGGCAGGCCAAGCGAGGCGGGCGCGCCCACGCGCTTGCGGAAGGACTCAAACCAGGTGATCGCCACGAGGACGAGGATGGTGAGAATGTAGGGCGTCATGTTCAGCAGGCTGGCGGGAATCGTCGTGCCCGACGCTTGCAGGCGGAACTGGATGGCGTTGACGCCGCCGAAGAGGAGCGCGCCGAGGACGGCGCGGAAGGGGTCCCAGGTGGCAAAGATGACGAGGGCGATGACGATCCAGCCGCGCCCGCCGGTGAGGTTTTCGGTCCAGCCGGGGGTGTAGGCCAGGGAGAGGTGCGCCCCGCCCAGGCCGACCAACATGCCGCCGAAGATGGTGTAGAGGTAGCGCAGCTTGAATACGTCAATACCCATGGCGTCGGCGGTCTGCGGGCTATCGCCGACGGCGCGCAGATGCAGCCCGGGGCGCGTTTTGTAGAGGAAGAAGGCGCAGATGGGCACGAAGAGGTACATGAGGTAGACGAGCAGGTCCTGGTTAAACAGGGTGGGGCCGAAAAAGGGCAGGTTGCTGAGGCCGGGCAAGGAGACTTCGCGGAAGCGGGGGCCGACGAGGCCGACAAGGGGGCCGCCATCAGGACCGAGGCGCTGTCCGAGGAAGCTGGATAGTCCCGTACCGAAGAGGGTGAGGGCGAGGCCGGAAACGACCTGGTCGGCGCGGAGGGTGATGGTGAGGAAGGCGTGAATGGCGGCGAGCAGGCCGCCAACGAGCATGGCGACGAGGACGCCAACCCAGGCGCTTTCGGTGTGATAGGCGGCGGCGAAGGCGCTGACGGCTCCCATGATCATCATGCCTTCGATGCCCAGGTTGAGAATGCCGGCACGTTCCGTGAAAATCTCGCCAATCGTCGCATAAACCAGGGAGGTCCCGGCGACGATGGCAATTGCCAGAATGGATACAACCAGGTCCATAACTATCCCTCCACCGCCGCGTCGCCCGTCGCCGAGGCACGCACGACGCGCAAGCGATACCGGCTGAAAATGTCGCCGCCCAAAACAAACAAGAGAATGGCCCCTTGTAGCACCTGCGACATGGCCGCGGGCAGCCCCATGGAAATCTGGATCTGCTCGCCGCCGACGAAGAGGGCGGCGAGGAGAACGCCTACGAGGAGGACGGCCATGGGGTGCAGCTTCGCCAGCCAGGCGACGATGATGCCGGTGAAGCCATTGCCGACGTTAAGACCACGCTGGAGCCGATGGGAAATGCCGGCAACTTCCGACATCCCCGCCAACCCCGCCAGCCCCCCGGAGAGGAGCATCACCAGGATTATGTTGTAGATGAGGCTCACGCCGGCGTAGCGGGCGGCGTTGGGGTTTTCGCCAATGAGGCGGATTTCGTAGCCGGCGCGGGTGCGGTCCATGATGAACCAGACGAGAATGCCGGCAACCACCGCCAACACCAACCCCCAATGCAGCCGCCCGGAAATGCGCGGCAGCCACGTATACTCCGGCAGCATGGCCGTCCCCGGAAAGCCAAAGCCCTGTGGGTCCTTCCAGGCAATGTTAAAAAGATACTGGTAGAACAGGATGGCGATGTAATTCAACATCAGCGTGGTGATAATCTCATCGACGCGCAAGTACGCCTTGAGCAAGGCGGGGATGAGCGCCCAAATCGCGCCCAGCAAAATACTCGCCAGCACCATCAGGGGCAGGTAGACCCACAAACTTTCCGGCAAAAACGGGAACAACACGGGAAACCACAGCGCCACCGCCGCCGCGCCCACGCCCCCCATCACCAACTGCCCCTCCGCGCCAATGTTCCAGAAGCGCATACGAAAAGCAATGGCCACGGACAAACCGGTGAGCATGATGGGAATCGCCTTTACCAGCGTCTCCACGAGACTGAAAAATTGGCCGTCGCGCCACTGCGCCGGCGTGCCAAACGCGCCCGCCAGCATCGCCTTGTACGTTACCCAGGGATTCGCGCCGGCCGACGCCAGCAGCAGCGCACCAAACAGCAGCGCCAAGACCACGGAAACGACCGGGACCAGATACGTGGCCTGGCGTGAGACTTGTAGGCGTTTTTCTAGCTTAAGGGATACGGCCATCACGTTCCTCCACCGGCTTCCCGCGCCCGCCTGATTTTTCCCCGGCCATCATCAAGCCCAATTCTTCAATCGTGGCCTCAGCCGCGTTCACGACACCCATCACTTCACCGCCGTGCAGTACGGCAATGTAGTCGCTGATCCCTTTCAATTCCTCCAGGTCCTCGGAAATGAGCAGGATAGCCGCCCCCTCGCGCCGCTGTTGCAACAATGTGGTCCGCACCGTTTCAATCGCCCCCACGTCCAGCCCGCGTGTGGGATACGCGGCGACCATGAGCGGAGATTCGCCACCGGCGCGGCTGGTCCCGGCGGTGATCTCCCGCGCCAGGATCGCTTTCTGCTGGTTGCCGCCGGACAACATGCGCGCCGGGGTGTCCACGCCAGGCGTGCTGACCTGGAAGGCTTCGATTAGTCTGTTGGCGAAGTTGACGATGGCCTGGTTGCGCAGCACAAATCCGGCGGCGATGGGCGCATCGTGGTAAGCCTTCATGATCAGGTTATCGCTGACGGGCAGGTTCCCCGCGAGGCCCATCCCCAGGCGGTCGCTGGGGACGTGGGCAACGCCGGATTGGATGAAGCGGCGGGAAGAGCGGTTGGTCATTTCCCGGCCGCGCAGGCGCACGCGCCCGGTGGTGGTGGCCCGCAGCCCGGTGACGACTTCGGTGAGGGTGCGCTGGCCGTTGCCGGCAACACCGGCGATGCCCAGGATTTCCCCACTGTGGACGGTGAGTGTGACGCTACGTAATGCCGGCAATCCCTTATCATTCAGCGCCGTCACATTCTCCAGTTCCAACACCGGCGGCCCCATCTGCGCCTCCTCTTTGTCTACACGAAAAACGACCTCCCGCCCCACCATTAACTGCGCCAGGTCCTTCTTGCTCATCTCTGGCGTCACATCCACCGTGGCCACATTGCGCCCATCGCGCAGCACCGTCACCCGGTCCGCAAAAGCGATCACCTCATCCAGCTTGTGGCTGATAAAGATGATGGCCTTGCCCTCCTGCACCATGCCACGCATCACCTGCCCCAGCTCATCCGACTCCTGCGGCGTCAACACCGCCGTCGGTTCATCCAGGATGAGAACATCCGCGCCACGATAGAGCAACTTCAAGATTTCTACGCGCTGCTGCTCACCCACGGAAAGTTGCCAGATATAGGCGTGCGGGTCTACGGGGAGATGGTATTGCTCGCTCAGGGCGCGAATCTCCTGCGCGATGCGGCGCATATCGGGGCGGAAGCCAACGCCGCGCAGTCCCAGGATGACGTTTTCGGCCACCGTCTGCGTGGAGACGAGCTTAAAGTGCTGATGTACCATGCCAATGCCGGCCTCAATGGCCGCGCGCGGGGAGTGGATGGCCGCCAGACGCAGTTCGCCGTCGGGTGCGGCCAGATAGATCTCGCCCTCATCCGGCTGGTAGAGGCCACAGAGGGCGCTCATGAGGGTGCTTTTGCCGGCCCCGTTCTCGCCCAGGAGGGCATGAACCTCCCCTTTGCGCACTTCCAGGTTGACGCGGTCATTCGCCAGAACCCCCGGAAAGCGTTTCGTCACCCCACGCATGGCTACGGCAATCGGGTGGGCATTCTCGGCCATATTCCCTCCTTCAAGAACACGCTGTAGGGCGAATTAGAAATTCGCCTGTTTATGGAAAGGACGAAGGACAAGTTACGAATGCGTTCCTCGTCATCTCGGTCTCCCCCAGATTGGTCCATTCTCGAAGAATGAACCAATCTGAAAGTTGAGATCAATTTTCGTCAGTGGCGCGGTCTATTGACCCAGACCCGTGGGGGCTTCCGCCGGCGCTTCGCCGGCCACGCCGTCCACAAAATAGTCCATGCTCAACATTTCCGCGTCGCTGAGGCACTTGCCATCTTCCACAATCAGGTTGCCGTTCTGCCCGGTGACGGGGCCGCAGAACACATCCCAGTCGCCGGATTCGATGACGGCCCGCCTATCGGCGACCAGCGCCTGCGTGTCGGTGGAGACCAAATCGGAGTAGGGAGCCAGGTCCACCAGGCCAGAATTCAGTCCACCCCAATAGGATTCTGAGCGATCGTACGTGCCATCCATCAACTCCCGCACGATGCTGATGTACTTCACGCCCCAGTGCCAGATGGGGCTGGTGAGGACCGTGTCGCCGACGACCGTGCGCATGTCGGAGTCATAGCCAATGGAGTAGCCGCCCGCGTCGGCTGCCGCCTTCTGCGGTTCCGTGGTGTCCTGATGCTGCGTGATCACGTCCGCGCCTGCCGCCAGCAGGGCTTCCGCCGCCTCCTTTTCCTCGGGCGGACCAAACCAGGTATTGGTCCAGACAACGCGGACTTCGGCGTCTGGGTTGATTTCGCGCACACCCAGGGTGAAGGCGTTGATACCGCGAATCACTTCGGGGATGGGGAAGGCGGCCACGTAGCCGATGATGTTGCTCTTGGTGGCCGCGCCGGCCACGAGGCCACTGAGGTAACGCGGCTGATACATGCGGCCAAAGACGGTGGAAACATTGGTGGCCGTTTTGAAGCCGGAAACGTGGATAAATTGAATGTCTGGGAATTCGGAAGCGACCGTAATCGTGGGGTCCATGTACCCGAAGGAGGTCGTGATGATCAAGTCATAACCCTTTTGGGCAAAGTCCCGGATGACGCGCTCGGCTTCCGGTCCTTCGGGCACGTTTTCGACATAGGAGGTTTCCACCTTATCGCCGAATTCTTGTTCCAGGGCCAGGCGGCCCTGATCATGCGCCCAGGTCCAACCCAGGTCGCCAATGGGGGCAACGTAGATGAAGGCGATTTTCATGGGTTCCGCGGCCATGGTGTCTTCGCCGGCATTCTGCTCGCCGCCGGTGGTAGCGGCAGGGCTTTCATCACTGCCACTTGGAGATTCGTTGGTGGAACCGCCGCAGGCAGCAATGACGAAGGTCAGCACCAGCATGACCCAAACAAAAATCCAAAAACCAGTTCGTTTGCTCATTTTATTCTCCTTCGAAAATAATCTTCCCGGAAGCTTCGTCACGGATGATTGCCCTGGGGAACAGCTTCCGGGAAGATGTTGTCATTGATGACGGTGTGCCGCGGCGCATGAAGTCTCCTCCAAAAATGATCTTCCCGGAAGCTTCGTCACGGATGATTGCCCTGGGGAACAGCTTCCGGGAAGATGTTGTCATTGATGGCGGCGCGCCGTTCCCACGTTGCTTTCTCTCGTTTGCCAGTGGAAAAACACAAGCGCCCGGGTCGGCGAGCAGCCTTCCTGGGCGCAGGAGTACAAGGGGGGAGGGGAAATGCCGGCACTGCCAACAAAAACACTGCGAGGCACAAGTTTGGGAGGAATGGGTGGGATTACGCATGTCCAATCCACTGAAATTAGTAGGTCGGCAATCGTCATATCTTTTTACCATAATCCCGCGCGACTGACAAATATCCATCTCCCCCAAAACAGGACGCTGGCGCGCGATGGACCTTAGACCTACAACGAGATTTCGGGAAGAATCTTCCTGGAAGGTTGGCCCGTTTCCAAAATTGCCTCATAAATGCGGCATTTTAGCCTGAAAAGACCTTCCAGGAAGGTGTGAATCCAAACCTATTATCGGATGCGCCCTTATGCCGGCACGACCCGCTCTTCGCCATCATTCGTAGATTGTTGATCGTAGGAAGGAGAATGGTAAAATGACAATGGTCCAACAATTGTGTTGCAACAGGTTGGTGAACATGCCTATTCAGCGCCCAAAACCTCTTGTCGAACAAGTCAGCCTGGAATTGCGCCAGCGCATCCATGATCGCACCTACCCTCCGGGGAGCCGCCTGCCCTCGGAAAGCGAATTAGCCCAGGAATTGGGCGTCAGTCGCACGACGGTGCGCACAGTGCTGGCGAAGTTCGCCGCCGAAGGACTGATCCTGCGCAAACAGGGGGACGGAACCTACGTCAACGAGCGCATAAGGGACATCGACAACCGGTACGGGGGTATGTGGGATTTCTCACGACTGATTGAAGCCAACGGTTATCGCCCTTCTATCCGCACGGTGACGATTGAACGCCGCCCGGCGACCGGCGACGAGAGCAACGTACTGGCAATTGGTCTGAATGAGGAAGTTGTTTCGCTCGTGCGCCTCTTCCACGCCGATGGCCGGGCGGTCATCTTCGCTACCAACGTTTTCCCCGCCACTCTCCTCAAAATAGACGGGGAAAAGCTGGACGGGAATCTGCCCATCCACCGCATTCTACAAACCTACTGCCAGGAGCAAATTGCTTACGCGATTTCCGACATTGAGGCCGCCCTGGTGGATGAAACGCTCTCTGGCATCCTGGCACGAGAGGCCGGGCAACCGCTGTTGAGATTGAAGGAACGGTTCTACAACAAGCTGAACAAGCCATTGGTGATGGGGGTGAGCTACTACGACCACACCGTGTTGAAACTGCGGCTGGTGCAGGCCTGGGGATGATGGCGCCGGCATGACTAGGCTGAGGCGACAGGAACGCGGTTTGTATCGGGGGCGAGCGTGACGCCCGGGAAACTTGAGGCGCGCCGCTCAATCCAGTTGGGCAAAAACCTCCAGCGACCGCCGCAAGGCCTGCTCATCCTTCCATACATCAGGCAACTCGAACTGGGGCAAAGCGTAACGCTCCCGGCGGAACGCGGTCAAGCCATAATAACGGATCCGATCTACCGCCAGGTCGTATTCCGCCGCGAAGTCTAGGAGTTCGCCCTTCATTTGACTCTCAATCATCCATCTTTCAAAAGGACGAATGACCACGTTGCCGGCACGACAGGCCTCTTCCTTCTCGCACTGACAATGGCGCAAAATGCCCCCATCCTCTGGAGAAAAGGCCCATTGGCGCAACGCAATTTGCCGCCCCCGCCTTCCCAGAACCAGCGCGCTGATCATCCTTTCATTGATCACCACCTCCAGGGACAACGCTTTATTTCTGGACTGTATGGCGGAAGGTGCTGATTTCGGCACGGATCTGGGTTTGGGTTTTGCCGCGGGCGTCCGTTTCCCTTTGCCAGACACGCTGGCCGCGGGGGGCGTTGGCGGTGGAGGGGGCGGGGCGGGCGTCGGTGGGGGAGCGGCCTGAGCAGTCAGGTCAACAGGTTGACCATCTTGAGCATGGCACATGCCCAAATGCGCCTGGCAGGTATGTCGCTTACATTGAGGGCATTGTACCTGGCTATGCCGGCATAACGGCTCCCCACAAACGTCACACACACCCACGTCACCGGCGCAATTGCGGCAGAAAACGCGCTTGCAATCAATGCACGCGGGAGCCAGACAATCCTCATGCGCCAGATGCCCATTGTGACACAGGTAAAGGCGCTGACCGGCCTTTCCACACACCTGGCAGTACAGTGGTTCCAACCGATTCAACAAAGGGTCCCACACCGCATAAACAGCCGTTTGCGTGCTACGGTTGGCAATTTGCATGGCCTGGATGAGCTTGGGCTGCTGAATCACCAGAACATTGAGCAGCGTGAGGTTAATCCGCACCTGGTACCGCTCCGCCAGGTCAGTCAGCTTATGCTCCCGTTCCGTCTGTACAGCCGTGAGCTTGTCCTGTAAGCCGGGGCGACGCTCAGGCGAGGCGTTCAGCAACCGCGTCCGCAAATCCCTTTCCAGACTGTCATAGTAGTCGGTGAGGCGTGCCTCATCCAATTGGCGGAAGCGACTGACGCGCTTTTGCAGCACGTCAAGATCCGTCTTCATTTGCTGCAAGATAACGTCCTGCACTCGTGGCAGCAGCGCCGCCAGCGTGTTTTCCGCCAGCGGCGACTTGAGCACCGCGCCATCGGGCGATTGCCAGCGCATCGGCGCGTCCGGCAGTGATGCCAGCGTGTCGTCCGCCGTGACGGCCGTGGCTCGCAACTCGATCCGTTCCATGTCCGGCACGTGGCTGCCCGTGTGCGCGTCCATCAACACGGACACCAACCGCTCTTGCTTTTCATCGCTGAGGATGGCGGCCTTGAAATTGAAGCGTATGTACGTGCCACGCACACGCGCAACGGTCTTGCGCAACTGCGGTTGGGCGCGTGCATTCAAGATCACCCAATGCCGCAGCGCCAGATCGTCCACACCTGTTTTGTCCAGGCGCAGGCCATTAACATACACATGACTGGCGGCAGCATGACCGTATACTTCCTGTACCATCTGCTCGACCAGCGGATGGTTGTAACCGAGAAGAGTGACGTTTTCCCGACCTGTCTCCTGAAACGCCAGGCGCAAATAGGCCGACGTGCGCCAGCGCGCCGCTGCCGCCTCTGGCAGCAGCACTTCATAGACCCCATAGGCAGGCGGCTCCACAATGCTGCCTATCTCCTGCAAATATCCGAGAACAAACTGCTCTAGTTCACTCATGCAGTAAAAGGTAAAAGTAGAAGTGATTCGTTACCACGCATTCTCACTTTTTTGGACCGTTAGGCGCGGGAATTAAAGAAGATGACGAAGTCATTTCCTTGCCGCTTCTTCAAGCTGGCGCTGCATTGTGAGTCTGATTTCAGCGCCAGTTCTTATCAGGCGGAGAAGTCCTCACCAAACAGGGTGTCGTCGAATGTCTGCACCCGTCGCATGGTATCGCGGGCGACCAGCAAACGTTCGCCCAGTTCACTCATACCGGTCTCCAGCGCGGTTTCGTCGGCGCTGTTAAGCCATACTTCCAGCAACATTTCCTCAAAATCCTGTTCTTGTGTGAGGTAGCCCAGGATCATTTCCATCTCGCCAATAACCAGTTCAAACATGTTCAGCTTGCGGTCAAGGATGTTCAACAGATAATCCTCAATTGTTCCCTGGGCGGAAAGGTTGAAGATTTCCACCTGCCTGGTTTGACCAACGCGATGGATGCGGCCAACGCGCTGCTCAATGCGCTGCGGATTCCAGGGCAGGTCGAAGTTGACCATGATGTGGCAAAATTGCAGGTTGCGCCCTTCGCCCGCCGCTTCCGTGGAGAGCAGGACGCGCCCTTCTGATTCAAATTGGCGAATGGCGGCGTCTTTGTGGGCAATGGAAAGGCCGCCGTGGTAGGGGATGTAGTCAATGCCGGCATCTGCCAATCGTTCCCCCAGCGCATCCAACGTCGCCTGAAAATGCGTAAAAATCAACACCCTATCGTCGCCCGCGCTGCGCAAAATCCGCAGCAAAGCATCCGCCTTCGACCACCCGCTCACCGCCGCGGCCTCCTCCGCCAGAGCCTGCAAACGAGCTTGATGCGCCTTCCAGGCAGGTTGCCCGGCCAGCTTTTGCAACGTCTGAGAAGCCGCCAGAGGGCTGCTACCAACCTCCCGCTGCAAAATCCCCAACGTCAGCTTACGCATACCACTATCTCGCCCCTCTCGCAAAACCCGGCGCGCAAAATCACTTACATTCCGATAGAGGCTTTGCTCCTCTGGGGAAAGCGTCAGCCGCACCGTATGCGCCCGCCGCGGCGGCAGCTTCACATTCACCTGCCCGCGACTGTGGCGAATCATCACATCCGCCATCAACTCCCGCAGCAAACCACGATTCTTGGGCGAATGCGGGTCTCCTTTGACCACAAACTGGCGGCGGAACTCTTGCGGCGTACTCAACTGCCCCGGCTTGAGGATGGTGATCAAGTTGTACAACTCCTCCAGCCGATTTTCCACGGGGGTAGCCGTCAGCATCAAAATAAACCGCTTCTGCAAGTCATTGACGAACTTCCAGGTAACACTGCTCCGGTTTTTCAGATGATGCGCCTCGTCCACGATGACCAGATCATAGTTCAGGCTGGTAATAATCTGACGTGTCCCCGTCAATCGCGCGGCGGCAATCGAAGCAATGACGCGCGGAAATTTGGCCCAGGCGTCGTCACCCGCCACGCGGAAGGCCTCATCGCTGTTGGTGACAAAATCGGTGAGGGAAAACTTTTGCGCCAGCTCTTCTCGCCATTGCTCCACCAGGCCAGGCGGGGTGAGAATGAGCACGCGCTCCACCATCTGGCGCAGCAAATACTCTTTCACCACCAGGCCGGCTTCAATCGTCTTGCCCAGCCCCACCTCGTCGCACAACATGCCACGCCCACGAAAACGACGCAGTGCCGCCTGCGCTGCCTTCACCTGATAGGGGAAAGGATCGAAGTTGAGGTTTTCCAGGCAGATGAGTTCGTCAAAGCCGCCGATGAGCAGCATTCGCGCCGCTGCCAGTTGCAGACGATACGCTTGTGGTGTGAGGAACTGTTGTCGGGTCACGACCCCCAGGACGGCATCGGCTCCTGGCTGCAAATGAATAGTGGGGTTGATGCTTTTTGTCATACGGACGCCATTATAGCACACGGTTCACGAGAAGATGGGAACTGTTCAGATGCGACGCACTTTCCCAGAGCGGTTGAGAGACTCGTTTTTGTGGGGCACGAGAATGCCGAAACCCAAATAGACGCTTACTTACGGAACCGTTCCAGGCCGGCATTGATACCGTCCAGATCAAACTCCTCCGGATCGAAATCCTCCCCTATCCACTCCGCGTACATCTCGTACTCTTCATGCTCCGGGTCCGCCAGGGACTCGAGCATGTCGCTGTACCCCCAGGCCCCGCCGCAATCCTCTGGCGGACAGGCGCGCTTCCCTTTCAGGCAGCGCGGGTAATGCACGTCCGGCTCGGCGGGCAGGATTTTCTCCAGCAGCAGGTCGTGTTGCCAATCATCGCCGAAATCGTATTCGTAACGTATCTTCTGCCCCTCGTGCGTAAGATAAGCAGACAACTTTGCTCTTTTTTCATTTGCGCCATCGTCCCAACCTTCGGCCAGCGTTTCCGCGTCCGTGATCACGAAACCGCCCAGGTCAAACTGATGCAGATGGGCGTCATACCAGCCCATAACCGTTTGTATAATCTGGTGCAGTTCATAAAAGTTGATGTCGGTGGGTACTTGAAAGCGGCGCCAGATTGGCGGACGGATGTCTCTGAGCGTTATTTTGAATTGGTAAATCTTCTTTGCGGCCATGTCCTTGTTCCTCCATGGTCTGTTAGAGAGTCATCTTCTCCAGAGAAGTTAGTCTTCCAAGGCGGGAAGTTGTGGGGCGGATGGATCGCGTGGGGTTTTAGGTATGTCAACGCTTGTCCTTTGTCTCCATGTTTTCCAGTACCCATAGAACAGCTAATTTGGTCGCCCCCAGTTCATGAAAGCGGCGGTTACGCAGTTCGCTGGACCGGAGCGTGGACAGGTGCCCTGTACTCATGCCCACCGCCGCGCAAAACGCCTTCTGCGTGATGCCTTTCTGACGCATTTTTTTGAGCAAATCAGCCAGGGCCATCCCGTTCAGGTAGTTCTGGAGAGTGTCGAGGTCGCGGACAACATCGGTGACGATCTGGTCTGCCTCTACGACGACATCCGCAACAACCGCAAAGCTTTCTGGCTCCGCCAGGAATGTCAGCCCCAGGGCCGCGCAATGGTGGCAGTAGCCGTGCTTGCCAATGTAGCAACTACACCTGGAGGAGATGCCGGCAGAATACAACTCGATTGAGACGTGATAGTTCCCATGGTTTCCCTGGACCATACCACTGATCAGGGATCCGCGTCGCGTGCGGTCCCAAAATTTGCCAATGTAACGCCGCGCTTTGGGATTGCTGCCGGCATTTCCCCACCGTTTTTCAATTTCCTGCGTCAAATCCAGATCTTCACCCATTCCCAAACACCATCCATTTTGGCAAAATTAACCCACTCCCTATAATTTACCTCATGAACAACGCCAATACAATCACCACGCCCATATTCACCATCGGTTACGGCCAGCGCAGCGTGGACGCGCTCCTGACCGACCTGCGCACGCACCAGATTCAATATCTCATCGACATCCGCAGCCAACCAGAAGCACCGCACGATACTACTTATAGCCAATCGGCACTGCGTCAAAGCCTGGAAAGCCAGGGCATCCGCTACGTCTTTATGGGGCACACACTCGGCGGTGCTTGCAATGGGGGCGACCCAAATGCCGGCATAGAAAACGATTATGAACAGGGCATCATCCGTCTGCAAAAAGCGTTTCAGCAGCAACGGCGCGTGGCCTTGATGTGCCGTGAAGGAAACCCCGCGCACTGCCGCCGTGCCCAGGTCATTGGTCGCACGCTAGATGGTTTGGAGATTCCCGTGCGCCATATTGACGAATCCGGGCAGATTATCGAGCAGAAGGCGGTTTCCGCGCCGCCGCCCATGCCGGACGATCCGTTTGGGGATGAGTTCGAGAGTTGGCTGCTGACCGATTATGACAATGGGACTATTTTTTACGAGGCGCCGTTGGCGGAGATGTCCGGGGACCCGGCCGCGCCGTTTCTTCCGGATGATGGACTGCCACCGCTGCCGGCATTTCCCCACGACCCCGCCACCCTTTTGCGCCAGATATTCGGCTACGACAGTTTTCGCCCATTGCAGGAAGACATCATCACCAGCGTACTCGATGGACAAGATGCCCTGGCCATCATGCCCACCGGCAGCGGCAAATCCCTGTGTTATCAACTTCCGGCGCTGCTCCTGCCGGGGCTGACCGTGGTGGTGTCGCCGCTGATTTCCTTGATGGAGGACCAGGTGACGCAGTTGCGCGAGTCGGGAATCCCCGCCGTGGCCTTGAACAGCAGCCTGGACTACAGCGCGTATCAGTGGACGGTGGAGCAGATTCGTGCCGGCACAGTCAAACTCCTCTACGCCGCCCCCGAAACCCTGCTGCGCCCCGATGTTTTACTCCTACTGGAGCAGGTGCGCGTGGACTGCCTCACCATCGACGAAGCCCACTGCATCTCCGAATGGGGGCACGACTTCCGCCCCGAATACCGCCAGCTCATCAGCGTGCGTCGCCGCCTGCCGCACGCCGTTTGCCTGGCCGTCACCGCCACGGCCACCGCGCGCGTGCGCCACGACATCAAGACCAGCCTCTCCATTGCCGACGCGAACGAATTTATCGCCAGTTTTGACCGCGAAAATCTGTTCCTGGCGGTGGAGCCAAAGACAAATACCGTGGCGCAGACGCTGGCGTTCCTCCAACAGCACCGGGATGAATCGGGCATTATCTACTGCGCCACGCGGCGGCAGGTGGACGATCTCGCGGCGCAGTTGCAAAGTCATGGATGGGATGCGCTGCCGTATCATGCCGGCATGGACACCGCCACCCGCCAACGAAACCAACGCCAGTTCACCCGCGACGACACCCCCATCATCGTCGCCACCGTCGCCTTCGGCATGGGCATCAACAAATCCAACGTCCGCTTCATCTTGCACGTCGATCTACCCAAGAACCTGGAAAGCTACTACCAGCAAATTGGCCGCGCCGGGCGAGACGAATTGCGCGCCGACTGCCTCCTCCTCTACAGCTACCAGGACGTCAACACCATCAACTTTTTCATCAGCCAGCAGGCGGAATCGCAGCAGCGCGGCGCGCGACTACGCCTGGAAGCCATGCTCGGCTTCATCGAAACCAACGAATGCCGCCGCCGCCCCCTGCTCGCCTACTTCAACGAAACCTTCGCGGCAGACGGCTGCGAGATGTGCGACAACTGCACCACCGCGCCGGAAGCGTTAGTAGACATCACCATTCCCGCGCAAAAATTCCTCTCCTGCGTCAAGCGCACGGGCGAAATTTTCGGCACGAACCACATTATCGACGTGCTGCGTGGCTCCCGCGCCACCCGCGTCCTCTCCCAGGGGCACGACCGGCTCTCGACCTACAACATTGGCGGCGAATTCAGCAAGAAAGAGTGGCAGTACCTGGCGCGGCAGTTCATCCAACAAGGTTTGCTGGTACAGGATCCCACCTACGGCAGTCTGAAACTGACCGCCAAAGCGTACGCCGTCTTTCGTGGCGAAAATGTCGAGGGCATGATGATGGAGACCGCGCGACGAGAGACCACCGCCGCGTTGCCTCATGACGCGGAGCTTTTCCAGCGGCTGCGCGCGCATCGCAAAGCCCTGGCGGATGCAGCCAACGTTGCTCCTTACGTCATTTTCTCCGACCGCACCCTGGTGGAAATGGCCGCCTACTATCCGCAATCCAACCAACGGTTCGCCACCCTCTACGGGGTGGGCGCGCTCAAGCTCGAAAAGTACGCGGACAGCTTCCTGGGCATCATTCGGACCTACTGCGCCGAACGCGGCATCGAAGAAAAGCGCAGACCCGCCGCTCCCGGCTCCGGCGGCGGCAACGGGCGCAGCCGGCGGCAAGAAGTAGTAGAAATGTGGAACGAAGGCAGCTCCCTCGATGACCTGGCCGCCCATTTCCAGGTCAAATTTAGCACCTTGCTGGACCATCTGTGGAAGACGGCGCGCGCGGGCGAGACGCTGCGCCCGGACAGCCTGCTGGCCTACGCCGACGTCTCCGCCGCCGACCAACAGCGCGCCCTTGCGGCCTTCGCCGCGCATGGTCCCGACTTTCTCCGCCCCGTCTACGAAACCCTCGGCGAAACCGTCCCCTACGAGGCGCTGCACGTCTTGCGCCTGCACCACGTCCTCAACAACCGGGGTAACGGCTAAGCTCGAGTGGACCAATTTTCTCTGGTGAAAATGGTCATTGAGCACGTGAAATGGGTCCAATCTCCACAGAGCGTTGGTAGTTACCAACCGGGATTAAAAGAGAGGCACAGTCTCCCATCACAGGTACAAAAACATGAACCACATAGATAACAACGAAAAGGCACTATCACCAGAACAACGTGACGAATTGCTAGACGTCTTAAAAGCACGTTTTGAGAAAAACATGCACCGTCATGCCAACGTTGGATGGGCGGAAGTACGAGCAAAACTCGACGCGAATCCGGGGAAACTGTGGTCGCTCCATGAAATGGAGAGAACGGGCGGCGAACCGGATGTTGTTGGTTATGACGGGGAAACGGGTGAATACATTTTTTATGATTGCGCGGCGGAAAGTCCCAAAGGCCGTCGCAGTCTCTGTTATGACCGCGAGGCCTGGGAGGCACGGAAAGAACATAAACCAGAAAGTAATGCAATGGACATGGCCGCGGACATGGGGATTGATCTATTAACGGAAGCGCAATACCGGGCGTTGCAGCAACTGGGAAATTTCGACACGGCGACGTCCAGTTGGGTGCGAACGCCGGCTGAAATTCGAGAACTCGGCGGCGCGCTCTTTTGTGATCGCCGTTACAACACCGTCTTTGTGTATCACAACGGCGCCCCGTCTTACTACGCCGCCAGAGGGTTCCGCGGCTCGCTCAAGGTTTGAGGGTTCATTCTGCATGGGTGATTGTCCCTGGCACCGGGTCAAAGGTGCGGAGGATGTCGTCCATTATGTCCACCTTATTGACTGTTTTGACACAGCATCGACCCCAGCAGTATGGTTACGAAATACTTGTACTGTGGTCGGCCAAAAAAGTCAGCGAACAAAGTCAGATAGTGGCGCAAATGTTGGTCCAGCCATACGACTGGCAGGCAGACGCATAGTTCACCTCGAGATATGATAGTTTTCGCAAACCATCTTGTACCTCAAAGTGGGCTATGCGGCTCTTATTTCATTGTCAATGTGCTATTTCTCGTCATGGCCCCTTTCTCTCAAAAAGTGCAAACATAGTGATAATGTCATTCCCAAAGGAGTCGGGTAGTAATTTTTGTATCAGAATAATGCCGAAGTATCTCAAGAATAAGTGTATAAACCGCCTTGGGAAACCCGTTGTTGAAGCCCGGCCAACTGTCGCGGCTCCAGGTAGAGATGGCGGTTGGGAAATACTTTGGGCTGTACCAATTTGCCCTGTTGGGTCTTTATTCGTAATGCCACCAATAATGCCTCAAAGGTTCCCAAGGGCCGTAATACAAATTCCTGCAATTCCGCTGCTGAATTATCATAATCTGCCAGCAAGTGAGCCTCAAACATGACGGCCGCTTCCCCTTCATCAGGCTCCCGTTCTGCCAGCCGGGCATTGATCCGGTTGCGGTAACCGTCTTTGCCCCAGACCAATTCCCAAACGGCCGTTATGTGTTTTAGCAGCATGTTATAACAGTCGCGAATGAGCAGCCAATCATCGTTTGAAATGGTCGGCTTGTCACGATATTTTTCACTGGCCCAACTGTTCACAAAGTCCAATAGCACCAGGAATGTGTTAAAAATCAGGACAAAATTGCTGATTTTATCAGGCTGAACTTCAGCCACATGCTTTTTCATCTTGACCAGTAGCCGATCCAAACAGGTATCGTAAGCGGCTAGCACATTATTTGAAAAGAGCTTGCTTAAATGCACCGGCAGCGTTCCAATAACATTTCCTTTTGATTTCACATTGCGTGGACCTTGGGCTAAACGAGGGGATATTAGTAAATCAAGTGGTATATCGAAACGCTGCAAAAACAGCATCAGTTCACGTTCATCGCCGGCCGCCATCATCTCTTCCAGTACATCAAACAGTTGTGACGGATCACTATAAATGCGGCACAACTGCCGGTCGTGTCTGTCCCCCGCTCGTTCATCCCAATCAATGACCCATACCAGGTTTGAGAACTTCTCTCGGCCCTGCTCATCTATGCCTATGAGTTGTATGCCAAAGCGTCTCTGCATTTTCTTGCGCATTTCGGCGGTTAACGTAACGGTTAAATCTGGCGACAATGCGCCTTCAAGACTGTTTTCATTAAAATCCACCAACAGATAGCGCCGGGGTTGAAATTGAGCCGCACTGATGGCTGGATTGGTCTCAATCTTGATGTGGTTGTTTTCTAATGCCGCTTCGACCAGGTATAGAACGTTTGCCGCACCCCTGGGTGGAAATTCTGAACGGGTATCAACTTGAATGTCGGCAGCACTTGTTATGGAAACGGGCGTCTGTCCGGTTGGCTGTAAAATTGCAACGACCGTTTCCTCATCAACTACGCCCATCACCCCAATTTCAAAATTGCCCAGGGCCGCCGACCGCAGCAATGCCGGCACGGTAAAGTTGGCGCTACCCATAAACAGGTAGGTTTGCTCTGGCGTATGAAACAGGATGGCCTTGCCGTGTAAGTAACGGTCAATGTCATGATAAACGCTAATCGTTGCCGACAAGTTATCAAATTGATCCAGGGGAAAGTTACTTTTGTGCTGTTGGATATAGATTTCAACCTGGCAATCAGGCCAAAGGCTTCGTAATTCCCCATAGGGAGCCAACTGCCGGTCAAAGAATGGGGAGACGATTTGGATCTTGGTTACGGAACGGCCGTTTAGCACCTCTACAATCTCATCCAGTAACGGCCGATCCAGGTTGTGCAGGAACTGCATTCGACTATCATTTTTGTCTTCTGCGCGTACAAACGGTCGGCAGCAGTCTGCCAACGCCGCTACTCGATCTTGCGCCCTCTTACTCTGTGTCAATTGTGCCAGACGCTGGACATAAAGAAGGCAATCGCCTAGTAAGGCTCCAAATGTCCGATCCCGTTCTGACACCTCAAATGTAGTCAGCAATTCCAAATTACTGGCAATCCCTTCCCGCGTCAGGTTGGCGCTGCCCAGCCCGATGAGCACCTTTTTGGAGGAGGCCAGCAAATATAGCTTTGTGTGAAAGACACCGGGCGATCGCAACCAGGAGACCAGATACCGGCGGTTAAGTAAATGCGGCGTGTAGGCGGCTTGCTGAAACTGGTCATAGGTTTGTCCATCCACAAATAGCGCAATGTTATCGCAGGCGTACAAAGCGTTCAGTTTGAGTAGGTAATTTTCAAAGAAGTTGAGATCAAGACCATAGCTGCACAACACGGCCGTTTCCCATCCGTGCCGCTTGTCAAAAAAGGAGTCCACCAGGTTGAACTTGGCCATCATCCACCTGCCAATAATTTTTGAGACAATTCCTTGCCTTCTGTCGTTAGCCGCCATTGCTGGTCATCTGCCAGGGCAATCAGGTTCATGTCCCGGAGAAAGTTCATGATCGTACTGTACTTGGCCGGTCGCCACATCACATTGACGTCTGCCTGCCAGAAGTATTTCCCTTGCTCTGTTGTAAACCAGCAGCGGCGCAGATCACTTTTCTCAATCATGATCCGGTCATGCTGATTGAGCACATACGCCTGAATCATTTTTCGCAAGAAACGCATAACCGGCATATGTCGCATGGTTGGCAGTTGAAACAGGACGTCAAACCAAAGATCGCTGCTCAAATTCAGAGCCACATTTTGATACCGTTGGTCATATCTTGCTTCTCGAAACCGCTGCCAAAGAGCAGCCATGACCAACACAAATTTCGCCAAGGTTCCAGATAAAGATTGATGCTGATTATCGGCCGTTACCTGTACCTCCGAAAATCGATCGATTAAGTCTGGCGGTCCGCCTATCCGGGTTAAAATGTCGCCCATCGTTCCACCCAACCAGTCCGCCTGTACTTCGCAAAAATGGGCAATGGTTTCGTTAAAGCTTTTCGCATCAATTTCGTCGAGAAAATCTTCTAATGTTGCTCCATTGGGACACCCTTTCAAATAGGTGAGAAACGCTTGGAAAACAGTGGAAAGCCAGCCGCGAAAATAGACGTGACCTTCGTAAATGGCCCAGTAAAAATGCACATCTTGGAAGGGTTCTGGTACGGCAAAGGGTATCACATCACCTGACTCGCGTTGATAACAGCGGTAGGTATGAATGTGGCTAAGTACCGCTTCAGTGAAGGGCACCCCAGATTGCTCGCAGTGGGCAATACAGGTTAGAAATAATGCCAGGGTATCGCGCCGGCAATCCCCCGGGGTTGCCTGATTCAGCCGAAAGAGCAGTGAGTGAAAAAATTCTCTTTCTGCCTGGCAGTCGGGGTTACGGATATTGTCAAAATCATTCACCTGTCCCCACTCGTGCAAAACGACCGTTGGTACAGGCGACTGTCCGCGATAACGTGTGTAATAAGCCGGTTTTAATTTCCGATACCGCTTTTCTGCAATTTCATACAACCTTTGCCCGGCGGACGTTAGCACCACAACGCCTTTCTCGTTATTTTCAATCAAGCCCAACGTGTAGGATGTACCAATATAATAGAGACCAAACGCGCCGAGGTCATTTGATTGCATAATGCTGAAGTTGCAAATGAGGGATTTTGCTTCACTTGTGATGACTTTGGCGATTTTCTCTGATCCTGGCACAGAATAGTCGGTTTCAAGTAAATATAAACCCGAGGCCAAGGCTGTTTCCCGTTTTTGGAACGCTTGTACAAAGTCACCCCAATTCTGACACGATTCATGTCGTTCAATGTCGCCAATGGCCCAGCAGCAGTAGGCGTAGTAACGTAGCCGGTTTGCCAGAACGGTAATGCTCTTGATCAGGATTTCTTCCAGACCGTTGTGAAATCGGTTCAGTCCCAGGGGGTAACGGCCACCGCTTTCGATTTTTACGGCCGTTGTCCATCCCGGTTGCCACTGCACATCCACTTCCATACCACCCTCACCTCGGCAAACCCGTACCCGCCCGCAGCCGCTGCCAAAGCTGTCTGGCCAACAGCCCGTTGGACAACCCCAAGGTTCGCCGGTAGCGCAGCACCATTTGCCCCTTCAAAATTCAGTTTGCGGTTTGATTCCGCGCGCGCTCATGCCGAACTCTGATAAATTTCCGCAGCAACACGCCTCAAAGCTTGCGCCGTAGCCTCTAATTCGCTTTTTCGCTCACGATCATATTGAATCCAATCCTGAATTTCTGACAAGAATGCTGATTCAGTGTCCGATTGCAGTTCCAATTCAATTAACGATGCCAGCCACCATAGGGCAGGAAACGACAACGGATCGCGCCCCAGATCATCGTGCATATAAGCCAGCAGCCTATTCAGCTTGCGCTGAATATGATCGGTACTATCAAAAGCGTCGGCTATTTCAATGTCATCGGCCCAAAAATTACGAATGCGCCGCCACAAGTGATCGCCAATTTCATCCCGTTTGTACTGCTTTGGTTTTCCCTAACTGAGAGAAAACAGGGGGTGCAAAAAGGGGCGTGTTGATGGATGATTAGTATGTGAAAACAAACACCAACACCAACACGCCCACAGCTATCCATTATCAGATGCAACAAGCAATTGAGCAAATGGTTGCCACGCTGCCGAAAGGAACCGATTTAGGAATCTGTGATGTCATCAGCGCGATGTACAGCGGATACTTTGTCGAATCAGGCGGTGGCATCATGCCCGCGGTCGACCAGTATTTGAGCGCATTCATTGATGATGAGGCAGAACGAGCCGCAAGGAGTCGTCGGGCAGCCAAAGCGATCACGTACGGTCAGTTCAATCTGGCAGAGTTGCTCGACGAGTTGAAAAAGCAAGTAGACGCGGCTGGTCAATGGCAGGCAACGGTGATTCAAGGGTACCAGCTGAAACCCGTCGATATGACGGCATACAAAAGGGCACGAGTGAAAGGGCTGAAGAGCAAAACGTATGATTCAGATGCCCACAAAGCGGTGCCCGGTGTGCCATTTGGCATGATGGGGACAACAGGGCGTGTTGGAGAACAACGGGTCGCCATCCTGGAACTACTGGTCTGCGTTGATACGAGTCAAAACGCGCCATCCGCGGAGATGGAAAAGGTGTACAAGCAGGTCGGCAAAAAGCTGACGGAGACGGACCTGGCCCTCTTTGATGCTGGATTTTCATTGGTAGATGCGGTTAGGCATGGGGTGAATAACTGTGTGGTACGGCTAGCCAAGAACTGCACCTTCGGCAAAACAGCAGGCAAGATACCGCCGCGAACCTCCAAGAAGGGGCCAACGCCCAGCCGCCACCAGGCTGAAGTGGTGCGCCCATTGGCGCGAAAACATGGGGACAATCTCCTGCCAGCGTCTCAACCAACGCAAACGCACACGCTTGTTGCTGAGGATAGCGTTGAGATAAAGGTTGAGGTCTGGTCCCCGTCTACTTCCTGGAGCGTCATCTAGATCGGGTTGAAGACGAAAAGCGTAAGCGCAAATTGCGACACACGCCGCTCCAGGTTGTCGCCATTCACCACCCCGATTTCGAAGACCCGCTGCTGCTGGGTACACCTGTGTTGGAACTGACCGCGGCCTCCATGCAGGCGATTTACCCAGAACGCTGGCCGATAGAAGGAGTTCCGCAAACGGGCAAGTACATTTTGTCTGGTGGCGGCGGTCGGCATTATGTCCACCACCCGACCGCGCTCACGCGCTTGCCGGCGCTGACCATGATTTTCGGGTCGCTATTGAAATATCTGGCGGCGACCCTACCGTCAATCCGGACTGGCTTCTGGGACAGAGCTGCCAAACCGACGTATGGACGCCTGATGAAGCATTTAAAAAAAGTTGGTCTGCCACTTTCCAACCAACTTTCTAAGAAGGCTTCGGTTACGGCACATTTGCCGCCTGGATACGAAGCTATCCGGCTCGCAAAGGCCTGATTTCGGGTTTGAAGCACCAAAATTCAAACCCCATTTACGGAAAACTAAAGTGCAATGTGTGGGTGACGCTGGTTTTGCCTGGTTTGAGATGCAGTCCCATCGGAGCTAACCACGCTTCCGCCCGTTCTCGCAACCTATTGAGAGTGTCCAAATCTTCATGCAAAATGACGAAATCATCCGCATAGCGAATGACGCCCGGTTTCTGCCTTTTGGGAAGGACATCAACCAGTTCGTTTTCCAGGCCATGCAGAGCGATGTTTGCCAGCAGCGGGGAGATAACCCCGCCTTGGGGTGTTCCGGCTTTGGGCAGCAAGAAGACATCTCCTTCCATAATGCCTGCTTTCAGCCATTGTCTTACCAATCGCGTGACTGGCGTTGACGCATTCAACTTCTGTAATAAAGCTGGATGGGAGATTTGGTCGAAGCATTTGGCAATATCGGCGTCGAGGACATACTTCTGACCAAGGGATTGTTTGCCAATCTTCAGTATACTTTGTATCTGTCATAAGACCTGACCTCTACTAAGTCCATTTTGCGTGGCCGTAGGATGATGCTTTACGCCGGGTCTCGTGAGAATGGATGTCATAACCCAATGTACGGTCATGACCAGAGACCAATCCCTTTTGGGCTTGCCTGTCAGTCAGTTTGGCAAGTTCTCGCTGACGACGCTTCAACCACATCTTCACTTTCGTTATCCATAGCCGCCTGCTGATTCTGAGCCGCCTCTGACTGGCAGCGTGAACCGTTTCTTCCCGCTTTCCACGATTGATGACCAGTCGCACGCAGAGGGAAGGGCTGTCTATCCATCCATTGGGACGGGGGGAGTTGATATTCCCTACCCGCTAGGGTAATATCGCACCCACTTGGATACGGAGTTGTCAAAGTTCAGTAACTTTGCCGCTCATCCCCCGTGTCCGCAGACACGGTTTCGAGCGAACGGGTCGCACACAACGCTTAGAGCGGACGGGCGAGACCGGGGCTTTTCAAGTATTCGATTAATCCGATAAAGCAGTCTCCTCACCCGCCCGCCGCTCAAGCAAGCGTTGAACCAAGACATTGAACCAAGACATTAGGTCGGACGCTAACGCCGCCGGGCGAAGGGCGCGGCCTTTCCGGTGTAGGGGGAGGTTATTGTTGTTGGATAATGCCGGCATTCAACCCCACCCTATTGAAACATGGCAAGGTGAACGCGGCGTCAGGAGCGTCGCTACATTTTCACGAAAGAATGCGCGAGTTGTAGCTTTTGTGCTACAATCAGTTTATGAGCGATACCCAAATTGAATTGCTGGAATACTTGACCGATTCAGGACAAAATCCATTTCGGGATTGGTTGGAAGGGTTAAGAGACCGACAAGCTAGAGCAAAAATTCGTGTCCGGCTGAATCGAATTCGATTGGGAAATTTCGGCGATTGCAAAAGCGTGGGACATGGCGTAAGCAAGTTACGAATCCCACATGGACCCGGTTATCGTGTTTATTTTGGGCGCAAAGACAACACAGTTGTCATTTTGTTGTATGGGGGCGACAAGAAAACACAATCCAGAGACATTGAGTTAGCCCAAACGTATTGGGATGACTATTTGTGGAGGATAAGATGAACCCAACAACCGCAAACTATGAAACTGGACTGAAAGCGTCCCTGGCCGACCCCGAAGAAGCGGCGGCTTATCTGAATGCGGCGCTTGAAGAAAATGACCAGGAAGTTTTTCTGTTAGCTTTACGCGACATCACCGAAGCGCGTGGTTTTTCACGGGTGGCGCAAGACGCTTCATTGAACCGAGAAAACCTTTACCGAATGCTATCCCCTGCTGGAAATCCGCAGTTGTCCAGCTTGAAAACGCTATTACATAGCATTGGGCTGCGTTTAGCCGTTGAAGTGGAAACAACGTAAAAGCTGTATCTACGTAGCAATGGGCCGCCCCAAAAAGGCGGCCCTTATCGTTAAAATCCTGGGCAACCGCCAGCGCCAAAATCGGCCAGGTCATGAGTAGTCGCTTCGGCAAAGGCGCGGAACTCTATAAGCAGTTGGCGTAGCCTATGCGCTATTTGACCGTTGATGAGGTTCTTGTCATTTACGACCGAACTATGCGTGAGTTCGGCGGCAGGTGAGGCAATGCGAGGAGCATTCAGCAGTTGGTTGAGTGAGTACATTCAGACCAATTCGTAAACAGTTCGGGGCCGACCAATACGCGGTTGCAGGCGATTTGGCCTTCGCGCTGGCTGTGTTACGTCTGGCGCAGGTGGGAGGTTGTTGTGGATAATGCCGGCATCCAACCCCACCCTATTAGCACGAAGCAAGCCAAACGCAGCGTTGGAATGCCTCTGATTCATGGCGGTAGTGACTTATGAGAGCAGCTTGGTACGAATCGCAGGGTGAGGCCCGAGATGTCCTCGTTGTCGGCACGATGGAGGATCCAGTGCCCGGCCCAGGTGAGGTGCGGATCGCGGTCCTGCGCTCGGGCATCAACCCGGGCGATGTCAAGAAACGCAGTAGCGCTTTTGGTGTCGGGATGCCATTCCCAAGGGTCATCCCGCACAGTGATGGTTCGGGAAACATCGACGCAGTTGGCGCGGGTGTATCGACCAGGATGGTGGGTGAGCGGGTGTGGTGCTTCGGCGCGCAGAGTTATCGACCGTTCGGCACGGCGGCTGAATTCGTCGTCGTACCGGTGGAGCAGGTCACGCAACTCCCATCGAACGCTTCCTGGGACCAGGGAGCCTGTCTCGGCATACCCGGCATAACAGCTCATCGAGCTGTTCACGTGGGAGGAGACGTCAAAGGTCGCACGGTACTTATCCAGGGTGGGGCCGGCGCGGTGGGGATGGCGGCGGTGGAGATCGCCAAGCGCGCGGGTGCCGGGGTCATCGCGACGGTCCGCAGCGAAGCGGACTCGACGATAGCTCGCGGCGCGGGCGCGGACGAAGTTCTCCGAACGGACGGACTAGACTCGGAGCAAATCGTAGAGAGCTTGCTCGCCCTGAGTCCGGACGGAGTCGACCACGTCGTCGAGGTCGCCTTCCAGGCAAACGTGGCTGTGGATGAGCAAGTCTTGAAGTTGGGTGGCTCGATCGCAAGCTACGCCACGAACAGGACAAATCCCGAGATTCCTTTCTGGAACCTGGTCTTCAAAAACGCGCGGCTCTACTTCCTCGGGAGTGACGACTTCCCGGTCGAGGCAAAGCGCCGAGCGGCTGCCGACCTCTCGGAGATGCTCGCCGATGGCTGGGCTGGCTATCCCATCGGGAGTGTTCTGCCCCTCGATGAAATCGCAACCGCACAAGAGTTAGTCGAACAAGGTAGCCAAGGAGGTCGCGTTCTTCTCGACCTGACCGGGAGAACATTCTAAAAAGGCAAGGAACCTGAACGTTGCCTGTGGCTCTCGCAGGTTATTAGCACGAAACAACCCGCGCGCGGCGTTAGCCGCAAAGACGAAGAAAGAGGAACAATTGATGGACCAATTGGCGAAATCTAAAATGAAAGAGTTCAATGCCAAAAGCATCTTTCTTTTCTTCCTAATCGCTTTTGGTTGGACCTGGTTCTGGTGGTTTCCGATCTTATACTTGTTCACCCGCTACGGTTCCCAACTGTTTTTCGGCCTACAGCAACCTCCACTAATTTACGTTTCAACACCGTGGTTGATCATTCCGCCTTTCATTGCTTCCATCCTCAATGGTGGGTTGAGTAAGAGTTCGGTTGGCGGGGGTACGCTTTGCCGCATTTTCAGACAAAGTGGAGTGCATCAACATCTGCTTTGATCTTGGGTTTTATCGAGGGCTGTTGGCATATTCCATTAATCTTCATGCCTGGTGATGTGCGTTTTGGGATGCCTATTTGGGTATTGGTATTGCCCTACCTGGCGGTAGGAATTTTCCGTGCATGGGTTTACAACAACACAGGCGAAAGTGTGCTGGCAGCAGTGCTATTTCACGCCGCGGGAAATGTTACGGGAGAAGTCATACCCTTCAATGTTCCCAGTATATACTTCTTCTATATCATCGAATTTGTGGTTGCCCTGGCCATTATTCTACTATATGGACCCAAGACACTAATCCGAGACAAGGTAGCAACTGACACGATAATCCGACAGTAATGAGCGCGGTTAACATAGCGTGCACCCGACAAGTAGGAGCCTGCGCGATTCACGGGCCTTTTCCTCGCTTCGGGTCTACACGGCTCCCAAGCCGAGTCTCGTCCCGCCCACTTGCGGGTAATGCCAGCCGTATGGTCGGACGCCGAAGGGCGCGGTCTCTTCCGTGCAGATGGGGGGATATGATGACGCGGAATGCCGGCATCCAACCCCACCTTGTTATTGAGATGGGACAAGCTAAGTGCGGCGTTGGGGTATTCGGTTTTGAAAAAGCCAGCCTCCCAAATTGGGGGCTGGATGTGATACTACATTGAAACGAAGGAGTTGAACGGGTGCATAGAGATAGCGTTTTTATAGAAGCGGATGAACTGCTCACCAAACTGGACCACAGCCACGTTCGCATTTACGATGCCACGATCTTGTTTTTCAGAAGCGAATCCGATCCGGCAACTGCCTACGACAAGTATCTCCAGGGGCACATCCCCGGTGCGGCCTTCTTTGATCATCAAGCATTTTCAGATACGCACAGCAAGTATGAATACATGCTCTTGCCGGAAGCCGAACTCTTGAAACAAATAGGGCGGATCGGCATCTCGCAAGAGACACAAGTCATACTTTATGCCGTCGGCATACTCCCTGCCGCCACCCGCGCCTGGTGGATCCTGCGGTACGCGGGTCACAACAATGTGCGCGTCCTTAACGGCGGGCTTGCGGCCTGGGTAAAGGCGGGCGGGAAACTGGAACAGGAAGCCCGCCAATATGAAGAAACGCAGTTCGAGGGTCAATTCAGACCAGGGATGTTCGTTGGCAAGGAAGCAGTCTTGAAAGCAATGGGAGATAGCAGCATTCGGACGGAGTATGCGTTGCCCCCTCAGATGTATGAAGGCGCATTTATCCCCGGCTCGTCGTTCCTCTCCGCAATGGACTTGATGCAAGGAATGGATGCGCTCGTGTCCGACGACGTATTCGTCCCTCGGCTGAAAGAAGAAGCGCGTCATCAGCGTGTGGTGACCTATTGCGGCGGCGGTATTGCCGCCACCGTAAATGCGATTGCGCATCTAATTGCCGGGAATGAAAATGTGGCCGTGTATGATGGCTCCCTGATTGAATGGATGGGCGAAGGGCTGCCGCTCGCGCAATACGAGGGTGTATAGACGGAGGTAAACAGCATGACAAAACAACGCTGGAGAATCACGCCCAAAACCAGTTTGGGCAAGGGATCAGTCGGGCTGATCGTGGTGATGCCCATCCTGTTTGTCATCGGCTCATCATTCGCCCGTTCGCTTTATGAGTCAGTGCCGGCAGGCAGCACCCTGTTGGCGGATATTGCCGGCAGACCCGCTTTGGCGCTTACCATGCTTGCGGGCGTCGTTGCCGGCATTTCCGCCTTCATCACAGGTCTCCTGGCCATCACCCGCCGGAAAGAGGACGCGCTGCTCGTTTATGTGTCTACTCTGATTGGGGCCCTTCTCCTGCTATTTGTTATCGGCGAAATACTGTTTCCCGGTTGAGCAAAATAACCGACCACCATCAAGCGTCAACTCTATTCTGTTGGTATCCCGGAGACGGCGCGGCAATGCTGTCCAGCACCACCCGTCGCCCAAACGCCGCCTCCACCAGGGGCACGGCATTCCGCTCCGCCTGCCACAACTCCACCGCCGGATACGTATCCGCAATCAGCGTCAACCGCAGTTCCTCATCCGTCCAACGCGCCGTCACGTCATCCACATTGCCATTGCGCCCCCGCTCCAAAAACTCCGCCAGCCGCAAAATCGCCGCCAACTGCCACACCAGCCCCTCATCTTCCGCGCGCAGCAGCACCTCGTAGCCGGACGTGTCCGGGTCCTTCTTACGGTGATACCGCGCCAGCAGGCCGATGAGGGCGATCTCGCGCGGCGTATACCCCGCCAGCCCATTGAACTCAATCAGCGTCTGCGAATGGCGATGATGACCATCGTACCCCACAATCACGCCCAGATCGTGCAGCAGCGCCCCCGCGTCCAATAGCTCCCGCTCCGGCGGACCAAAGCCGTGCAGCGGCGCCAGTTGGTCAAACAACCGCCCCGCCAGATAGCGCACATGGTTGGCATGGTTCTTCTGATACTGATAGATACGCGCCAGATTTAGCACGCTAAAACGGCGCACATCCGGCATCACGGGATAAGGCAAGTGCCGCCAAAACCGCTCCAAAAACACCCCCTCCCGCAGCCCGCTCATGGACACAGTCAGCGCGTCCACGTCCAACCGCCGCATCACGGCCAGCAGCGCCAGCGCGCCAGGCAAGATGATGTCCGCGCGGTCGCTGTTCAGCCCGTTTAGCTTTTGCCGCTTCGCCAGCGGCAGTTCGCAAAACAAGTTGATACTTGCCCGCACCGATTCTCGGCTCAGCGTAAAGCCATGCAGCGTATACAACGGGTAGCCCTGTCGCACAGCTTCCATGCGCGCCAGATTGCGGATCGTACCACCCAATCCCACCAACATGGTTTGGGGCGACGCCTTTAACCATCTTATTTCGTCTAGCTGGGCTTCAATTTCCGCCTGAACGGCGGCGACCTCCTCCGGCGTCGGCGGGTCGTGTTCAATAAACCGCTCTGTCAACGCCAGCGCCCCCAGCGTCAACGATTGGCCGCGACGGAATCGCCCCGCGCACACCTCGCTCACCTGCAAGCTGCCGCCGCCAATATCCAGCACATAGCCCTGGGCAATGGGCACTTCATTTAGCACCCCAATGGTGGCGTAATACGCCTCTTCCTCCCCGCTGAGAATGCGCAGCGAAAGCCCTAACTCCTGCTGCACACGCTCCACGAAGGCAGGGCCATTGCTGGCCTCGCGCACGGCGCTGGTGGCCGTGGGCAAGATGACGTCAATTTCGCGGCCATGACAAAAATCACGAAAAAGTTGCAGGGTGGACATTGCCCGCGAAATGGCCGCGTCGCTAAGACCGCGTCCCGTCATGCCCTGGCGCAGCCGCACGACCTCGCGGATTTCATCTTGCAGACGAAACGAGTAGCCAGGAATGGCCTTCATCACCACCAGGCGGGCCGTATTGGAACCGAGGTCAATCACGGCCACATGCTGAAAACGGGGTTCGCTCATGCGGCCAGGGCCTGCCGCGTGCGCTTGGCGTCGCGGGCGCGGATGTGCATGTCCAGGATGCGTTTGCGGATGCGGAGGCTGGTGGGGGTGACTTCCAGCAGCTCATCCTCGGCCAGGTATTCAATGGCTTCATCCAGGCTCATCTGGCGTGGCGGCGTGAGGCGCACGTCTATGTCGCGGATAGACTGACGCATGTTCGTCAGGTGTTTCGTTTTGCAGACGTTCACGTCCAGGTCGCCCGGACGCTGGTGTTCGCCCACGACCATCCCCTGATAGACTTCCACGCCCGGTCCCACGAACAACATGCCTCGCGGCTCCGCGTTTTTCAGGCCGTAGGTGTTGGTGAGGCCCATTTCCCAGGCGACCAGGGAGCCGCGTGAGCGGGAAGGGATTTCGCCGGCCAGGGAACCATAGCCGTGGAAGAGGGTGTGCATGATGCCCATGCCACGGGTAGCGGTGAGGAACTGGTAGCGAAACCCAAGCAGACCGCGCGTGGGCACGATGTAGGTCAGGTGGATGGAGCCGTTGTCCATATCTTGCATGTTCAGCATCTCGCCGCGCCGTTTGCCCAACATTTCCACAACCGTGCCCACGGTGTCTGGGCTAGTGTCAATATGGACCTCCTCATAGGGTTCTTGCTTTTCGCCATCTGGCCCTTCGTGGAAGATGACTTCTGGGCGGGATACCTGGAACTCGTACCCTTCGCGGCGCATGGTTTCGATGAGGATGGCCAGGTGCAGTTCGCCACGCCCGGAAACAATGAAGGTGTCGGCGCTTTCGGTTTCGTCCACGCGCAGGGCGACGTTGTGCTTCAACTCCTCGTAGAGGCGCGCGCGCAGGTGGCGAGATGTCACCCAGCGCCCTTCCCGCCCGGCAAAGGGGGAGTTGTTGATGCTGAAGCTCATGCGCACCGTTGGCTCTTCCACCTCAATGGTGGGCAGCGGGCGTGGGTTGTCCGGGTCGGCCAGGGTCTCGCCGATAGCCACGCTCTCCAGACCGGCAACGGCGACGATTTCGCCGGCGCTGGCGGATTCCACTTCGAGGCGTTCCAGGCCGTCATGCACAAACAGGTAGCGGGCGCGCTCCACCAGGATTTCGCCGCCGCGTGTGATCCGTGCCAGCGGTTGGTCCAGGGTGATTTTGCCGGCAAAAACCCGACCAACAGCCGTGAGACCGCGATATTGATCATAAGCCAGCGTCGTCACCAGCATTTGCAGCGGCGCGTCCGCGTCCACCGTTGGCGGGGGAACCTGGCGTAAGATCGTCTCGAACAGGGGCTGCAAGTCGGGTCCGAGGGCCGGGGTGTAGCCCGCCTGTCCTTTGGTGGCAACCGCATAGACGACGGGGAAATCCGCCTGCTCATCCGTGGCTCCCAGTTCAATGAAGAGGTCAAAGGTTTCGTTGAGCACCCGTTCCGGGCCGGCATCGCGGCGGTCTACCTTGTTAATGACGACAATGGCGCGATGTCCCATCTCCAGCGCCTTCTTGAGGACAAAGCGGGTCTGGGGCATGGGACCTTCGGCGGCGTCCACGAGCAGCAGCACGCCGTCCACCATGTTTAGCACCCGCTCCACTTCGCCGCCGAAGTCGGCGTGGCCGGGCGTGTCTACGATGTTGATTTTCACGCGCTCGCCCGTTTGCGGGTCGTCAATGGTGATGGCCGTATTCTTGGCGAGGATGGTGATGCCACGTTCGCGCTCCAGATCGTTGGAGTCGAGGACGCGCTCGGCCACCTGCTGGTTGCTGCGGAAGACGCGCGCCTGGCGCAGCAGACCATCGACAAGGGTGGTTTTGCCGTGGTCCACGTGGGCGATGATGGCGATATTTCGCAAATTGGTTCGTTTCGTAAGCATAGATTTTTCAGACCTGCCGTGGTGACAAAATGGGATGCGCGCGGGTTGTGGTTGGTGAAAACATCATCACAGATGACGCAGATGGCGCGGATGATTATTGACTTGCCCCAAACCGGGTTTTTCATCCAACCAGGGCCTGGGGCACCCTGGAGATTGGACCAATTTCACACGCTCAATGGCCATTTCACCAGAGAAAATTGGTCCAATCTGGCTTAGTAATTACCAGACATGCAAAAACCTCGGCCAGACTGGTCGAGGTCTGTTATCATTGTATCAGGTGGTTCCGCTTCGTACAAATGGCGCACGAGTAGGACTACCTGAGCGCCGACGGATAGAGACGGGGGGTTACGGTTTTGTGGGCGGCCGCTTTCTGGATGTAGGTGATGGCGTCATGCGTGGTAACATGGAAGCATCATAATCCCATGCAATGGCGGGAGTGCCGGCAAAAAACGGTACCGCGAGGAAAAACAGGATGATAAGAAGAATCCTGGGTTGGCTCATAACAGGAATCACGCGCAAGCATATCCCCCGCATCTTGACAGGGGCTACTATCGTTACCATCCTTGCCTTGCTGGTTTGGATTACGTGGGAGACGGTAGATGCCGGCAACATGGGCTTTGCCGAGAAAACGTATTGGGATTGGATGGAATTGCTTATCGTCCCTGCCGTCCTCGCTGCCGCTGGCCTTTGGTTCAGCAACGTACAAAAACGCACCGAACTAGAAATTGCCGAAAAGGAACGGGAAACGGACAGGGAACTTGCCCTGGAGCGACAGCGGCAGCAAACTCTAGAAAACTACTTCGACCGCATCACAGAATTGATTCTGAAACAGGGGCTGGGGCCAGACGCAGACGAAAACGTCAAACGCCTGGCAAGAACCTGCACCCTGACCGTACTCCGAGACCTGGACGCAGGACGCAATCAGCAAGTACTACAATTCCTCCAAGAATCAAAGCTACTAAATGCTTCCTTCTCGCTTGAGAGGGCTGACCTGAGACAAGTGAACTTAAGTCATTCAAATTTGATTAGGGCGCGTTTGAGGGGGGTCAAGCTAACACAAGCAACGCTAGTGGGCACATTGCTAATACATGCGGACCTTGTAAAAGCGAATCTTGCACATGCTGACTTAATGAATGCCGATTTGTATGATGCAGATTTACGAAATGCTAATTTGCAGAAAGCAAATCTCGTCCGGGCAAACATGGTGAGATCTGTCTTATATGGAGCAAACTTGTTAGGAGTAAACTTATCAGGGGCTAACTTGAGGATAGCAGAAGTGGAGTTGAGAGAACTGCTAACAGCAGCGGATCTCTCCCAAGCAACTATGCCCGATGGCCGCACATATGAGGAATGGGTGGCTGCCGGGGATATTTCTGCGCCCGCCTATCCCAGCCAATCAACGCCAGCCGTCACACCCGACGCTGCCGCCCGCCTCGACCACGCCCCCGCGCCAGATGATACAGTCACTCCCGCCGCCGCAATCGACGAGGCCGCCGCATCCAGCAGCCAGGAATAACCCCCAACACAAGCACTTCCCCTTCAAAAAAGGGCTGGACAGTTTCGCCTCACCTGTTCTGATGCTCAAGTTGCCTCAGAAAAGCTGATGGTGTAATAATCTGAATGTCTTCGAATGGCGACAGGACCAACAAATCATTATCGTTGCTGATTACATAATCGGCTTCACCGTTGAGAGCCACATCCAAAAACATGTCATCGTGGGGGTCGCGACATACCGTTACCCGGTGTGTTGGTTCGACCTTCTCCCCTCGTATCCGAATGACGCCTAAAAAGAGGTGAAGATAGTGCGGAGTCAGACGATACTTATCGCGCAGATGGGGACGGTTCAAGACATCAATCAACTCTTCCAGCAACGCCGTACCATACAGCAGCGTAAACTCGCCGTTCTGCCAATGCGCCAGGACACGGCCAGCCTCACCGCGCGGCTTAATGGCGGCGCTGACCAGCACATTGGTGTCAGCGACGGCTCGTATCACGACGGCTCTCCGCTATCGCTGCCACCACATCCGCTTCTACTTCTGCTTCCGAGTAGTCAGCGTTTTGTTCGGCTACTCTGGCGGCAAGGCGGTTAAACTCGGCCAGCAATTCGTCTTCTTGCAGTTCCAGTAGATGGAGAAATGTTTCATAGGGGATCAGCGCCGCTTCCGGACGGCTGCCGCGTGTCAGAACATAGGGGACGTTATCATGGGCAACTTCATCAAACACGGAACGGAAACGCCGCTGCAATTCTGTAACGCCAATCACTTTTTGCATGAGATGCTCCTTTCAGCCAGGAATATATACCTAAATATGTATTGTATAACGAATATCGAAAGATGTGTAGAGGCGCCTCAGAAAACGAAAAATCTGTCCCTGATAGGACAGGCTTTTTTGTCGGAGATGCGGGATTTGAACCCACGATCTCTTCGACCGGAACGAAGCGCGCTTCCGGGCAAGGTCAGGCTCTACCGTTCTTATAACCACATTCTGTAGGAGGAAAACATGGCTATGAACAATCTGAATCGTTGCGACTGGTGTGGGGATGATTTACTCTATGTGCGGTATCATGACGAGGAGTGGGGCGTTCCCGTCTATGACGATCAACTTCTTTTTGCCAAGCTGATTTTGGATGGGGCGCAGGCGGGGTTGAGCTGGATCACGATTCTGCGCAAGCGGGAGAATTATTGGCGGGCGTTCGATAACTTCGACCCGGAGAAGATAGCGCGGTATGACGATAAAAAGGTAGCTGAGTTGATGGGGAATGCCGGCATTGTCCGCAACCGCCTCAAAATCAATGGCGCCATCAAAAACGCGCGCGGGTATCTGGACATCATGGAAACGGAGGGTTCGTTCAGCGACTTCCTGTGGCAGTTTGTGGATGGGAAACCGATACAGAATGAATGGCGCGCGTTGGAGGAATTGCCGGCATTCACCCCCCACGCCACCGCCATGAGCAAAACCCTAAAAAAACGCGGCTTCACCTTCGTTGGCCCAACGATTTGCTACGCCTTCATGCAGGCCGTCGGACTCTGTAATGACCATTTGGTGACGTGTTTCCGCCACGAGGAATGTAAAGTACTGTCGCCATGATCCGGCAAAGCAGCGGTACCGGGCATCAAGTGCCTTCGTGACCGTCAAGCAGAAGGGCATTGTTTGACATAACGGTGTTTTTACCTCCGTTTTCCAAATTCATTCCAAATTCGTAAGAAACAGGGGGGAAAAACAGACGGAAAAGCGTATAGTAATTTACGGCAGCGATACAGCCCGGGTGTGGTGTCAGTGTAACCTCATCGGCGGGGCCATTATTAAGCCCCTTTGTGCTTGCCACACAGAGGGGCTTTTACTTGCCACCGTTTCCGTGTCCCCACATTACAATCCACCATCCTGAAGCGCGACACAATTGTAAACACCGTTTTCACGACCCGGCAGTCCACAAAGGCGCATCGCGCTTGCACCCCAATACTTCCCCAACCCCAATTCGTCTCGAATTTCCACGAAAAAGGGGAAAAATCGAAGCAAAAGCGTATATATTTTACGGCAGTGATATTACCTGGGATGCAGCACTTGAAACGCTTCATCTTGAGGCCATTATTAAGCCTCTCTGTTTTGCCGAACAGGGGGGCTTTTATTTATGCCGGCAGGTTTCCCCGCGTTCGTTGGTGTATAATCCGCGCCATATCTTGACACGGAGAGACACCACACGGCATGACACACCCCCAGCCCATCATCTTTGGCGTCGCGGGCGGCACCGCTTCCGGCAAAACGACCATCGCCCGATCCATCCTGGAGGCCATTGGCACATCCCAGATCGCCTACCTTCCCCACGACGCCTACTACCGCGACATGCCCCAATTGTCGCTGGAAGCGCGCGTGCGGCAAAACTACGACCATCCCGATTCATTTGAAACGGATTTATTGATCGCCCACGTGCGGAAGCTTCTCCGTTGGCAATCCGTTCACATCCCCGTCTATGATTTTGCCCAATATCGGCGCACGCCAAGAACGGTTCTCGTTGAACCGGCTCCCGTCGTTCTCATTGATGGCATCCTCATCTTCACCAACGCGGAACTCCGCCAATTGATGGACGTCAAAATTTACGTAGACACGGATGCCGACGTGCGCTTCATTCGGCGCTTGAAACGGGACATGGAGGAGCGGGGCCGGTCGCTTGATTCCATCATCAACCAATATCTACAAACCGTGCGCCTCATGCACCTCGAATTCGTCGAACCAAGTAAACGGTACGCCGACGTGATCATTCCCGAAGGTGGCCTGAACCGCGTGGCGACGGACATGGTCGTCTCCCGCCTGCAGGCGCTCTTGCGCGCGCGCGACCAACAACCAACCGCCAACTGACAACCACCACCTACCAACCATCCCTACTATGTCCCACCAAAACGTCCGCATTCATCCCACCGCCGATGTATCATCGCAGGCCGAAATTGGCGCGGGAACCGTCATCTGGCATCAGGCACAGGTGCGGGAACGAGCCATCATTGGCGGCAACTGCATATTAGGCAAGGGCGTCTACGTCGATTTTGATGTACACCTGGGAGACCATTGCAAACTGCAAAATGGCGTCTTCGTTTATCATCCCGCCGTTGTTGAGGCCGGCGTCTTCCTGGGGCCGGGCGTCATCGTCACCAACGATAAGCGCCCGCGCGCGGTGAACCCAGACATGACCTTAAAAACGGACGCGGATTGGGAAGTATTGCCGGTGTGGATCGGGACGGGAGCATCCGTCGGAGCCGGGGCGGTGCTGCTGCCCGGCGTGCGCATCGGGCGGTGGGCGATGGTGGGAGCAGGCAGCATCGTCACGCGGGATGTGCCGGATTATGGCCTGGTGCTGGGCAATCCCGCCCGGCTCGTCGGCTACGTCTGCCCCTGCGGCGCGCGCCTGACGCAGCAAGGCGGGGCATACGTCTGCCCCGCCTGTGGTACAAAAACCTTCCCGGAAGCGGAGAGCTTCCAGGAAGATGAGTGAGTAGCCCTTCCCGGAAGCTGAGAGCTTCCGGGAAGATAGGTGTCTCAAGGACCAACAACCACGCGGTCACTGCCGCTGCGCCCAAACACTTCCGGCGCGTACATTTCCTCCGCTTTCGCGGGCGGGACGACGAATGTTCCCGGCGTGGTGGCGCGGGCCACGTAGCTGTATTCATAGACGCCATCCCAGAGCAGTGAGGTAAACGCCTCGGCGCGGTCATCGCGCAGGTTCTGGTGTTCGTACCAGGGTCCCCACCACCACCAGTAGGGGGTTGGCCTGGCGTTTTCGTTGGGTGGCACGCTGGAGACGGCCAGATCGGGATTGATGATTTCGAGTCCTGCCGGCATTCTATCCACCAAAGCCACATGATACCGCCGATTAGACGCCACCATCGTAATCCGCACCCGCACCCGCGCCCCGGGGCGAATGTGCCACACCCCATCCCCATCCTGCGTCACATCCGCGGGATCATCCACCGCCTCATACGTCCGCAGCACCGTAAAACCCATATCCAACGGCTCCAGCGTGAGGTCCGTGGGCGCATACGTCAGACCGAGGCGATAGTAGAGGCGACCCGTCCCTTCCTTGCTCACAACCAGATCAGGCGTTCCGCCGATTCCCGCCAACGCCCTCATAGGCACATCCGTCTCATGCCGTTCCGTCGTGCGCCCCGCGTAGGCGTGCGCGCCCACATATTGGTCGCCCAACCACATTTGCGCCACGAAGTCAGGCGTCTCCGCCTCAAACGTATTGAAATAGTGGTCCAGCGCCAGCAGCACAAACACATTTTCCTGCGTGTTGTCCCAGCGTCCACTTTCGCGGTGCGCCAGCAGCCCATTCACCACTTTCGGGATCAGGTCGCTGGTCGGATCAGCCACAATCAGCGCATCCAGGATCACGGCATCCGTGCGCCGGTCTGAATGCAGCATCAAGTATTCATCATCCCCATAAGAGGTGGTGAAATTCGCCGCGCCCGCCGTTTCCACGGCGCGGTTCTGGATGTGGCGCGCAATCGCCGCCACCTGCGCCGCCGCGCCCGGATCATCCAGCATCACCTGCCATAACCAGGCGGATGCCTCCAGCGGCAGTTGCTCCACGCCGGCGCTATCGAAAAGCTGACGCGCCTTCACCGTGTCCGTGTCGCCCATCAGATGACGCACGTAGAGGGCGTAGGCGCTCAGCCCCCAGCGGATTTCTTGCCCGTACCAATCGGGATAGTAACGCTCAATATCCCGCAGATAGCTCTGCGCGTTGTTCAGTAGCGATTGCGGCACGTCGAACCCCTTCAGCCGCGCCCGCGCCAGCGCATGAGCCACGTGGACGGAGTAGAAGGGAATGGACTCGCGCCCACGCTCCCAGATGGGAAAGCCGCCATCGCTGTTTTGCAACCCGGCCAGGCGATCAATGTCTCGCTGCACCGCCGCTTCCATTTCCGCCGGAGACGGCAAACCGGCGGCGGAGAAGGCGGTGAGGACATCGCGCAGCGCGGCCACGCCCAAAATGCGCGAGGCCAACTGCTCCGAGCATTCAAACGGATAGCTGGCCAGGTAGAGGACGGCGTCGGTGAGCGCCTGCAACGCCGTGGACGAGGTCTGGATTTCCAGGCTGCCAAACTGCGTATAAACGTCGGCGGGCACGGCCACGGGTTGAGCCACCGCGCCCGCGTCCAGCACGCCGTAGGTGGCGAAGGCTTCCGTCGTCGCCGGCGTGTACACGGGGAACTCCCCGCTGGCGGCGTCGGCGTATGCGCCGGACACTGCCGCCGCCTGGAAGCGTACCGTGCCCGCCAACTGCGTCGCCGCCGCGAAGCGCACTTCAACGCGGTCGTTGGCGGGAACCGTCACACGCTGGCCGCCGTCGCCGCTCAATTCCAGGTTAGTGACCCGCAATACCACATCCACCGTCATCGGTTCGTCCGTCTGGTTTTGTAACACAACGGGGAACTCAAACTGGTCGCCGAAGTTGAGGAAGCGGGGAGCGGAGGGGCGCACCATCAGCGGCAGGCGCGCGGTGATGTTGGCTTCGCCGGAGCCAAACTGCTTCTCCCCGGCCACGGCCACGGCCATGACGCGATAGCGGGTAAGATTGTCGGGGAGTTTGACGCTGACCTGGGCGCGTCCGTTGGTGTCGGTGGTGACGGCGGGGGCGAATGCCGCCAGCGGATTGAAATCGGTGCGAATCTGGATAGGTTGCGCGGCATTGGCGGACTCGTCAAGAGCCATCTCTCGCGGAACAGCCGACGGCGCAGAGAAGGCATCTCCGGCGGCTGCTTCTTCAACGGCCATTTCCATGACCACGCGCGTCGCTTCGACTTTCAAACCTTCCGTCGTCACCGTTTCTTGCAACTGTCCCAGCAAGGCAGCGGGGTTTGCCAGCAGGAGGGTGGCGCGTCCGTAGGTGCTATCCACGTAGGTAGACCGCTGTCCGTAGAACTGATCCAGGGGGTTGGCAAGCTGGTAATTGGTGAGGGCCAGGATGGCTTCGTCCACGACGACAAGGGCGACTTCGGCGTTGGGCACGGGTTGGCCGTTGGCGTCGGTCACTTGCAGGTCAATGGCGGTTTCCGCGCCGGGGGCGAGGGCGGACGCTTGCGGCATGACGGAGAGGGTGAGGACGCGGGCGGCGGGCGGGATGTTCAGGGTGAGGCTGCCGCTGGCGTAGGCGGGTCGGGGCGGCAGGTTGGGTTGGATTGTGCCGGCATCATCCACCCGCTCCGCCTCGCCCACCACATCCACTTGCAACCCCAGATTCGGGAGTTGCGCTTCCGTGATGGGCACGCGCAGCGTCGCCGTCCCGGTCTCATCCACCGTAAACGACTCCGTGTACAAAACACCGCCGCGGCTCACCGTCAGCAAACCAGTGGCGGGACCGAAAGGCGCCTGCACCAGGATTTCCGCCATATCACCCGGCCGGTACGTATCCTGATTCGGGATCAACGTCACCTGCTCCTGCTCCACATTGCGCGCGGGCGGGCGTTCGCCACCGCTCACCCAGCGCGTGATCTGGCTCTGATTGCCGCGACCCTGCGCGTCCGTGATCGTGGCCGTAATACGGTACGTGCCACCCACGTCCGTGGCAAACGTACAGGAAATGGGTTCCGTTGTGGAAACCACGGAACAAATTTGTTCGTCCGCCACTTCCTCCGCCCAGCCGCCGCGCCCATACCGCCATTGCAGCCGTGCCGCCGTGATCGTCATCGTCTGGTCAGCAATCGCATTGCCATCCAGGTCCGTGACAATCGCGTCCACGTCCAGCGGCTGCCCCGCGTTCACGAAGTACTGCTGGCCGCGCAGACCCACGTACAGGCTAGCGGGATGCACCAGCAGCGAGGTGGTCGCGCTCCATGCCTGGCGATTCACGTCCATGACGGTGGCGTTGGCCATCACGCTGTACGGCTGGGGCTGCGTCTGCATCGCCTCGTTCGCCTGGAAGTCGATTCGCAGATAGTGCGTGCCGCTGGCGTCCGTGACACCGCTGAATGTCTGCGATTGGCCCGGAAGGCCGGGATAGAAGCCGCCGCGATAGGCGAATTCGTCGTAATAGACAGGGCCGTACCACCACCAGGGCGTCCAGGTGCCAAAGGTGAAGTCGGGCCAGTTGGGCGGTGCGTAGCTGCTGGGAGAAGTAGTCACGTCCCAGGTAACGTCGGCGTTGGGCAGCGCCCCGCCGGCGTAATAGTTGGCGCTGACGGCTACGGTGGCGCTGCCATCGCGGAAGAAGGGGCCGGGGGATTCATTGCGGGCGCTTACCTCGAACTCCGGGCGGCGGAACTCCTGCACCTGAAATGCGTGGTAATATTGCAGCCCATCCATATCACCGCTGACGCCATTGGCGGTCAGGTCGATGTTGAAGTACCCCAGATTGGCGCCTGCCGGCAACGTAAAGGCAAAATCGAAGCCACCCAACGCGCTGCTGGCAGCCTGGCCGGAGAGCAGTGCGTTGCCAAACGGGTCAATGACCTGGTAGATGACACGCTCCAACCCGCTGACGAGGCTGACATCTCCGTTGAGATCGTTGCCGATGCGGCGCAGCCACCCTTTGACGTGAACTTCCTCGCCCGGACGGTAAATCTGGCGGTCGTCGAAGACGTACCAGCGCAGTTCGTCGCGCACGATTTGGCGCTGCCAGCGCGGGTAATCATCCCAGTAGTAGAGATTGCCGGGGAGGATGGCGGTGTCGTCTCCTTGCTGGGCCGTCAGGTAGGAGATGCCGCTGTTCAGGTCCAGCCGCGCCACGCCCTGTTCGTCCGTGATGGCGGATTGCGCGCCGCCGGAGACGGTCACGCCGACCAGTGGTGCGCCGTCTTGCAGATTGGTGGTCCAGGCCAGGAGTTGGTGCGGGTCGGCGAAGGCGTCCAGGCCGATGCGGGTCGCCTGCGCCCATACCTGTACTATCTGGCGTTCGTACCGTTTTTTGCCGGCATCTTCCGGCGGATAAACAATAACAATAAGATGACGGGTCCCATTGCCCAACGCTGGCGATAGGTCGATGTTCGTCTCTTGCAAGCTGTCCGGCTGGGCATCAATCGTCACCGTTTCGTCGCGCACCTTTTCCCCCGGCGGGGTCGGCCAGTCGTCCTGCTGGTTATAGTCGCGCAAATAACGTTGGAAAGCGGGCCAGTCGGCGGGCTGCACGGCATAGATACGCAATTGCAAGCGGGATTGATTGATGGTGTAGAGGTCCAGAGTCGGTTGGGCGGCGGAGGGGTCCAGCGTCACCAGAATTTTGTCCGGGCCGCTGAGGACGGCAGGGGCGGAGCCATACTGGAAGCGGAGGGTCTGCGTTTTGCCCAGCGTCTGGCCGAAGGTGTCCTGAATCGCCGCCGACAGCGTGACATCGTAACTGGTGCGCCCTTTGGTGGGACCGCTGACGATCAGGGTGCTGCCCTGGATGTCCACGGTTGCGCCGGGGAGGGCGGGCGAGACTTCGACCCACGACTCTTCGTAAGCGTCCCGGTTGAGGGGATTGTTAAATTGGATGCGCATGGGACTGAGCGGGGTGCAATCTTCGTCGTTCCAACTGCATTGGGCGCTTTCGACGACCAGGGGGTAGTAGGTGGAGAAGTTGTAGGTTTGGGCCTGTTCGGTGAGGCGGGGGCCTTCGGCGGAGGGGGTTCCGGGGCCGATGGTGATGGTGATGGGAGAAGATGCCGGCATTTCCCCCTCCCCCCGAAACGCCAACCACGTACCGGTCCGCGCCCTGTTTGCCAACCGGTCTATCTCCTCATTCGCCGCCACCTCCTCCGCGCTCGCCAATCGTAGCGGCACATTCGCCTGCCCCGCCTGCGCCTGGATCGTCGCCAACACCGCCGCCGGATCAATCAGTTGATCAAAAGCGGCAAACATCAACGCATCCGTCGGTTGCGGCTCGTTTTGCGGCCAAAACTGCGTCACTTGCGGCGGCGGCGTGCGGAACGTCCAGGTGACGGTCTCCGCCAGGGCGCTGCCGTTGGCCGACCGCGTGCCCGCCGGGATTTCCACCACGTACGCCGTCGCCTTGGGGAAACGGTCCACCTCGCCTTGATACTCGAAGGAGAGCGTTTGCGGGCTGAGCCACTTCCACACGCCAGGAATGGCCGGCGTCAGGTGAACGGGCACCGCTTCTGCCGGCAATGCTTCCAGGCTGGTCAAAGGAACCATGGGCTGATTAAAGGTCACGTTCAGGAATGGGGCGATGTTGATGTCCCCTTCTGGCGCGTAGCGCAGCACTTGCAGCGGTCCGCTGACGACTTCCGGCGGCTGCGCGGAGGTCGGCGGTGGGGGGAATGATTCGGTGATGGTTTCGCCGGGGCGCGGCGGGGGTGGGGCTTCTGGCGGGAATTGGAATGGCTGCTGATCGCTTTCTGGGGCGGTTAATGCCGGCAATCGCGCCAAAATAGCCGCAATCTCCGTCGCGGACAGCGGCGTTCCCACCACAACCGGCACGGCAGGAACCGCTTGCGGCGGCGCGGCCTGCCCGGCGCTGAGCGTCAGCGCCAACCCACCGGCCGCAGCCGCTTCAGCAGCCGGCGCGCCCAGGAGATTCGCTGCCGCCTCCCAGGCAATCGCCGGAAAAGTGGAACCGGCGGTCGTTGTTCCGCCGCGAATTCTGTCCGCCAACGGCGGTCCGGCAAAAATCGCCGCAATCAGCAACAGCACGGCGGCCAGGCTGAGCGCCTTGCCGCGTCGGGTACGAGGGAGGAAACGGGACACGTTCATAGCTGTCTCCAGGGTGTGTGATCAGGGACCAGGGCTAAATGGTCAATTTTCGGTTGATAGTGGGATGCGCTGACGCATCAGGCGTTGGCGTCCGATAGATAAAAGACGATAGCCCGGCGGGTTTAGTTCCCCGCCCTGCTCGCGCAAACAGAAGTAGGCCACGGAAAAAACGGAAGACATGGAAGGCGCAGACAAAACGAGCATAGCGGTCGCCAACGCATGATTCCCCCGTAGTCCGATTTGGAAAATCGGACACCACCGACATTGTCAAGATAAATCTGCGGCATCGGCGCAATCTGTGATCGTTTGCGCCCATCATGCTGCACCCTCGCATGGCGAAGGCCTCACAAAATCACCGCTGTGTGGTAAAGTTAGCCCGGCAACTGGAGCAATATCCAGAATAGTGCCAATCGTATCTTCTCAACAAAGTGTGGCAAAACTGGTTGAGCCTGTCGAAACCAACGGCCTTCGACAAGCTCAGGCTGCGTTTCCCCCGAAATTGTTGAGAAGTTGCCTCCAGCCTGGGAAAACACAATCCGCTTTTCCCATGATAACAACGACGGAGAAAAACGTGATACCTATTTCCAAACCCTATATTGGCGCGGAAGAACGGCAGGCCGTGCTGGCGGTGCTGGATTCAGGCTATCTGGTCCAGGGACCCGTGACCGCCCAACTTGAAGAGAAATTCGCCACCCTCTGCGGCGTGCAACACGCCATCGCCACCTCCTCCGGCACCACGGCGCTACATCTGGCCCTGCTGGCGCACGGCATCGGTCCAGGCGACGAAGTGATCACGTCCTCGTTCACCTTCATCGCCACGGTGAATAGCATTTTGTATGTGGGAGCCACGCCCGTGTTTGTGGACATTGAGCCGGACACGTTTAATATGAACCCGGCACTCGTGGAAGCCGCCGTGACGCCGCGCACAAAGGCGATCATGCCCGTGCATCTGTACGGCCTGCCCTGTGATATGGCCGCCATCGCGGCGGCGGCGGCACGGCATGGGCTGGTGATTATCGAAGATGCGGCGCAGGCGGTGGGAGCGCGCTTCCGCGGGCAGGTGACCGGGAGTTTTGGCACGGGCGTGTTTAGCCTGTATGCCACGAAAAATGTGATGTCGGCGGAGGGGGGGATGATTACGACGAATGATACCGCGCTGGCGGAGCAGTGCCGACTACTGCGGAATCATGGCATGAAGCGGCGCTATTATTACGAGATGATGGGGTACAATTTTCGGTTGACGAATCTGCACGCGGCTTTGGGCGTGGCGCAGATGGACCGGTTGGCGGATTTTACGGCGCGGCGGCGGGCGAATGCGACGTATCTCAACGCCCATTTGCGCGATGTGATGACGCCACGGGTTCCGGCGGGCTATGAGCATGTCTGGCATCAATATACGGTGCGCGTGCCGGCAAAACGCGATGCCGCCGCGGAACAATTGGGACGCAATGGGGTGGGCACCGGTATCTTCTACCCCATTCCCGCCCACCGACAAGCCTATGTGCGCGAGCGCATTGGCGAGGTCCATTTGCCCGTCACCGGGCAAATGGCCGCCGAAGTCCTCTCCCTGCCTGTTCATCCCCAGTTGAGCCAGGCCGACCTGGAGAAAATCGCCTACGAGGTAAACCGACTATGAGCCTGAAAGCAGCCGTGATTGGCGTCGGCGCCATGGGACGCAACCACGCCCGTGTCTACGCCGACCTGCCCGGCGTGACCCTGGTGGGCGTGGCCGACGTGGACGCCGCGCAGGCGCAGGCCATCGCCGAGCGATACAACACACACGCCTTCGCCGATTATCGCCGCCTGTTGGACAAGCAGCAGCCGGACATCGTAAGTATTGCCACGCCCACGGTAGACCACCTGCCCATGGCCCTGGAAGTGATCGCGCGCGGGATTCATCTGCTCATTGAAAAACCGATAGCGTACAACGTGGCCGAGGGGGAACAAATCATCGCCGCCGCGCAAGCGGCTCAGGTCACGCTGGCGGTCGGGCATATTGAACGCTTTAATCCCGCCGTGATTGCCTTGAAACAGCAATTGGCGGCCAACACGTTGGGGCGCGTGTTCCAGATAGACGCACGGCGACAGGGGCCATTTCCCGCCCGCGTGAAGGACGTGGGCGTGGTGATTGACCTGGCCGTTCACGATCTGGACGTGATCCGCTACGTGAGCGGCGCGGAAGTGGTGCGCATTTTCGCGGAAACGGAGCGGCAAATTCACAGCGAGCATGAGGACTTGCTCACCTGCCTGCTGCGTTTGAGCAATGGCGCGGTAGGCACGCTGGCCGTCAACTGGCTCACCCCCACCAAAATCCGCGAACTGCTGGTGACGGGAGAGGGGGGCATGTTCCGCGTGGATTACCTGACGCAGGACCTGTACTTTTATGAAAACGCGATGACCAGCGTGACGGATTGGCACTTGCAGCTCTTGCGCGGCGTGCGCGAGGGGCGCATGATTCGCCACGTGGTCGCCAAGCGGGAGCCGCTACTGGCGGAATTGGAGACGTTTGTGGCCGCTGCGCGGGGCGACGGGGCGGTGGCCGTTTCCGGGGAAGATGGGCTACGGGCGCTACAGTTAGCGCAAGCGGTGGTGCAGTCTGGCCTGGAGCATCGTGTCGTCCAAACCTTCCGGGAAGCTGTTTGATCAAGACCGGCCCCCATCCCCTCCCCCTAATATGCAGCCCTCCATCAGGCATATCTGCACCGCCGTGAATACCGACCAGCCATGTGCCGGTGTGAGGCTGCCTCAGTCACGGTTGTGTCCGGTTCGTCAGCAACCCAACGATAGAAAGAAACCATGCCGGCAAGCGCCGATACGGTCCCGCTCCCGGCGCAAAAATGCGTTTCTTGAGCGAACGCCTCCGGTCATCAAACATATCTGCCTCTCCGAAATTGAAAGCACGGCCTGGCGTCAAATGACATCTATCACGGGCAACGTGGACATTATTCACTATATGTGTTGCCGCTATTCTAGCATAATGCCTGCATATCCGTTTGTTGGGCAGCGCTACAATCAATCGTAGAGACGAGGTTGATGGCCTCGTCGGTAAACACAATGCAAAAATCACATGCCTGCAGGCAGTTTTTGGCGCGTATACGCCCAAAACTGTCCCAAAAGGTGGGTGTCATGCCCGCCGCTGGCAGGCATGACGCCCACCACGATTAAATGTAGAGCGGCCTTTTGCTATCCACGAGCATGACACACGCATTTTAACTGCGGCAACTTCACTGAATATGAAGGAGGAAATGACGATGTCTGGCAGAAAAACCGTATGGGGCTCACTGTTGTTAACAGTGGCCCTTTTTGCTTTTACCGGCATGATTACCGCCAGTTCGCCGCCGGATGGGGTTTTGTTAACGCCCACCGAGCAACTGGGAGAGTTTTTGTTTTTTGACACAAATCTATCAACGCCGCCCGGACAGTCCTGCGCAACCTGCCATAGTCCGGAAGCGGGATGGACCGGGCCGGATTCAGTTATCAATGCCGGAGGGGCGGTCTATCCAGGGGCTGTCCACACCCGTTTTGGCAATCGTAAACCGCCGACGGCGGCGTACGGCGGCGAAAGTCCGATCCTGTTCTATGATGAAGCGGAAGAGTTGTTCATTGGCGGCATGTTCTGGGATGGCCGGGCCACCGGTTGGACATTGGGCGATCCATTGGCCGAGCAGGCGCAGGGTCCGTTCCTGAATGCCCTGGAGCAAAACAATCCGAATCCTCGCCTTGTATGTATCAAAGTGCAGTTCTCGTCGTATGCCTCTTTGTTTGAGGAGGTATGGGGACCTGGCTCGCTGAACTGCGTTTCTGACGTAGCCGGGACCTATGAGCGCATTGCCCGGTCTATTTCCGCTTTCGAGCAATCACCGGCGGTTAATCCTTATTCGTCGAAGTACGACTATTACCTGGCGGGGATGGCGGAGTTGACGCCACAGGAATTGTGGGGGTTGGAGCTATTCGAAGGGGAGGCGATGTGTTCTGCCTGCCATCCAAGTGCAGTAGGGCCGGATGGTGAACCTCCTTTGTTCACCGACTTCACGTACGACAATCTGGGCGTGCCTAAGAATCCGATGAATCCTTTTTATGGGATGCCGGCAAAATGGAATCCCGACGGGGATGAATGGATAGATCAAGGCCTGGGCGGATTCCTGGCGCGTACACCCGAATATGCCAACCTGGCAACAGATAACTATGGCAAGCAGAAAGTTCCCACCCTGCGCAACGTAGATTTGCGTCCGTACGAAGATTTCGCCAAATCTTATGGGCACAATGGTTACTTCAAGTCACTGGAGGAGATCGTCCACTTCTACAACACCAGGGACGTTATGCCCACGTGCGATACGTTGGAAAACCCCGAACCGGGCGTCAACTGCTGGCCCGCTCCGGAGGTGATGGAAAACGTCAATTCAGACGAACTTGGCGATCTGGGATTGTCCTCCGACGAGGAAGCGGCCATTGTGGCCTTCTTGCGGACGCTGAGCGATGGATTCCTACCCTGATAGCCATTAGCGCCTCGTTTTCCTGGCAACTTTAGCCGATGCCGGTCTGTTCTTCATTTGGAGACAGACCGGCATCGTTTTTTCCCTCAGACGGATGCGCCCTAAGCCAGATTGGACCAATTTTCTCTGGTGAAAATGGCCATTGAGCGCCTGAAATTGGTCCAATCTCCAGAGAGCGTTAGTAGCTACCATTCTTGAAGAATGAACCAATCCGAATAAGAAAGTGCTTGACAATCGGGGCCGGCTACGCTACTATTTCAACCTGCGTGCGGGCCTGTAGCTCAGTTGGGAGAGCGCTACAATCGCACTGTAGAGGTCAGGAGTTCGAGTCTCCTCAGGTCCACTTAATAACCGCATATGCAGAAAAGCAATGAACAGGAGTAGTAGGCGCGCCATGATGACAGAGAGTGGCTTCACCGGCTGAAAGGGCTACAAATATGCGCCGAACTCGCCTGGGAGCAGCGTTGGCGAACAGGGCGAAGAGATTCGCCCCTAGTAGTCAGCGACGGGTCGCACACGTTACGTGTTTGAGTGGATGGTGGACGACCATTTGTCTGGCAAGTGGCGTCAAGCCTGTTGCACTTATCGGAAAACGTAATAGAATATGCTCCCGTTGCGTTTGACGGTTTGTTTTGGGCCTGTAGCTCAGTTGGGAGAGCACCACAATGGCATTGTGGGGGTCAAGGGTTCGAGTCCCTTCAGGTCCACTAAAAGTGACCACCATCAATCAGAGTGGTACCGCGGAAAGCCCTTTCGTCTCTGAACGATAGGGCTTTTTTGTGTTTAGTACTTTATCAGTGAGATTCTTGTTCAGAAGGCAAGAAAATCATCAAAGATTACGCAGATTTCGCAGATAAAAGAAAGAATCTGCGTAATCTTTGAGACAAACCTTTTTGGTTATGGCTTGTCTACGTTAGGACTGGCGCAAGGATAAGACTCGAATTGCAGCGCCAGTTTGAAGGAGCGGTGAGGAAACAACTTGGTTGTCTTGTTTAATTCCCGCTCCTTAATTGAACGGTCGGCTGACGATGGAAGAGATTTGGATTGAGACCCCAAAAGGAACCGTATATGGCCGGTATGCCGGCATTCCCGGCAACCCCCTGATCCTCGGCATTCACGGCTGGAGTCAACAAAACGGCTGGCACACCTGGGAACCCCTGCTGCCGCCACTGGGCGCAGCCGGTATGCACGCCGTCAGTATAGACATGCCCGGCTGGGGCCAAAGCCCCGCCTGGGAGCCGGGTCCCCTGCTGCCCGCCGCCGGTGTTCCCGTTATCCTGTCCATCCTGGACAGCCTGGACGCCCCCACGGCCAGCCTGATGGGCAAAAGCTGGGGCGGGAGCGTGGCTATTGAAACGGCGCTACGCCATCCCGGACGCATCACCCACCTCATCCTTACCGCGCCTGCCTTTCGGGACTGGGACCGACTGGCAGGCCTAACCCAACCCATGTTGCTGGCGTGGGCGCAGGATGATCCCGTGATACCGTTTCATTACGCCGCACAGTTTGTGGACGCCATCCCCCACTGCCAACTCCAGACCTACCCCACCGGCGGGCACAATGCCGCCCCAGAAAACGCGGCGCACTTTGCCCCCATAGCCACAAAATTCTTGCAGTAAACGAAAAGCGGGGCGAAAAGCCGTGTTCACCGCTTTTCACCCGCGAGATAGAAACGCACGAATAATCGGCCTCCATGCCGGCAAATTGCTGCCTGCCGCCACTGTTATCCCGAACACCCACGCCCGTTTCGAGATGTGAGTGAATACGCTGCCAGCAACGGCCAACGAATGACTTGCGACCACCAACAACGCTTCGAGGAGAACATCATGACCCAGACAACCTATGTGCCCGGTGAAGTTGAATCGAAATGGCAAAAACACTGGGAAGATACAAAGCTGTATCGCCAGGTGATTGACAACGAAAAACCGAAATTCTATGCGCTGACCATGCTGCCCTATCCCTCCGGCGATCTGCACATCGGCCACTGGTACGCAATGACGCCGAGTGATGCGCGCGCCCGCTATATGCGCATGAAGGGGTTTAATGTACTGTTTCCCATGGGATTTGATGCGTTTGGATTGCCGGCGGAAAACGCGGCCATCAAACGCAACATCCACCCCACCAAATGGACCTTCGCCAACATTGAACGGATGCGCGGCCAGATGCGCAGCATGGGCGCTATGTTCGATTGGGAACGAGAAGCCGTCAGCGCCGATCCCAGTTACTACAAATGGACACAGTGGTTCTTCAAGAAACTGATTGAACAGGGACTGGCCTACCGCGCCCTGGCCGCCGTGGACTTCTGTCCCCACTGCAATACGACACTGGCGCGCGAACAAGTGTGGGGCGAAGACCGTCACTGCGAACGATGTGGCACGCCCGTGACCAAGAAGATGATGGAACAGTGGTTTTTCAGGACCACGAGCTACGCCGAAGAGCTGTTGGATTTCGAGGGCATCAACTGGCCGGAGCGCGTGAAGACGATGCAGACCAACTGGATTGGCCGCTCCGAAGGCGCGGAGGTCATCTTCACCACCGAATTCGAGGACGAAATCCCCATCTTTACCACCCGTCCTGACACGCTGTGGGGCGCGACCTTCATGGTTTTGGCTCCGGAACACCCGCTGGTGGACAAAATCACCACGCCGGAGCAAGCGGCGGACATCCTGGCGTACCGCGAGGAGGCCAGCCGCATGACGGAGATTGACCGCGAGGCCGCCGACCGCGAGAAGACGGGCGTCTTCACGGGAGCCTATGCCATCAATCCCGTCAACAACGAGCGCATTCCCATCTGGGTGGCGGACTATGTGTTGATGAGTTATGGCTTTGGCGCGATCATGGCCGTGCCGGCACATGACGAACGCGACTTTGCCTTTGCCACGAAATACGGCCTGCCCATTGTGGAGGTCATCCGCATGCCCGGACGCAGCGACGCCGATGGACCCCTGACGGAGGCGTACACATCCAAAACGGAAGGCACACTGGTGAACTCCGGTCCGTTTACGGATACGCCCGTGGACGGCGCTGCCGCGCGCGTGACGGACTGGCTGGAGGAAAATGGCCGCGGCAAATTCGCCATCAACTATCGCCTGCGCGACTGGCTGATCAGTCGCCAGCGTTATTGGGGCGCGCCCATCCCCATTGTTTACTGCCCGGAGCATGGCCCGGTCACCGTTCCTGATGATCAACTGCCGATAGAACTGCCCACGGACGTAGACTTTCTGCCCACGGGCGAAAGCCCTTTGAATATGCACGAAGGCTTCCTGCACACCACCTGCCCCATCTGCGGCCAGCCGGCGCGGCGGGAAACGGACACGTTGGATACGTTCATGTGTTCATCCTGGTATCAATATCGCTACCTGAGTCCGCACTACGATGATGGCCCCTTTGACCCGCGCGAAGGAGCGTACTGGCTGCCCGTGGACCAGTACACGGGCGGCATCGAACACGCCACCATGCACCTGATTTACACCCGCTTCTTCACGAAAGCGATGCGCGACATGGGGCTGGTGGATTTCGATGAGCCGATGCTGGCGCTGTATAACCAGGGAATGGTGTTGGGCGAGGACAACGAGAAGATGTCCAAGTCGCGCGGCAACGTGGTGGCGCCGGACGCGCTGGTGGAACGATATGGCGCGGACACGGTGCGCACGTACTTGATGTTCTTTGCCCGCTGGGACCAGGGTGGCCCCTGGAACTATGACGGCATTAAGGGACCGCAGCGGTTCCTGCATGATGTGTGGAGCATCGCCCAGCATGAATATCAAGCGGGTCAAGTGGAGGACGCGGCGGATCGGGCGCTGCGGCGTAAGACGCACCAGACCATTCGCAAAGTGAGCGACGACCTGGAGAGCTTTTCTTTCAACACGGCGGTGGCGGCGTTGATGGAACACCGGAATGCGATTGAACAGGCGCGGCGGGCAGGGAATGTGTCCGCGGCCAGTTGGGAAGAGGCGGTGCGCAGTGTGCTGCTGCTGCTGGCTCCAATTGCACCGCACATCACCGAGGAACTGTGGTCGCAGCGCGGGCAGCCGTACAGTGTTCACCAGCAGGCGTGGCCGACGTGGGACGAAGAGATTGCCCATGAGGAGACGATCACGCTGGTGGTGCAGGTGAATGGGAAGGTGCGGGATAAGATTGAGGTAGATGCCGGCATTAGCGAAGCAGAGGCCCAAGCCGCCGCCCTGGCCTCCGAGCGCGTACAAGAGTGGTTGAACGGCTCCCCGCCGCGCAAAGTGATCGTCATCCCCGGTCGCCTGGTGAATATCGTCATTTGACAAGGGCGCATCCAAGTAACCGTCCGAAAAAAGTGTGAAGTTGTTTTCGGACGGTTACCAGGTGAACATCCAGAATTTCGTTCTCCCCAAGATTGGCACATTCTTGGAGAGTGAACCAATCTGAAGAGAGGATCATGCAACGTATTATTAAACTATTCGTCGCGGCGGTTGTCGTTGTTGTTTTGTTGGTGCTGATGGGACGCTTTTGGGCGGCGCGGAGCGCGCCCGCCGCGTCAACATTGGGCGTCGTCGGCGGGAAGCTCCCGCCCTGCCCGGATTCGCCAAACTGCGTCTCCTCGCAGACAGCGGACGCGGAACATCAAGTAGACGGTATTCCATTCGTCGGAGATGCGGCGGCGGCGCAGGCGCGGATGCGGCAGGTGCTGGCGGAAATGCCGCGCACGCGCATTGTCGTGGACGAGCCTGGCTACCTGCGCGCCGAGTTCCGCACGCTGATCTTTGATTACGTGGATGACGGAGAATTCTACTTCGATACCGCGGCCGGCGTTATCCAGGTGCGATCCGCGTCGCGCCTGGGCTACAGCGATTTGGGGGCCAATCGGGCGCGAATAGAAACAATCCGCACCGCTTTTGTCTCTCAATAAAGCAGCCGTCGGCGACCGGAGGGCAACGCTAGCAGGCTGTCGGCGAAGGCATTCTGCTTCTCATTAGGACACCGATTGACGCGGAAAAACGCGGATTCAGGCTTTTTTGGCCGTGAGAATCCGCGAAATCCCGCGAAATCTGCGTTCCTGGAGATTGGACAAATTTCACGCGCTCAATGGCCATTTTCACCAGAGAAAATTGGTCGAATCTGGCTCAGCAGTTACGTTCTATCTTTCTTTTTCCGATAGGCTGCTAGAGGGCGGCCAGCACGCGCGCGGGCGTGAAGGGGAGGCGGCGCAGGCGTACGCCGGTGAGGGCGTAGAAGGCGTTGCCCACGGCGGCGGCCACGGGGCCGAGGGGCGGTTCGCCCACGCCACGCGGGATGCCGTCGGAATCGCGCAAGTGAACGTCGATTTTGGGCGTATCCGCGATGGTCAGCAGCGGGTAGAGGTCGAAGTTGGAGGGCGTGACGACGCCATCCTGGACGGTCATTTCCTCAATCAAGGTGGAGCCGAGGCCCATGATGATCGAACCCTGCACCTGGGCGGTTGCGCCGTCTGGGTTGATGACGAAGCCGGGGTCCAGGGCAGCAACGATGCGCTCCACGCGGATTTTACCGCTGGCGCGGTCGAGGGAGATCTCGGCGACCTGGGCGGCCACCGTGTCTACGTCCAGGCTCCAGGCGATGCCGCGGGCGCGTCCGGGAGGCAGCGGCGTCTCCCAACCTGCTTTGTCGGCGGCAAGTTGGAGGGTGGCGCGGATGCGCTGGCCGAGGGGATCGTCGCCGAGATGGTCGAGGCGGAATTGGAGCGGGTCGCGGTTGGCGGTGTGGGCCAGTTCGTCCATGAAACTTTCCACGGCGAAGGTGTTTGCCAGCAGCCCCAGGCCGCGCCACCACCCTGTGCGCACGGGGAGTTTGATGCGCCAGGCGGCGGTGTGTCGGTGGGGAATGCCGGCATATTGAATCCGACCTCCACGCCATGCCCCAAAATCCGCCCCCATCACCGTTGCCGCAATCGCCGGGAAAAACGGGAAAGCCACATCTCCGCTCGCCTGTTTGTGCTCCAACGCCGTGATCCGCCCGCCATCCAGCCGCGCCGACAGGCGGCTATGCGTGGGCGGGCGAAAATAGCCATAACGCATCTCCTCGTTGCGCGTCCAGCCGACGTGGACGGGGCGACCCACCGCCTGCGACAGACGCGCCGCTTCCACGGCGGCTTCGATATTCAGCTTGCGCCCAAATCCGCCGCCGAGGTAGGTGGGGATGACCTCAATCTGCTCCGCGTCCATCTTCAAGACGCGCGCCAGTTCCCTTTGCACTGTGACCTGGGCCTGCGTAGAGGCCCAGACACGGGCGGAATCCGCCGTCACATCGGCCAGCGCCGCCTGCGGCTCCATTTGCGCGTGAATGGCGAAGGGGGTGCGATAGTCCGCCGCGACGTCAACGCGGTCACGCAAGTAGCGGGTGGCGCTTCCCTCTTTCTGAATGGTGATGCCGCCGCGCGTGCCCACGGTGACCAGTGATTCCAGTTCCCCCTGCTGCCACAACTTGCCCTGGTCCCAATCCACCTCAATGGCGGCGGCCCCGGCCCACGCCTGCGCACGGGTAGCGGCAACCACACCGGCAAAGCCATCGTCAACGACCACCTGGACGACGCCGGACAGGTTGGCGGCGCGTCCTGGCTGGGCAGCACGCATGGTGGCGGCGATGGTGGGCGGATGAACAGCCGCGCCGTAGAGCATATCGGGCTGGCGCAGGTCGTATCCGTAGATGGCGCTGCCGGTGATTTTTGCCGGCAAATCCACGCGCGGCACCGATTGACCCACCAGACGGAATGCGGCAGTCGGTTTGAGCGGTGCTTCCTCTTCCGGCACTTCCCACGCGGTTTGACTGGCGACCAGTTCACCGTAGGTGAGTCGCCGGTCGCCGGTTGCGCTCTCCACACCGCCGGCGCGGGCAACGAGTTCCGCCACGGGCAGGCTCAGGAGTTCCGCCGCACGTTGGCGCAGCATTTCTCGCAGGGTAGCCGCGGCCTGGCGCAGCGGCACGTAGGAAGAGGAGACGGACGTGCTGCCCCCCGTGCCCATGGCATCTTCCGGGCCGCGATGGGTGCTGCCCTGAATGACGGTGAGCTGCGCCATTTCGATTTCCAGTTCTTCGGCGGCGATTTGCGCCAGCGCGGTATGCACGCCCTGCCCCATTTCGACCTTGCTCACGAAGAGGGTGATCTCGTTGTCCGGGGTGATTTCAAACCAGGCGAAGGGACCGCCCGCCGGACCGCCGGGTGGTCCGCCGGCGGCATCGAGTTGTTCGGCGATGAAGAGGCGTAGCGGGGCTTTGCCGAGCGTGACGCCAAGCGCCAGGCCCACGCCGGTTGCGCCCAGGCCGATGAGGAAGCCGCGGCGTGTGACGCGCCATTTTCGTGTCGGTGTAGAGGAGGAGTCGGTCATGATAGAAGTCCAGAGAGATGAATTAAGCGGGAAGAAACGTGGATGGGGCTACAGTTTGGCGGCGGCGTCGGAGATGGCCGTTTCGATGCGAGCATAGCAGCCGCAGCGACAGTAGTTGCCGTTCATGGCTTCGCGGATCTGTTCGGGGGTGGGAGAGGGGTTTTGCGCGAGGAAGGCGGCTGCCGTCATCATTTGTCCGCTCATGCACCAGGCGCACTGTGGGACTTGCGCGTCGAGGAAGGCGCGCTGGACGGGATGGAGTTCGCCGTCTGGGGCCAGTCCTTCGATGGTGGTGATCGTTTTGCCGGCAACCGCGCTCACGGGCGTGATGCAAGAACGGATAGCGACGCCGTCCACATGGACGGTGCAGGCGCCGCAGATGCCCGCGCCGCAGCCAAATTTTGTGCCAGTCAGGCCGAGTTCGTCCCGCAGTACCCACAACAGCAGTGCGTTCTCATCGTTAACCGGGCGAACCTGGTCGTTTATCGTCAACTCCATTATTCCCTCCGAGGAAAGTGGTGGGGACGGGTGAGGTCCTTACGTTGGCCGGTATGGGCGCGTTATTGCGCGCCACCATGGGAGGGGATTATAGCAGACCATCCGCCAGTTTGTCCAGATAATGCACATGAATTCATCAAAACTTAGGATTTGTTCAGTTTTCGCAAAGATTCCCCGACTTGTTTTGTGAAGGCGTAACGACTAACGCGCTCTGGAGATTGGACCAATATCTTTGGCCAGAGAGAATGGGGCCAATCTGCCTTAGCAGTTACGTGAAGGCGGCTTTTGCCGGAACAAGGCCGACGGGTTTGGCGCGCGCTGAGGGCGGACATCACCGCCTTCGGGCGGACATCACCGCCCCAGGGCGGACATCACCGCCCCAGGGCGGACATCATGGATTTGGCGAAATCAATTTCGTCCTGGTTGATGGTGTGGCCCATTTGGGGGTAGATGCGGATGGTGGTGATGGCTCCCAGGCGGCGCAGGATGTCGCCGCTCTCATGGACGCGCGGTTCGGGGATGTGGTCGTCCACGTCGCTACAACCGATGAAGATGGGGGTTTGTTGGAGATTGCCGGCATAATCTCGGGGCGCGTCGTCTGGTCCAATGAGGCCACCGCTGTAGGCAATGGCGCCACCGTAGCTGCGCGCATGGCGGGCGACGTATTCCAGGGCCAGGCAGGCGCCCTGGGAGAATCCGAGGAAGAAGATGTGGGTGGCGGGAATGCCGGCATTCTCCACATAAGCGACCACATCCGCCACCGCCGCCAGCGCCGAGGAGAGAAACGGCTCATTACGCGCCAGCGGGGCCAAAAAGCGGTAAGGATACCAGGTGTTGTTGCGCGCCTGTGGCGCCAGGTAAGCGAAATCCGGCTGCTTTAGTTCCACCGCCAGGGTGAGAATGCTTTGCGCCGTGGAGCCACGCCCGTGGAGCATGATCATGGCCGCGCGCGCTTCCGCCAACGGCTTTCCGGCGATGAGGACGGGTTGGTTTTGGTGAATGGCGTGCATAATCACTCTTTGATGGGGCGCAGGGTGGCTTCAATCTGGCGGCGGCGTGGTTCCAACCAGGGGGGCAGCTTCAGATTCCGGCCCAGTTGACTCACATCTTCATCCACGGTGAAGCCCGGTCCGAGAGTTGCCAGTTCGACGATGTGCCCGTCAGGGTCGCGCGTGTAGATGCTCTTGAAGTAGATGCGATCCATGACGGGGCTGACGGGAATGCCGGCACGCACAATCCGTTCTCGCCATTCCAACTGCGTCTCCTCATCCGGCACAGCCAGAGCAAAATGGTGCGTCTGGCCCACGCCATGACGCGCATGGCGGCGGGATGGGTCCCGCTCGAAATAGGTGATCAGCGTACCAGGCTGCCCTTCCCCCACGCCCCAATACCAGTGCGCGGAGCCAGGATCATCAAAGTTACTCGTCATCTTTACGCGCCGCATGCCCAACAGCTCGCCAAAGAAGGCGTGCGTGCGGTGGATGTCCGTGCCAATGGCCGTAATGTGGTGCATCCCGTGGCGCAGCGCCATCGCCGGCGTGATTGTGGGCACGGGTTCCGGCCACGTCGTCGCCTGAATACGCGCCCGATCCCGATTGTTCACCACCATTTCTGGCGGCGGTTCCCGGAGAGCCATTCCCAGTTGGTCCGCGGCTTCGTCAATGGTCCAGCCTGGCCCATCCGTAGCGATCTCAATGATCGCTCCATCCGGGTCGTTGAAGTAAATGGAAGTGAAATAGTGGCGATTCAGCGGACCATCCACGGCCAGCCCCAGGTCGGTGAGGCGGCGCTTCCATTGTAGCAATCCGGCGTAATCCGACACGCGCAAGGCAAAATGGTGCGTGCCCCCAATGCCCGGATAGCCGCGTGGCGCATCAGGCCACTCGAAGAAGGTTATGGCTGTGCCGGGACGGCCTTTTTCGTCGCCGAAATAGAGATGATAGCTTCCCGGATCGTCGAAATTGACCGTTTTCTTGACAAAGCGTAAACCCAGAACCTGTGTATAGAAGTCAACCGTGCGCCGGGCATCGAGGCAGCCGAGCGTGATGTGGTGCAGGCCAAGTATGGTCATGGCATTCTCCAGGGGAAGGGGGCCGCAGGACGTCTCATGACGTGGCCGTGAGGATGGGTGGGGACACGGTCGCCAGGCCGGTTTGCGCACCGCGTTCCAGGCGCAGGGTCCAGTCGCGCAGGGCGTGCAGCAGGCGGCGGAGGCGTTCGCGGCTGTCCGGGTTGGTGAGAATGCCGGCATCATCGAACTGTTCCCAGGCGCGCGCCAACATCAGGGTAGGCGCATTGAGGACATACATCTGATTGTGCAGCAGGATTTCGCGCAGATGCAATTGGGCGCGCACCGTGCCAAACATGCCGCCCGCGCCCACGATGGCCACGGGCTTATGGTCCAGCGGTGCGTTTGGGTCTGGCCTCCGGCGGGAAGCCCAATCGATGGCATTCTTGAGGACGCCCGTGGTGGAGGCGTTGTACTCCGGGGTGGCGATGAGCAGGGCGTCGGCGGCCTGGATGCGCTCGCGGAAGGCGAGAACGGATGCGGGTGTGCCTTCCGCCTCGACGTCGCTATTGAAGAAGGGAATGTCGTGCAGGTCGAAGATTTCCAGGCTGGTGTGGGCGGGCAGAAGTTCCTGGGCGGCAGCCAGCAGGGCGCGGTTGTAGGATTGGCGGCGGAGACTGCCGGCAAAACCGAGAATGTGCAGGTTTCGTTCGTTGTGCATGGTGCAGGTCCTTGTCGGTGAGGCCGTGATGGGGAAATGTACGCGCTCAGGCGTGCATGAAGGGGGGCAGATAGAAGGAAAGGAAGTTGAGGGGCCGTGCGCCGGCCGTGATCGTGGGCGCGTCCGCATCTGACGCGGCCAGCAATACGTCGTACAGGTCCACGTCGGCGGTAAGGGTGGCGGAGTCCAGGCTACCAGAGCCATCAACGAAGTAGAGGAATAGCTCTTCGTCGTCCTGGGGCAGTTCCACCATTGCCTTGCCGCCGGCGGGGAGAATGGTGCTGGTGAGGCGGGCGGTGACGTGCGCATCCGTCGCGCCGGCCGGGCCAATGATGTCGCGCACAATGCCGTCTCCGTGTTGGCGTGGGGGCATCTGGCTCAAGGGGATCTGTTCGTAGTGGGGCGGCAGGCCCATGTATGCCGTATCCGCCACGAACCAGATTTGGATGACGCGGGCATATTGGCCGGTAAGGTTGAGTTCCTGGTGCATGATGTAGTTGCCGGAGAACATGCGCTGCACTTCTCCGGCGGCGATTGTGCCCCGCCCGCCGGTGCTGTCTTCGTGGTAAAGCTGCCCGTCAATGACGTAGGTGTAGATTTCCAGGCCGCGATGGGGATGCCAGGTGAAGCCGTTGTAGGGGGCGATCTGGGTCATGTGCGCGGTGAGCATGCCGCTGAGGCGGCGCAGGGGGCTGTAGCCGCCGACGGCGAAATGGGAGTGGAGCCAGTGGACGGGGTGGATGGTGGGGAAAGTGCCGGCATCATAAAACCGTAACGATCCGCGCACATCAAGTCCTTCAATGTGGCTGTCGAAATAAGGACGGCGCATCGCTTGTTTCCTTCGAGAACGGAGCGCGGATCAAATCAGACAAAACAATGATCCGCGCCGCCGCTGGAGATTGGACCAATTTCAGAGAAAATTGGTCCAATCGGCTTAACAGTTATGGCGGACGGTTACGAAGCAGCGATTGTGGTGACGGTCTTTGTCGTGGCGATTTGTCAGCCAATCACTGCTTCTGGCTGCTTCACAAGTTCGAGTTCGATTTCGATCTTGATGTCGTTGCCGACGAGCAGGCCGCCGGTTTCCAGGGCCTGGTTCCAGGTGAGGTTCCAGTCGCGGCGGTCGATGGTGGCTTCGGCGGAGAAGCCGGCGCTGGTGGCGCCCCAGGGGCTTTGGGCTGTGCCGGCATAATCCACCGCCAACGACACCTCCCGCGTAATGCCCCGAATGGTCAGGTCGCCGATCAGCTTCCCGGTCTGGGCGCCGGTCTGCTCCACGCGCTTCCCCTGGAACGTAAGCGTGGGGTAATTCTCCACGTCGAGGAAGTCGGGCGACTTTAAGTGACCGTCTCGTTGAGATTCGCGGGTGCTGATGCTGTTGGCGTCAATTTCCACCGAAACCATGGTCTGTTCCGGGTTGTTTTCGTCAAAATTGATTTCTCCACGGAAGGCGTCAAACCGCCCGCGTACTTTAGAAATCATCATGTGGCGTACCGTGAAGAGAATGTGGGAATGAGCGTGATCAATTTGCCAGGTCATTGTAGAACTCCTTCGGGAAAAGATAACAGTTGGAAAAAGGTGACTATACAGGTCATCTGCCCAGATTGGACCAATTTGCTCTGGTTGAATCTTATTGATGTCTACAAAATTGGTCCAATCTCTCGGAGACGTGAATAGTTACGGAAAAAGTTGATAGTCGGCCGTCGGTTGTGTTCGCAGCGCCACCACGGTCATGATCGACGTCAATCTGCATGGTGTATTGCCGCTTGTAGCGTCTTCTTGAGATTGTGGTAACTCCTACGCTCTCTGGAGATTGGACCCATCTAGCTTAGCAGTTACAGATTGTGCTACAACAATCGAAGTGGACTCAAGTCCGTTTATGTGCTAGAATAATAGCGGACTTGGGTCCGTTTGTCAAATTACAGGCAAAATTGGCCGCCGACAGTAGGCCAAATGGGTAGCATGGAAACAGAACAGTTCTGGTACAATGACGTTATGGTTGATTCGATTCTTTTGCATGGGATTCTCTTGACGGAAGATGCCGGCAGCGGCGAACGCGCCGACGCCGCCGCCAACCGCGTACGCTTGCTGCAAGCGGCGGAGCAGCTCTTTGCAGAGCGTGGCGTGGCCAACGTGAGCATGGCGGACATCGCTAAAACTGCCGGCGTGGGCAAGGGTACACTCTATCGGCGTTTTGCCCACAAGGGGGAGCTGTGCCTGGCGCTAATGGATAGCCAGTTTCGCGATTTTCAGAATGTCATACTGGGCCGGCTGCGGCAGATGACGATGACCGACGTGCCCATGCTGCACCAGTTAAACCAATTCCTGGACGCGCTCGTCTATTTCAATGCCGACCACATGCTGTTGCTTTGTGAAGTGCAGCACAGTGGGATTCCCGCCGACGAGAACACGGCTCCCTACTTCTGGCAACACTTGACGGTGCAGGGGCTGCTGCGCGGAGCGGTGGCGGCGGGGGAGCTGTCGCCCGACCTGGACGTGGAACTCCTGGCGGACGTGGTGCTGGCGCCGCTGCGGCCGCAATCGTTCCGCTTTTTGCGCGAGCAGCGGGGTTTTGAATTGGACCGCATCAGCGCGGGTATACAGTCGTTTGTCACGAATTTGGGGAGGGGCTGCCAGGAACACCCGGCGGCCAGATGAGAAGGAAACAACTAGACACTGGCGTTTGGGGTGAGGAGTGCGGCATCCTCAGATGCCGCCTGTTCGCATCTGAGGATGCGAACTCCTCAAAATCACATTGTTGAGGTACTAGACACTGGCGTTTGGGGATTGGCGGCCTCAGCCGGACCACATAAGGCGGTTTGGCCTGGCTAAAGCCGCGACTCCGACCACGAAATGTGGATTTCACCAGACTTCAGGAAACAACAACGCCGCTGCCGGCATTTTGGCAGCGGCGTCGTTTGTGTGTAGCGCGCGCGACGGCGTTATTTTTGCCGTCTGCGCCGCAGGAAGAAGATAACCAGCAGGACCGTGATGAAGCCGAACAATGCCGGCAACCACGGCGGCACGGCGGGCAGCGGTTCAGGCAAAACCGCGGGCGGCACTTTCGCCTTTTCCCAATCAACATTGCGGGCGCGCGCCCCGGTCGTGTCTACGTCGCTAAAATCCGCGCCACGCACATCCACGCCCACAAGTTGACTGTTACGCATGTCCGCGCCCGTGAGGTCGGCTTCCGCCAGATTCACACCCACCAGGCGCGTATCAGGGAGTTCCGCTTTCACCAGTTTGCTTTGTCTCAGATTAACGCCGACGAAGCTCGCGTTGGTGGCATTGGCCTCGCTCAAGTCACCCTGTTCCAGGTTGGCGCCGACCAGCTTGGTGCCGATCAACTGCGATTGCGCCAGGCTGGCGTCAAGCAAGTTGACGCCGCTGAGCGTGAGCCGGGAAAGGTCCAGCCCGGTCAACTTGGCGTGCGCCATGTTGCGGTTTTTCCGCAGCGCCTTCATGAATTCCTGCCGTGAGGCGAATGTTACGTTTCCATTGGTTTCGGTCATGGTAGACTCCTGTGAAAATAATCTTCCCGGAAGCTCAACACGGATGAGAGCCTTGGGCAACAGCTTCCGGGAAGATGTTGTCATTTGTGGTGTCGGTGATGCCGCCCCTTCGTGGAAGAAGCATCCACGCAGTTTTGACGCCGACGGTGGTTGTACTGATTACGAATTAGGCATAGAATTGGCTGTTTGGCCTCTTCTACGATTGTAGCTGGCCACCAACCTTCAGCATAGCATAGTTGGACGGGGATGTCAGGTGACGTTCATCACGGGTGGCGTTTCCGTCTGTTAGCGAGTGGCTTAATGACGTGGTTCAAAACGAGAGCGGGGTTGTTGTGGCGGGAAATGCCGGCACAATACCGCGCCAACTTCATTCATCTTTTCCTCGACATTGCCTGGTTTGGCGTCCTCAGCGGCAGCGCGGTCGCCTTCATCAGCGTCTACATCGTGCGCCTCGGCGGCAACGGCTTTCAGATCGGCCTCGTCAGCGCCATTCCCGCCATCATCTCCATCGCCATTGCCCTTCCTTCCGGCTGGTGGCTTAATCACCTACGCATCGACAAAGCCGTCTTCTGGTCGTCCGTCCTCTTTCGCTTCTTCTACCTGCTCTGGGTTCCCATTCCCCTCCTGTTTACCCCCGCGGGCCAGATATGGGCCTTCCTGGTAATCATCCTCGTCATGAGCTTGCCGGGAACCATGTTGGCCGTCGGTTTCAACGCCCTTTTTGCCGCCGCCGTGCCGCCCGAATGGCGCGGGCAAGTGGTAGGCGTGCGTAACGCCCTCCTGGCCATCACCTTCACCCTCACCTCGCTACTCAGCGGCTATCTGCTTTCTCATCTGGCCTTTCCCCTCGGCTACCAGGTCGTGTTCGCCATTGGATTCCTGGGTGCGGCCATGAGCAGCTTGCATTTGTGGCGCGTGCGCGTGCCGCCGCCGGTTGGTTTGCAGCACAATCATCGTGGTTTGGGGGACATTGCCCGTCCCGGATTTGTGCGCTCCCTGGGGGACACCATCCGCCCCGCCGCCGGGCTACGCTATCTGCTGGAACGCCAGACCCTGCGCCCGCCCAGTTTGCGCGTCTGGCGCGGCGCCTTTGCTCCCGTTTTACTGGTGCTGTTCGCCTTTCACCTGACGCAATACCTGGCGATTCCTCTGTTCCCGCTCTTTTGGGTGGAGCGACTGCAATTGACGGACCAGGTCATTAGTCTGGGCAATGCCGTGTTCTATGTGGTCGTCTTCCTCGGTTCCACCCAGTTGGGGCGTATCAGCCAACGCTGGGGACACCATCGCGTGATGGTGACGGGGGCGTTGGTGATGAGCCTCTACCCCTTTCTCACGTCACAGATGCGCAGCATTGGCTTGTTTCTGTTCACGCAGGTCGTCGGCGGCGTTTCCTGGACGCTGGCGGGCGGCGCGTTGGCGAATTACATTCTGGAGCATATTCCCGATGATGATCGCCCTGCGCATCTGGCGTGGTACAACATGGCTTTGAACGTGGCGATTCTGTTTGGCTCGTTGGTGGGACCATTTGTGGCGCACAAGGTGGGGCTGGTGACGGCCCTGGCGGGGATCGCTCTGCTGCGCCTGGGCAGTGCGGTGGCTATCTGGCGCTGGGGGAATGGGCGGACGCGGAGTGATTGACGTGATGGGCCGCGGCTGTTTCATCAGGCGCGGTTGAGTTTCTTCATGGCGGTGATGCCCTGGATAAGGTAGTAGAGGAACATGGCGCGGGCGAGGTAGCCGATGAAGCCGGGATTGCCGCCGGCCTGGGCGACGAAGTAGTAGCCGAGGATGCCATCGAGGGTGTAGACGGTGACGCCGCTGTATAGTGCCGGCACGCTTCGCTGTCGCTGCACCAGCACACCCAACCCAATGAGAACAAGGCCGGAGAAGATGGAGCCAATGCCGGCAATCCCCATCGTCTCGAATTGCAGCGGGTCCAACTGCCACAGAAGCTGGGCCAGTCCCAAACCCGCGTTCAGCACCCCCACCACGTAAAGCACGAGATAGGCACGTTTATAGGACAGATTGATGTCCGGCACGGGCAGCGGCCACAGCACCTTGTCATCCTGCTTGACGACCAATTGCTCCAAGCCATCCTTCCCTGACAGTCGCAGCAGGAGGCGCGAGCCATCCGGTAGGGAGAAGCGCGCGCCTTTTTGCAGCGCCTTGCGTCCCTCCGGCAGGGCGCCGACCGGCTCATCGTCGCAGGTGATGGTCACGTTTTGCCACTGGTTTTCCCACGTGATCCGCAGTTCCTGGCGTGATTTACCTTTGAGGGCGTAGGTTTGTGCCGGCATTTACCATTCCTCCACCTTCCGGGAAGCTCAAAGCTTCCCGGAAGATTCACTAGCGATACAACCCTTGCGGGTCCAGTTGCTCCCGGATAACGGCCAGTTCCGCTGCCGCCGGAGGCGTCATCATATGCAGTTGCGGCGAAACCCGCAGCGGCCAGCCCACCTCCGCTTGAATGCTCTCCGCCGTCTCCCCCGCCGCCAGTTCCACCAGCGTCATCTCCTGATCCGGACCGCTAAAATCAAACAGCGCCTTATCCGTGATCACCAACTGCGGCCCGCTCCCCGGAATCCCCCACGCCGCCCGATCCGTGCCCGCGCCCAAATGCCCCGGGCTGGTGCGAAAATCCAGTTTGGGCACAAACGCCCGCTTCTTCAGCCGCATGATGATCAAAATCTTGCGCGCATTGATCGCAATTTCCGCCGCCCCGCCGGAACCGGGCAGCCGCACCTTCGGCTGATCATACGCCCCCACCACCGTGGAATTCAGATTACCAAAGCGGTCAATCTGCGCCCCGCCCAACAACGCCACATCCACCAGTCCGCCTTGCAAATAGAACAGGAACAGGTCAAACATGCTCGTCACCGCCGTGGCCCGGCTCACCAGTGTGGGATCGCCGATGGACAGCGGCAGCCGCGCCGGCTGCGCCCCAAACACGCCGCTCTCATACACCAGTTCAATGTCCGGGGAATGGGTGCGGCGCGCCAGGTTGCAGGCGATATTCGGCAGCCCCACGCCCACAAAAACGACGCGGCTGCCTTGCAGCGCCCGCGCCGCATTCACGATCATCAATTCCGAAGGGGTATAATCATTCATCATTTCTCACGACCTGATTCACGAACGGGCCACGGTGCGCCCGCGAAAATTGGAGGATAAAACGCTGTTTGGTCCCGCCGCCAGACGCAAACCGGCAGCCAGCGTTGCGCGACGCCTCCATTATCCGCCATTATCGCGGCGGTTACAAACTGTGTTACAATTTCCCCATGCTGCTTCCTCTGCAAACCGACCGACTTGTGCTCCGCGATTTTGTCGAAGGTGATTTTGAGGCCTTCCATGCGACGACGAATGATCCCGAATACGGCCAGTTTTATGCGGTGCGGGAGACAACCCGGTCGTTTTGGTGGGAGGTATTTGCGCGGATTCGTGCCGGCATTTCCGCCGAACCGCGCCTGGTATATCAACTCGCCATCACCCTGCCCGCCGGCGACCTGATTGGCACCTGCGGCGTGCGCAGCGAAGACGCCGAAAACGGCCAGGCCTCCTTCGGCTGCGCCATCGCCCGCCCCTACTGGGGGCATGGCTACGCCTACGAAGCCAGCCGCGCCATCCTGGATGCCGGCTTCTCCACCCTGCGCCTCCACCGCATCTACGCCGAAACCATCAGCGAGAACGCGCGCGCCCGCGCCCTGGCGGAACGGCTGGGCATGCGCCTGGAAGGGGAACTGCGGGAACGGAAATTTTTCCGCGACCGCTGGTGGCATATCGCCATCTACGCCGTTCTCGCGCATGAATGGGCGGAGGGCCGGGAATAGTTGGCGGTTGGTAGTTGGCGGTTGGCGGTGACATCACTCGCCGTGGGCAACGCTTGCTGTGGAAAACTTCAGACGTCATCAATGGGCGCTGATTTCGGCCAGTTGGGAGGGGAGGATCTGCTCCGTGAGCAGGCGGCGGAAGAGGGGCGCCTTGTCACCATCCGCGGCGGCGGCGATCAGGTCATAGCCGTGGGTGTAGGTGAAGATGTAGCTGCGAAAGAGCGGATTGGTGAAGAATTCGAAACGCTTGGCGGCTCTTTCCGGGGAGGAAAGACCGTAGGTGATCAGGTAGTCGAGCGCCTGGTCGCGGTTGATCTGGTCCGTATGATAGAGAATGGCTGCGTTGGCGCTGACGCCGCGCAGGGCGCGACCGGCGTGGGCGATGCGTTTCATTTGCGCAATGGGTTCGGGGGAAATGCCGGCAGGCCGCAGCAAATTCTCCACCGTCCAGGCAAGGTCCGTCTCATCCGGGAAGATGATTTCCAGGGCCGTCGTGGCAATCCCTTCGGCAATGACGGCGGCGGGGGAGTGCAGCAAAAAACTGGCCTGCTCACCATAGCCACGCGCCCGCCACAACGCCATTTCCTTCAACGTCCCTTCCGTATGGTGGCCCGGATACCCCTCGTGGGCGAACGTACCCAGCAGGCCAAGGGCGGAAATGGGCACGTCCGTGTTGAACTCAATCAAAGAGCGACCATGTCCCAGGAACCAATTGTAGGCGCTCCACGGCTGCTGGCTCACCAGGCGAATCTCAATATCCTCGTCCGCGGGCAGGTCCACGATCCGGCGCGTGCGGTGGCGGCACGCCTCCCGCGCCCGCTCCAGCAGCGGCAACACCTGCGCCGATTGCAGTTCGTACCGTTTGCGCCGCGCCTCCATCCGTTCCGCCAGGGAACCGCCCCCCGGCAACAGCGCGTCCAATTCCCCATGGGCCGCCGTAAACAGAGCCTCATCCGTGAGCGCGGGCTGGATGTCGTAGAGGCGGGCCACTTCCTCCAGGTAGCCAAAGGATTCGCCATTGAGCAGGCGCAGCGTCGTTTCCACGGCCCGCAGCATGGCGGTGAGGTAAGCGTGGCGGGTGGCGTCCGCCGTGGGCATGTCCACTTGCAGCGCGGCGCAGTCGTCCAGCAAAGCAGCGGGCGGGCGTTTGGGCGCGGCGTTCACCTGCGCCTTAAGCGTCGGCGGCCCCAGGTAGGCGTCAATGTAGCCGGGGAAGTGCTTTTCGATTTCTAGCGTCAGCGTCAGGTACGCCTGGTCAAAGGGAGTCGTCATAGTTGGCAGTCCCAGATGAGTGATGCCTGGCAGCATAATGCTTTGCTTGTTCAATAACCTGCTTGTTCAATTTCTGTGACTATACAGGTCATCTGCCCAGATTGGACCAATTTGCTCTGGTTGGGTCTTATTGATGTCTACAAAATTGGTCCAATCTCTTGGAGACGTGAATAGTTACCAATTTCTTAAGTAATCGTTCAAAAACGACTTAGTGATTTGCAGATTGGTTCAATCTGTGAGATTGAACCAATCTCCGTGAGGTTAATTCCGAACGGTTACTTAATCATACTCGCCATAGTTGACGGGCGCGGCGTATAGGTCACCAGGGGCGAGGCTGTCCAGGCGGGATTGGCCCAGCTTGGCCAGGTAAGCGGCGCGGTCGGGGAGGTCGTAGACCCATTCTTGCAGCCACGCTTCCGTGCCCGCCTGGTCGCGGGAGATGCTGTCCCATTCCAGGTAAAGCTGGTTGTCGCGGTCGTAGTAGCCCTGCACGTAGCTGGGGTGCGCGCCGTAGGGTTCGTGGACGACGGCGTCCACGATGAGGCCGGGGATGAGGGTGCGGTTGGGGTCGTGGCGGATAACGTCTTCGCTGACGATTTCTTCCACGACGACGATGACGTGTTTGCCGGCAAACGCCGCTTCCTTCTGCGCCCCCACCAACCCCCAAATCTGCGTGTTTCCCTGCGCATCGGCGCGGGGGGCATGGACGAAAACCACGTCCGGGTTCAGCGGTGGCACAACGGCAATGGGACCATCCCCATACGGGCTGTCCACGAACTTGATGCGCGGGTTCGCTGCCGGCAAATCCGTGCCTGTGTAGCTGCGCAGCGGGAAAAACGGCAAACGCCCCGCGCCCGCCAGGTAGCGCCCCACCATACCAAAGTGGGAGTATTCCTCGATAGCCAGCGGGCGGGGAATGCCATTTTCCACGGCGCGGCGAATGGCGTGCAGGCTGCCCACGCCGGGATTGCCCAGGTAGCTGAAGACGAGGCGGTCGGCCACGCCGGCGGCGATCATCTGGTCGTAAACGAGGTCGGGCGTCAGGCGGCACAGCGTGAGATGCTGCTTGCGCTGGCGGATGATTTCGTGTGCGGCGGCGAAGCAGATAAAAGCGGTGAAGCCTTCAATTGCCACGGTATCGCCATCGTGGACGTACTGGCTCACCGCTTCAGACATGGTGACAACTTTGCTTGGTGGGTTCATCTATGTTCTGTGTGATAGCGTGAGAACTCAGCTTCCGGGAAGGGGGTCGTGAATGTAGGGACGTGTACCAATAGACCTTCCCGGAAGCTCGCAAAACAGAAGCGGATGGAGAATGGTCCAATCCGCGCGGATTAGACCATTCTCATCGTGACGGTCTGGCTCAGTCGATGACGGTCTGGCTTTGCTCGTGCATGTATTGCTGCACGTAGTAGAGGCTGCCGCCCGCTTTGCCGGTGGAGCCGCTGCCTTTCCAGCCGCCGAACGGTTGGTAGCCCGGCCACGCGCCGGTGGTGGCGCCGGTTTCGCGGTTGACGTAGAGGACGCCGGCCTCGATATTATTCAGGAACCATTCTACTTCGCTGTCATCTTCGCTGTAGAAGCCGGCGGTGAGGCCGTAGTCCACGTCGTTGGCCATGGACATGGCGTCGTCCATGTCCTCGAATTCGCCAATGGTGACGATGGGCAGGAACATTTCTTCTTTCCACAGCGCGTGGTCATACGGCAGGTTGTCCACGATGGTGGGCATGGCGTAGTAGCCGTTCATGTCCAGCACTTTGCCGCCATGGAGGATGTTGCCGTTGGCGGCCAGGTCGGCGACGAAGCGCTGGTAGTCGGCGAAGGAGCTTTTGTTGACGACGGGACCCATCCAGTTTTCTTTGATGGTGGGGTCGCCGACGTTGATTTTGCGGGTGAGGTCCAGCAGTTTTTGGGTGAAGGCGTCTTTGACGTCCTTATGGACGAAGACGCGGGAGCAGGCGGAGCATTTTTGCCCTTGCAGGCCAAAGGCGGAGCGCATGACGCCAATGGCGGCTTTGTCCAGGTCGGCTTTTTTGCTGATGATGGTGGGGTTTTTGCCGCCCATTTCGGCGATGCAGGGGCGGGGGTATTTGCCGGCAGCAAAGCTGCGATAGATGTTCATGCCCACGTCGTAGCTGCCGGTGAAGGTGATGCCGGCAATATCCGGGTGATCGACGATGGTTTGGCCGACGGTACGCCCGCCGCCGGTGACGAAATTGAACACGCCTGCGGGAATGCCGGCATCCCGGAAACATGCCGTCAGCAGCCAACCCGTATACGCCGTATCCGTCGCCGGCTTGAAAACCACCGTATTCCCCGCCACCATCGCGCCCCCGCTAGGACCGCCCGCCAGCGCAAACGGGAAATTAAACGGCGAGATCACCGCCCACACCCCATAAGGCTTCAACAAACTGCGGTTGTGATGGCGCGGCGACTCCTGCTTCATCGGCTTCACAAACCCCTCATTGGCCTCCATCTGGTCGCAATAGTAACGGATCAGGTCCGCCGTCTCCTCCACGTCCCCCAATGCCTCCAGGCGGTTCTTGCCCACCTCCATCGTCATAATCGCCCCAATGTCAAACAGGCGGTCGCTGATCAAATTCGCCGCCTTGCGTAGGAGGGCGACACGCTCCTGCCACGGCGTGTTTCGCCAGCCGGGAAAAGCCGCTTTCGCCGCGGCCACCGCATCCAGAGCATCCTGCTCCGTCCCCTTCTGGAAATGAGCCATCACCATGTCCAGGTTTGTCGGGCTGACTTTCGTAAAGGTTTCCGCGGCGGTGCGTTCCACGCCGTTAATGTACATGGGAAACGTCTGGCCGAAATGAGCTTTGGCCTCGGCTACGGCTTCGTCGAAGTATTGGTCCAGCAATGGATTCGGGCTGGCCAGCGTCGAATACGTAACCTTTATTTTTTCGCGTTGCATGTGTTTGCCTCCAAATAAATGGGAAGATGAAACAGGGCATTCTTCCCCGCTTCGCAGTGACTCTGATGTTCATGGTACAGGCCCAGGGGGCAGTTGTGAGAATGTGCCGTTATTATAACGCAATTTGGCGCGGGGGAAACGTGGCATATCCTCCCGCGCGCATAACGGCGTAAGCCTTCCGCCGGGAAGCGCGCATGGCTAGAAAATTGGGTGGCGGCCTGCAAGGTCACGCCCCTTTTATTACCTTGTTGTTATATCACCGATAGGTTATAATCGACGATGCCATGAGTTGGAACGTTGCATACACAGATGCGTTTGAGCGATGGTGGGTCACACTGGATGAAAGCGAACAAAATTCTATTGCTATATACTAAGTAACCGTTCGGAATTAACCTCACGGAGATTGGTTCAATCTCACAGATTGAACCAATCTGCAAATCACTAAGTTGTTTTTGAACGGTTACCAAGGACTGCTTTAATGGCGAAGTCGTTTAGCAAACGCAAGGAAGGCATGTCGCCAGAGCGACGCGATAAAATTGAGGAGCGGGCACAAGCCATGCTGACCAGCATGGCGCTGCAAGAACTACGCCAGACTCGGCATCTAACGCAGCAAGACCTGGCGAACATCCTCAAAGTCAATCAGGCAGCGTTATCCAAGATGGAAAACCAGACTGACATGCGTGTAAGTACCCTGCGCAAGTTGCTGTCCGCAATGGGCGGGACGTTGAAAATCATAGCCGAGTTTCCTGAAGGCGAAATTGTCATCAACCAATTCGAGCAGGCCTGATGGGATCAACGCATCCTGTTGGAATGCTCCATTGCGAGCGTATGGAAGATAACGGGCTGAACTAGGGCACGTGGCCGGCATCAACACCTACAACGAAAAGGCGCTGCATCTGGCGCTGAAACAGTGGTACGCGCAGGCGGGGGATGAACTGGAAGCGCCACGGGCGGGGTCCATCATTGACATCGTGCGCGGGGATCTGCTCATCGAAATCCAGACAGGCAATTTCACGGCCATTCGGCGCAAGCTGACACGGCTGGCGCGGGCGCATCCGGTGCGCCTGGTCTATCCCATTCCCCAGGAAAAATGGATCATCAAACTGGATGCGGATGGCCGCCCCCTGAGCCGCCGCAAATCCCCCACCCGCCGGGGTCCCGCCTACGTCTTCGCGGAACTGGTGCGCATGCCCACGTTCTTGACGCTGCCGGACACCTCGCTGCACATTTTGTTGATCCAAGAGGAGGAGGCGCGCGTCTTTGATGGGCAACGCGCCTGGCGGCGGCGCGGTTGGGTGACGCAGGAACGGCGACTGCTCAACGTCGTGGATAATTTACTGTGGCAATCGCCGGCGGACTGCCTGGCGTTGCTGCCGCCCGACCTGCCGCGCCCCTTTTCCACCGCGGACCTGGCCGCGAGCCTGGGCGAGCCGCGCTGGCTGGCGCAAAAAATGGTCTACTGCCTGCGGGAGATGGGCCAGATTACGCAAGTGGGGAAGCGGGGGAACGCGCATCTTTACGCGCGGGCGGCCTGAGCCAGCACGTCGGCGATGAACGCTTGCAGCGCCCCGTAATGGGAGCCTTTCCAATAAATGTGGCCGCACGCCTGGCATTGGTGGAATTCCTCGTAGTAAAGGCGGGTCTTGGGTTGGAGGCGGGGCAGTACGGCGGCTTTGTCCACGGGATGCAGCAGCCCGTTGCAGCGCAGGCAGCGCCGCCAGGGGCGCACGTCGGCGGTGAGTTGGAAGCGACGCAGCACGGTAAGAAGTTGCTGACGCGGATCGCGGGACCAGAGGCAGCAGCCGTAGGTGACGATTTTGCGCATCAGCAGCCCCTGGTCGCGGGTGACGAGGACGCGCTGCTCCGCGCCGGCCAACTGCGCCAGGTCCGCGTCGTCGCTGTCGTTTTCGTAGCGGGTGTCAAAGCCAAGCAGGCGCAGATAGGTTGCCAACCGCCCCAGGTGTCCGTCCAGGATGAAGCACGGCGGGCGGGGCAGGGGCGGGCGCAGCCGCGGCCAGGAGGGGGCGTCCAGGCTGGTGAAGGTGGGGTAGATGGCGAAGCGATCCCCGTCGGCGGCCAGGTGGTGGAAGTCGGTGGGGTGGCCGTTGGCCAGGATGCCATCCACTTCCGTATGCGGAACGCCCAGCGCCTCAATCAAGTGCTTCACGGATACCGGCTCTTGAAATGTCCGCGTGATGTCTGTTTGGCGTTGTGCCGGCATTAAAAAATCATTCAACTCCCCATAAAACCGAAACGTAGCCACACTCATAGCGTCAGACACAAGTGAACCTCCCCATCACGGTGGTCGTAAATCGTAAAGCCGCACCGCTGATAAAGGCGAATCGCATCCGGCCACGCCTCGTTGGTCTCCAGCACCAGCCGCCGCAAACCCCGCTCGCGGCCATGCCGGCACAGCCGCCGCACCAACGCCTGCCCCAACCCGCGCCGTCGCTGCGCGGGCGCCACGGAGATACGCACCAATTGCCCCACGCCATCCGCCTGCACCAGCAGCGCCCCCGTACCCACGAGAACGCCAGCGCATTCGGCGACAATGAAGCCGTGCCCCTGCTCCAGATAATGGCGCGTGATGTCGTCCACGTCCGGGTTGAGGCCGGGGATGAGGACGCCGAAACGCTCAGCCAGCCCCGCCAGAATCAGGGCACGGGCCGCGGGCTGGTCGGCGGGGCGGAACGGGCGCAGGTGGTACGGCATCATCGTCAGTTGCCTGACGTTAAGTGGCTGTCCGCAATTAAATTAGCGGAAATGTGCGGACAGCTTGTCAGTAACCGTCCGCAAAAATGTGAAGCTATTTTTGGGCGGTTACTAACTGGCCATCAACTCATGGGCGATCATTTCTGCCTGCTGCAAAACGGTATCCGTGGCCAATTGCTGCATGTCGGGTGGGTAGCCATATTGCCGCAGCGTGCGCCTGACGATCACGCGCAGCCGGGCGCGCACGCTTTCCTTGATCGTCCAATCAATGCTCGTGTTTTGGCGCACCTTGTCGGTGAGGACGACGGCCAGTTCGCGCAGCTTTTCTTGCTGCATCAACTGGCGCGCGCTTTCGTTATTGGCCACGGCGGTGTAGAAGGCGTACTCATAATCGGTCAATCCCATCTCCGCCGCGGCTTTATCAGAGTCTCGAATGGCTCTGCCGAGGTTGATGAGTTCTTCAATGACTTCGGCGGAGGTGATCGCCTTGTTATGATACCGCTTGATGGCCTGTTCTAACATCTCCAGCAAGCTGCGGCTCTGCACCAGGTTTGTTTTCGCCCGCGCTTTGATTTCATCGCTGAGCAGTTTTTTCAGCAGCTCCAGAGCCACGTTTTTGTGCTTCATGCTCCTGATTTCTTGCAAGAAATCGTCGGAGAGAATGGAGATGTCTGGCTTGCGAATGCCGGCAGCGTCGTAAATATCCACCACTTGCTGCGACACCAGCGCCTGATCAATCACCTGGCGAATCACACTCTCCAATTCCTCCCCCGTGCGCCCCGTGCCCGTGCGGTCGAATTTCACCAGGCGCGCCTTCACCGCCTGGAAAAAGGCGACCTCGTCCTTCACACCCAGCGCTTCTTCGCGGGGAATGGCAATCGCAAACGCTTGCGAGAGCGCCGTCACTTCGTTAACGTAGCGGCGGCGGCCATCTTCCAGGCCCAGGATGAAATCTTCCGCGGCCAGAATGATGCGCAGCTTCTCTGCGGTGTCGGCGCTGAAGTATGCTTCATACGAGAAGCCAGATTGGTCCAATTTTGAAAATTGGACCAATCTTTCCTGAAACATTTGCGAGACGACTTCCAGCTTCTCCAGCATGAGGGTTGCGGCCTGTTCCTGCGCCAGCGCCGGGTCCCCCCGGCCACCGCTGTCGCCGTAGAAGGCCAACGCCTCTTTCAGATCGGCGGCGATGCCCAGGTAATCGACGATGAGGCCCGCGGGCTTGTCCTCGTAGACGCGGTTGACGCGGGCGATGGCCTGCATCAGGTTGTGCCCCCGCATCGGCTTGTCCATGTACATGGTGTGCAGCGAGGGTACGTCGAAGCCGGTGAGCCACATATCGCGCACGATGACGAGTTGCAGTTCGTCGTGCGGGTGCTTCATCCGCTCCGCCAGGACGCGCCGCTGCGCTTTGTTGGTGTGGTGGCGGGCCATCTCTGGACCATCCGATGAAGCCGCCGTCATCACCACCTTGATGGCGCCTTTGGTCAGGTCGTCGCTGTGCCACTGCGGACGCAGGGCGACAATTTCACGGTAGAGGTCGGCGGCGATGCGGCGGGACATGGTGACGATCATGCCTTTGCCGGCAAAAACGCTCTGCCGCTGTTCAAAATGGGTGACGATGTCCTGGGCCACGTTCCGCAGCCGCTGCTCGCTGCCCACCAACGCTTCCAACTGCGTCCATCTGGCCCGCGCCTGTTGCGATTCCGTCAGGTCTTCTTCATCCAGGTCTTCGTCCAGGTCGCGGATAAGCTGCCTGCCGGCATCATCCAACTCAATTCTCGCCAGCCGACTTTCATAGTAGATAGGCACGGTCGCCCCGTCGGCCACCGCCTGGGCAATGTCGTATACGTCCACGTAATGGCCGAAAACGGCCGGTGTGTTTACGTCCGTGGATTCGATGGGCGTGCCCGTGAAGCCGAGGTAGGTAGCGTGGGGCAGGGCGTCGCGCAGGTACTTGGCAAACCCATAGACCACCTTCTTGCCGATGACGTTTCCCGCGTCGTCTTTTTCGTCGAGGGTTTTGGCCTGAAAACCGTATTGGGTGCGGTGCGCTTCATCGGCGATGACGATGATGTTGCGCCGCTCACTCAGCATAGGGTATTGCGCTGAGCCTGTCGAAGCGTCCGGTTGGAATTTTTGGATGGTGGTGAACACGACGCCGCCGGAGGCGACTCTGAGCAGGCTTTTCAGGTGGTCGCGGCTTTCCGCCTGAACGGGGTCCTGGCGCAGGAGCTGCCGGCATCCGGCGAAGGTATCAAACAACTGGTCATCCAGGTCGTTACGGTCGGTGATCACGACCAGGGTGGGATTGGGGAGGGTCTGGATGATTTTGCCGGCATAAAACACCATCGACAACGACTTACCACTTCCCTGCGTGTGCCACACCACCCCGGCCCGGCAGTCCCCGCCGGCCTGTTCCTGCACCGACGGCAGACCGTAACGGTCTGGGGATTCCTTGACTGCCGGCCCCGGATCGTCCAGACCAACCGCGCGCAGCGTCGATTCCACCGCCTTGTTCACGGCGTAATACTGGTGATAGGCGGCTACCTTTTTCACCGTTTCGACGGTAACAATGCCTGTGTCCAGGTCTTCTCGTTTGCTTTTTTCAAAAACGGTGAAATAGCGGATCAGGTCCAGCAGGGTGTGGGGATTGAGCAGGCCGCGAATGAGGATTTCTAGTTGCGGCACCAGGGGGGAGGCTTCCACCAGGCCATCCACCGTTTTCCAGGCCAGGTAGCGGCTGATGCCGGCAGAAAGCGACCCCGCGCGCGCCTCCAATCCATCAGACAGCACCACCAATCCATTGTAAGCCAACAGGGAAGGGATGGTTGCCTTGTACGTCTGCACCTGTTTGAAGGCCGTGGTAACGGTGGCGTCTTCATCGGCGGCGTTTTTCAGCTCTATGAGGACCAGAGGCAGGCCGTTGATGAACAGGACCACGTCGGGCCGCTTGTTCACGTTGTTTTCTACCACCGTGAACTGATTCACCGCCAGGTAGTCATTGTTTTCCGGGTGCGCGAAATCCACCAGCCACACCAGGTCGCCGCGCGCCTGCCCATCTTTCTGGTACGTGACGGAGATGCCCTCCGTGAGCAGGCGGTGGAAGATTTCGTTGTTCGCCGTCAGGTCGGGGGCATTCAGGCGCTGCACTGCTCGCAGCGCCTCAACGCGGGCGGCGGCGGGCACGGCGGGATTCAGGCGGGCGATGGCTTGCTCCAGGCGACCAATCAGCAGCACATCCGCGAAGCTATTTCGTTCGGCGGCATGCCCATCCGGGGCCATATCCGGGCCGTAGCGGTAGCCGTATCCATGCGCCTGCAGCCGTTCAATGGCCAGGTTTTCAATGGCGTTTTCATTGAGTTTGTGATCTACGGTCATCAGGCGGCGCTTTCCAGGCGGTGGGGCATGAGCTGGTAGCCCATCGCCCGCATAATGGCGTTGATGCTGTCCAGGCGGGGGTTGCCTTTGACGGAAAGCGCCTTTTGCAGCCCCTGGCGCGTCATGCCGATTTCGGCGGCCATGTTGGAGATGCCCTTGACGCGGGCGATCACGCGCAGGGTAGAGAGCAGCGTCGCGGAGTCGCCGTCCTGCGCGTAATCGGCGAACGCTTCGCTGAGAAAGGCCTCAATTTCGTCCGGGTGTTGGCTGAAGTAATCGACGGTAACGTCGTCCAAAGTACGGTAATCAGGCATGGCTTTTGTACTCCTGCCAGCAGGCTTGCGCCTGTTGGATGTCGCGGCGCTGGCTGCTTTCATCGCCGCCGCAGAGGAGGACGACGATGGTATTGCCATCTTCGCCAAAGTAGACGCGGTAGCCAGCGCCAAAGAAGAAGCGCAGTTCGTGTACGCCTTCCCCCACCGGTTTCACGTCACCGTAATGGCCTTGTTCCAGGCGCGGCAACCGCTTCAGGATGCGCCGCCGCGTGGTGGGGTCGCGCAGGCTACTGAGTCGAGCCATCTTCGCTTTGCCCCGAAGTTAAAGCTCTGACCTGTTTGTCAAAGTCTGACAGGTAGATTTGGTCTTGAATCTGGCGATATTTGTCATATTCTTGCGCCGCTTTCAATTTAGCTTCAAGGGCGCTGATTTTGCCTCTATCAGCGAGGATGGGGTAATCGGATAGCTCCAGAAAGCGATCCAGAAAGGTGACCCAATCTGCCATCGTCATCAGGATATGCCGTTCCGCGCGATTTTCGGCCAGATCAAGGTAAGCGGAGACGATGCGGTTTAGCTCTTTGATGTGCTGTTCGCTGAGATAATTCTTGGCGATAGTTGTGTCGCTTTTCAGAATTTTGCCATCGGGTGCGTTCTTCCAGGTGGTCAGCCCCAGGTGGACTTTCTGCGCATCGGCTGATGAATAGATGATTTCAGCAGCCGTTTTCCCCGTGATAGCCCAATGGAGCTTGTTTTGCACTGTGGCGTAAAACTGTTTGGTGATTGGCGCGCGGGCGTCATAATCCACGCTGCATTGCGCATAAATATCGGTGATCTTTTGGTAAAAACGTCGCTCACTGGCGCGAATTTCGCGAATACGTTCCAGCAATTCTCTGAAGTAATCTTGCCCAAATGGCTGCCCCCCCTGTTTGAGCCGCTCATCGTCCAGCACAAAACCTTTGAGTACGAATTCTTTCAGCGTATTCGTTGCCCAGATGCGAAATTGGGTGGCCTGATAGGAATTGACGCGGTAGCCGACAGAGATGATGACATCCAGATTATAGAGAGTGACCGGCTTGGCAGAATGAGCAAAGTGCATTTTTTGCACATTGCTCTCTTCATCCAATTCCCCGCTCTCAAAGATGTTCTGCAAATGCCTGGTGATAACGCTTCTATCCCGTCCAAAGAGATCGGCAAGTTGCTGCTGTGTCAGCCAGACTGTTTCGCCCTTAATAATGACGCCAATTTTGACCACGCCATCCCCGGAAGTGTAAAGGATAAAGTTGTCTGAATTAGGAACCATTTCCAATTCTTCATCACTCATTTATTGTTCTCCTTATGGGATGGTCTGGCTTTAAATATGATCTGATCGGGGAAAGCGGACGCGCACCTCGCCGCTCATCAGCTTGGGCAGCAACGTATCACGCAGTTTTCCGAGTGTCTGAGCCTGAGTTAGATTCTTAACTCTTTTAAGGGTTAAGGGATCAATCATTCTTGAAAATCGAGTAATTGCTTCTTGATCGGGTGCTAAAAAAGAAATACTAAGAATATCTTCTGGGCTGACACGTTGATGGCTGCCACTTGTGCCAGAAGCGGATATTTGCATTTCAGCGACTACTTCTTTTGACTTAAATAAGTGATAAAGAAACCCGAAATTTCCTAGAGGCGTCGGTCTAAACACCTGAAATTCAGTTGAGCAAATCGAATTAGATTCTGGCTCGAAGTAGATATCCCAAATTCTGGGGAAACGTGGATTGAGCTTTGAAACCAGGATTGAAAATGGTGTGATTTGATACTTGTTGCTTCTAATTTCGCTTCCCAACTCTCTAATAGGCATTTTCCCGTTATCGTACGCGGGAATACTGAAATGTGTGAATATCTCGCCAGGGTGATCGCTTGGTTTTACACTCCGCCTTAAATGGCTAACAAGATCGCCTATTCTATATTCTTCCCAGCTGTCTTCGGCATTATCAATGAACCAGTGGCGGAAGAGGGCTTGGGCGATGTTTTCGAGGGTTTGGTTTTGGCGGTGGAGGAGGTCGATTTTGTCGTCGAGGGAGGAGAGAATGCCGGCAATGGCTCTTTGGTTCTCCTCGCGCTTGGGTAGAAAGAAGGGTATTGATAGAAGATTGGTCTGGTTAAGTTTTGGCTGAACCGCTCCAGTTATATAAGGGTGCAGGTCGAGATTCTGAAAATAATAAACGAGTAGAGCATTGAGATACTCTTTTCTTGCTTTGAGAATATGTGCATGATTATTGACCCAAAACTTGCCAGTTGCCTTAAAAGCGATAGGAGAGTTTCTCGATTTTAGATTCTCACCATCCTCTGATACCAACACATAGTGACCATCAAACAGATAGTCATCAATATAGTCAATTATTCCCGATGCTCCGTAATATGGATAGGGACCAGGTCTAGCAGCACGTTCCATACTACTGAGAGGTACTCTTCTATAATCGTGCAGTTCAGCCAAATCTTCCAAGCTGAACTCAACCCACTGAATCATCGAAAATCACCTTTGCTAAATTCTCTTGAATAAGCATATTCAAATGGGTCTCTTCAGCAATTTGGAATGCTAATTCTGCTTGGAGCGCGGCGAAGCGTTCGGCGAAGTCGAAATCATCCTCCTCATCAGGCAGCCCCACGTACCGCCCTGGCGTCAGCACATAGTCCAGTTCCCGCACCCGCGCCAGCGGCGCCGCCTTGCAAAAGCCGGCCACGTCCTCATATTTCCCGTTCCGGTTGCGCCAGTTGTGGTAGGCCCCGGCGATGGCCGCAATGTCCTCGTCGGAAAACTCGCGCGTGCGCCGGTTAATCAGGTGCCCCAGGTTGCGCGCATCAATGAACAAAATCTCCTGCCGCCGGTCGCGGAACTTGCCGTTGGCCCGGTTGCGGCTGAGGAACCAGAGCGAGACGGGAATTTGCGTGTTCAGGAACAGCTTTGCCGGCAAATTCACAACGCAATCCACCAGCCCCGCCTCCACCAATTCCCGCCGAATATCCCCTTCCCCGGACGTTTTCGAGGTCAGCGCCCCCTTCGCCAGCACAAAACCCGCCTGCCCGCCGGGGCTGAGGTGGTACACAAAATGCTGTATCCAGGCGTAGTTGGCATTACCGTTCGGCGGCTCCCCATACTGCCAGCGCGCGTCCCCGCGCAGCAAGTCCCCGCTCCAGTCGCTATCATTGAAGGGCGGGTTGGCAATTACGTAATCCGCCTTCAAATCTTTGTGCGCGTCATTGAGGAACGAGCCTTCATTGTTCCACACCACCTGCGAACTATCAATGCCCCGAATCGCCAGGTTCATCTTCGCCAGCCGCCACGTCGTCAGGTTGCTCTCCTGACCGTAGATGGAAATATCGCTCAACCGCCCCTGGTGCCGGGCCACAAACGTCTCCGACTGCACAAACATCCCCCCGGAGCCGCAGCACGGGTCCAAAACGCGCCCCTGAAATGGCTCCAGCATTTCCACCAGCAGCTTCACCACGCTCTTGGGCGTGTAAAACTGACCGCCCTTCTTCCCCTCCGCCAGGGCAAACTCCCCCAGGAAATACTCAAAGACGTGACCCAGCACGTCCGCGCTGCGCTCTTGCGCCGCGTCCAGGGCCACGTTGCTAATCAAGTCAACCAGCCCGCCCAGGCTGGTCGGGTCCAGGTTGCCGCGCGCGTACACCTTCGGCAGCACCCCGCGCAGGCTGGCGTTATCCCGCTCAATAGCATCCATCGCGCTGTCCACGTCTTTGCCAATCTCCGGCGCTTTGGCACGCGCCTGCAAATAGCCCCACCGCGCCGACGGCGGCACAAAGAAAACGTTCTCCGCCCGATACTCGTCCCGATCCTCCGGGTCCGCTCCCAGGTGCTGCTCGCTAACCAAACGGCGGTGCAGCGCCGCAAACGCATCTGAGATATACCGCAGAAAAATCAGCCCCAGCACCACATGCTTATATTCCGCCGCGTCGATATTCTTCCGTAGCTTATCCGCCGCCTTCCATAGCTGCTTTTCAATTGGCTCTTCCTGGTTGTTGTTCGCCATCCGTTGTTGTCCCTTACAGATTGACCCAATCTTTCGTGGAATGGTCGCAAGTATAGCACAGGTTCAGTACGTAACTGTCTAGTAACTATTCACGTCTCCGAGAGATTGGACCAATTTTGTAGACATCAATAAGATTCAACCAGAGCAAATTGGTCCAATCTGGGCAGATGATCTGTATAGTCACACTGTCTAAACATAGCTTCCCCTTTTTAGATTGGTTCATTCTCGGAGAATGAACCAATCTTGGGCTACGTGAGCGTTGCGTAAGAGTTCGCGAGGGCGGGGGAAATTGGGCGGGTATGGGTGGGGGTTGTGGCTATAATGGCGTTTTGGTTGGGGTGGCTGTGCCGCTGCCGGCATTTTTCGTACACACCGGATAATCATGGCAAAATTGGCCGTCTTACGGATGCAATGAAACGACGCACCCTGTTCGCAATACTGGTTGGGGGATTGGTAATTGCCGGCATCATCGCCTGGCAACTCCCCACCATCCTCAAAGCCATCCCCAGCCGCTACGTCGCTCGCCTGCCCGAACCCATCCAGGCCCTCGGCGTGCGCGAACACGTCTCCGCCCTGCCCACCGTCGCCGTCGTCCAGGGCGCGGCGGAGCTCCTGGCGCAGCCCGTCGGCCTCCCCGCCCCCACAGAAACCCCACTGCCGCCCCCGCCCACGCTCACACCGCGACCGCTGGCGCAGTCCACCGCCACCCCGCTCCCGCCACCATCGCCTACCTCCATCCCCCCCACGCCCACCATCACGCCCACGCCTTTGCCGGCACAAGCGCGTATCTCTCCCGTCTATCACCAATTCCAAGACTGGAACAACTGCGGTCCCGCCACCCTGGCCATGGCCCTCAGCTACTTCAACATCGGCGTGAGCCAGTACGACGTGGCCCGCGTGGTCAAGCCCGACCCGGAAGACCGCAACGTGTCCCCCTGGGAGTTAGCCGCCTACGCGCACGATCAGCCCAACCTGGACGCGCGCTACCGCACCAACGGCACCCTGGACCAACTGCGGGCATTTATCGCCAACGGCATTCCCGTGATCATTGAACTCGGCCTCGACCCGCCCGGCGAATACGCCTGGATGGAGTGGTACGGCCACTATTTGCTCGTCGTCGCCTACGATGATGCCCGTGGGCAGGTTTGGGTGTATGATTCCTGGTTGGGAACCAGTGCCGTGCCCGGTGAGAACGGTGATCGCCAGGGGCGCACCATTCCCTACGATGTGTTGCAAACCTATTGGCGACAGTTTAACAACAACTACATCGCCCTCTACCGTCCCGAACAGGCGGAGACAGTGGCCCGCATCATGGGCGCGGACATGGACGACGCCGTCATGTGGCAAAGGGCACTGACGACGGTGCAATCGCTCCTCGGCGCCGACCCGCAAAATCCCTATCTCTGGTTTGACCTGGGGACGGTGTACAACGCGCTGGGCGAGTATGAGCGGGCGGCCACGGCTTTCGATCAGGCGCGCAATATCGGCCTGCCCTGGCGCATGTTGTGGTATCAATTTGGCCCGTATGAAGCCTACTATCAGGTTGGGCGTTATGCGGACGTGATTCTACTGGCGGACGTGACGCTGCAAGATCGCCCTTATTTCGAGGAAGCGTTTTACTACAAGGCGCTGGCGCAGCAGGCGTTGGGGCAGGCTGAGGAAGCCCGCCGCAATTTGCAACGCGCCGTCGCCTTCAACCCGAACTATCAACCCGCGCAGGTGGCGCTGGCGCAAATGACCGACGGTAACTGACCGACGCCCAGGTCCGAAATCGGGTTTTTTCCAACAGGATGACACGATGAGTCAAAAGACAAAGCGAATTATCATTTTATTAGCCCTGGCCCAAGCTGTGTTGGGGTTGGGGCTGCTGGCGCTGCCGCGCGTGGTGCAGGCGCTGCCGGGCAGCCTGACGGTGCGCTTGCAGGCGCGCGCGCCCATTTTGCGGCCGGTGTTTGATTTGGTGACGACGCCGCTGCCGGCATCTTTGCCCGTTCCCAGTGGCGCATTAGCCCAAAAAGGCCAGGTCGGGCTGCCCACGCTCGACTTCGCCAATCCCACCGCCACCACGCCCCCCACGCCCCCCACGCCCACCGCCGCGCCGGTCACGCCCGAACCCACCGCCGCCACGGCGGACGTCAACACCCCGGCCCCCACCACCATCCCCACCCCGGCCCCCACCGCCACGCCGACCCCCATCGCCATCCCCACGGAGACCGTCGTCCTGGCCGCCCAACCCCCCGCCAAAGCGTTGGAAGGGCTGAAAAACCGCCCGCAAAACTTCAACAACTGCGGCCCCGCCAACCTCTCCATGGTCCTCAATTTCTGGGGCGACCCCACGACACAGACAGAGGCCGCCGCCTACCTCAAGCCCAATCCCGAAGACCGCAACGTCAGCCCGTGGCAGATGGCGGACTACGTGAACGAACAGACCGGGCTGCGCTCCTCCGCCCACAGCAGCGGCACGATTGACCTCATCCGCACCTTTATCGCCAACGGCATCCCCGTAATCATTGAGAAGGGGTATGAGCCAAACGAGCGCGAGGGCTGGTACGGCCATTATCTCACCGTTTATGGCTACGACGAGGAGGCTCGCACACTTCGCAGCCAGGACACCTATCTTGGCCCCTGGGATGACAGCGGGCGCGAGGACACCTACGACGAAATCAACGCCGCCTGGGAGGAGTTCAACTACTCTTTCTTTGTCATTTACCAGCCGTACCAGGAAAATTTGGTGCAGGCGATCCTGGGCGACCTGAATGATCCCATCAAGATGTGGCAGAATGCGGCGCTGCGGGCGCAGGCAGCCATCGAAGCCAACCAGACGGACGCTTTCGCCTGGTTCAACCTGGGCACGAGTCTGACCCGCCTGGGCGAGCAAACGGGCACGCGCGACTATTACGAGCAGGGCGCGGCGGCGTTTGATCAATCCTTCATCCTGGGCATTCCCCCGCGTATGTTGTGGTACGAATTCCGCCCCTATATTGCCTACATGAAGGTGGGGCGCTACCAGGATATGCTGACGATGGCGGATACGACGCTGGAGACGACGGGGGGACGCAATGTCGAGGAAACGTATCTGTACAAGGGGCACGCGCTGGCGTTCTTGGGAGACATCAGTGGCGCGCGCGCGGCGTACCAGCAGGGTTTGAAGTTGAACGAGAATTCGTACCCGATTCAGTGGGCGCTGGATTCGCTGCCGTAGGTGTCGCACAGGTGGAATCCCGGCTGCTGCTGATTCGTCATGGTCCGTCGCGGGTGGTGCGGGAAATGCCGGCATCTCGCTGGACCCTCACCCCCACCGCCGAACCGATATGCGCCGCCTTTGCCCGCCGCCATCTGGCTCCCTACGCCCCCGCCCGCATCCTCACCAGCCACGAACCCAAAGCCATCCGCACCGGCGAGATCATGGCCGCCGTCCTGGACCTGCCCTGCGCCCCCGCCCCCGACCTGCACGAGCATCGGCGCGAAACCGCCCCCTGGTTTGATGAGGCCGCCGATTTCCAGGCGGCCATTGCCCGCCTCTTTGCCCATCCGCATGACGTGGTTTTTGGCGAAGAGTCCGCGGATCAGGCTCGTGTTCGGTTTGATGCCGGCATCGCCGCCCTCCTACGCCAATATCCCCACCAAACCCTGGCCATCGTCACGCACGGCACGGTCCTCTCCCTCTTCATCGCCGCGCACAACAACCTGGACCCGCTCCCATTCTGGCGCCAACTCACCATGCCCGCCTGCGCCGTTCTCTCCCTCCCCACCTTCGCCCTCCGGCAAACCATCACCGCGTAATTCAAAACGCCGACCTGTCCCCCACGGCTTCCCTTTTCCCCATGGAACAGGTCGAAAGCGCCGGACTCGCGTTCGTGAAGCGCCACCGCCTTTGGCAACGGCGCGCTTCCAATGGTATCAATTTGCCATGCCTCCGCGCCCAATTATGCCCGTTCCCACCCGGATTTCAGGCAAAAGGAGTGGCGCTCACGCCCGCCTCTGCGCTACAATAAGCTGAATAATTTGACAATTGTGCCCTTTTTCACATGATTGACCACCGTGCGACAAGCAGCACGGCATGCTCGACACATACAGCAACACCCACTTCCTTTCCACTTCTCCAATCCAAGAGAGGCGACCTGTTATGACCGAAGAAGAAAAACTGGCCGAATTTGAAGCCCGCATCGCCCGCGGCGAGAAGATTGAACCGGGCGACTGGATGCCGGATGAGTACCGCCGGCAGCTCATTCGCATGATCTCCCAGCACGCGCACAGCGAAGTGGTGGGCATGCTGCCGGAAGGCAAATGGATTCCGCACGCGCCCAGCCTGCGCCGCAAAATGGTCCTCATCGCCAAAGTGCAGGACGAGGGCGGCCACGGGCAGTACCTCTACCACGCGGCCGAGTCACTGGGCGTCACGCGGGAAGAGATGTTGGAGGCTTTGCTCACCGGCAAGGCCAAATACTCCAGCGTCTTCAACTACCCCACGCTGACATGGGCGGACATAGGCATGATTGGCTGGCTCGTGGATGGCGCGGCCATCAAGAATCAGACGATGTTGGCGCACGCCTCCTACGGCCCCTATTCGCGGGCGATGGTGCGCATTTGCGCGGAAGAGACGTTCCATTTCAAGCAAGGCAAGGAAATGATCGTCAAGTATGCACAAGGCACGCCCGCGCAGCGGCACATGGCCCAGGACGCGCTAAACCGCTGGTGGTGGCCCGCCTTGATGATGTTTGGCCCGCACGATACAGACTCCCCAAACACGCCCATGCTGGTGCGCTGGGGCGTCAAGACGAAAACGAACGATGAGCTGCGCGAGGAATTTGTGAACGAGATGGTTCCCGAATTTCTGGCGATTGGCCTCACCGTGCCCGATCCAGAGATGGTTTTTGACGAGGTAAGCGGGCATTGGATGCATGGCCCAATTGATTGGGATGAGTTCTGGCGGGTGGTGCGCGGCAATGGTCCGTGCAACGCGGAGCGGATGGCGGCGCGGCGCGCGGCGCATGAAGATGGCCTGTGGGTGCGGGAGGCGTTGGAGGCATATGCCCGTCGTCAGCAGGCGGAGAGAGTAACCGCATGAATGACACACAATGGCCTCGCTACGAGGTGTTTAAGCAAGACACGCCGGACAAACCGCACCAGGCGATTGGCTCCGTACACGCGCCGGACGCGGAGATGGCTCTGCAAAACGCGCGGGATGTGTTTGTACGCCGTCCCCGCTGCCACAGTCTTTGGGTGGCGCCCGCCGCCGCCATCCTCAGCCGCACGGCGGAGGAGTTGGCGGATGCGCCGCCGGAGAGTGAGGATGGCGGCGAGGCAGACCAACCCACGCAGACATTTTTGGTGTTTCGCAAGACGAGCCAGCGGCGTTCGATGACGTTTGTGGAGCATGTAGGGGAAGTAGAAGCGGTGACGCCGTTGGCGGCGCTGCGGCAGGCGGTGGCGCAGTTTACGGATGCGGCGGCGTTTGTGTGGTGGATAGTGCCGGCATCCGCCATTTCCCACAGCGACGATGCAGACATTGACAGCCTTTTCACCCCCGCATTTGACAAGACCTACCGCCATCAATCCGCCTACGGAACCGTCAGCCCTCTGCGGCAGAAGCGGCTGCATGGCGGAAGCCAACAGGAGGGAGACAATGACGATGGAGATGAATGATGCCCTGCGGCACACCCTATTGGCGAAACTGATCGCCCTGGGTGACGACGAACTAATCCTTGCCCACCGCGACGCCGAGTGGACCGGGCACGCCCCCATCCTGGAGGAAGACATCGCCCTGGCAAACATCGCCCAGGACGAACTGGGGCACGCCTCCCTCTACTACAACCTGGCCGGCGACCTCGACGGCTCCGACCCAGATACCCTGGCCTTCTTCCGCGATGCGCCCGAATTCCGCTGCACGCAGATCGTCGAGTTGCCCAAAGGAGACTGGGCCTTCACAATGCTGCGGCAATTCTTCTTCGACGCCTACGAATTCGCCTTCCTCACCGCCGCCGAGAGCAGCCGTTACACGCCACTGGCGCAAGCGGCGGCCAAGATTCGGCGCGAAGAAGTGTACCACTTGCGTCATGCGCAGACGTGGGTGGAGCGATTGGCTTTGGGCACGGCGGAATCGGCGCGTCGGATGCAGGTGGCGCTAGAAGCATTGTGGCCCTACGTAGACCAGCTTTTCCAGCCGCTGCCGGAGGAAGAGGCCCTTGTGCGAGCGGGTATTGTGCCGGCATTGAGCGGCGTCAAGCGAGATTGGGAGGGTATTGTACTGCCCCATTTGCAGCAGAGCGGTCTGCGTCTGCCACAAACGCTGGGCGCGCCCGCCCGTTCGCGTCACGAACACACGCCACATCTGGCGGACCTGCTCGCGGAAATGCAAATGGTCGCCCGCGCCGACCCGCAGGCGGAATGGTGATAGGGGGAGGAAACGGACGGGTTGGTAATTGATGGTTGTCAGTTGGTGGTACGGCATGGGAGTCCCGCTTTAGCGAAGGTTGCCGGCACGACGAACCTGTTAGAGTTGGTGGACGAAATGAAGAAGATGATGATGATGATGATTACGGAAGAAGCAGTCTGGGAAGCGGTATCGCGGGTGAAAGACCCGGAGATTCCGGTGGTTTCGCTGGTGGAAATGGGCATTGTGCGCGAGGTCAGCGTAGTGGATGAAGCAGTCGTCGTGACCATGACGCCCACTTTTTCCGGCTGCCCGGCGCTGGAAGTGATGCGGCGAGATGTACGGGATGCAGTGGTGGCGTTGGGCATAGCGGACGTGACCGTGGAAATGACGCTGGCTCCCGCCTGGACCAGCGATTGGATTACGGAGGAGGGGCGACGCAAGTTGAAGTCGTTTGGCCTGGCCCCGCCGCGCCGGCATGGGGGCAGCATGGCGGTGACGTTCTTTGAGCCGGTGGCCTGCCCCTATTGCGACTCGCTGAACACGACGTTGAAGAACAGCTTTGGCCCCACCCTCTGCCGCGCCATTTACTATTGTAACGATTGCCAGCAGCCGTTCGAGCAGTTCAAGCCGCTGTAGGCATGAGCGAGAAACCGGGTTTTCCCCAAGAACCCGGTTTCTCAGGTTTCTCAAATGTTGTCCGTGAATCTAAGTTTGTATGCGTTTATGGCGGGGTTGATTGATTATGCCGGCATTTTCCCTCCCGCCAACCTCCCCCTCAACGCAGCCCTCGCCAACTACGCCACCTACGTACGCCATCCCGACCGCTGGATGCTGGCCCGCTTCATCCTCCCCGCCGCCCGCCTGCGTCAGCTAACACCCGACCAGATAGCCCCGTTTGACGCCGACCATCCGTTGGCCCTCTCCCTGCTCGGCAGCGGCGGCGACGATTTCCTCGCCGGCGTGCGCGCCGACCTGGACGCGCTGGCGGCGCTGCGCCGGCAGTATGGCGCGCGCGTGACCGGCGACGCCTACGAAGTGCGCCTGCCCGCCGCCGCGGACCTATCCGGTTTGTTGACGGCCGTCGGCGCACCGCTGCAAGAAGCGGGACTACGCCCCTTCTACGAAATCCCCTTCGATGCCACCTGGGAGAGCCGCCTGCGCCCCACGGCCTGGCGCATCGCCACGCACAACAACCATTTTCGCGCGCAGGCGGGCTTCAAACTACGCTGCGGCGGCGTCACGGCGGATGCGTTCCCCGCCGTCACTCAGGTGGCGGCGGCGATTGTGGCTTGTCGAGATGCCGGCATTCCCCTTAAAGCCACCGCCGGCCTGCACCACCCCTTCCGCCACTTCAGCGCGGACGTAAACACCCACATGCACGGCTTCGTCAACCTGTTTGGCGCCGCCATCCTCGCCCACGTCTACCACCTGCGCGCCGACGAGATCGCCCCCATCCTGGCCGACGAAAACCCCGCCAACTTCACCTTCACCGACGCTCACTTCGCCTGGGGCGACCTCTCCGCCTCCGTCCTGGAGATCGACGCCCTGCGCGCCGCCACCCTCATCTCCTACGGCAGTTGCAGCTTCGACGAACCCCGCCAGGACTTGCAACAACACCTGTCCCCTTAACCATTCACCCATTCACCCATTTGATTATGTCTACAAAATCCTTCATCCCGGTCTCCCCCGAATCCCATTTTCCCATCCAAAACCTGCCCTACGGCGTGTTTCGGCCCGCCGCCGGTGGCCCGCCGCGCGTGGGCGTGGCGATTGGCGACGATGTGCTGGACCTGGCGCAGTTGGAGCGTTACGCCTTGCTGGAGACGGATTTCTTCAGCCAGCCCAGCCTGAATGCGTTCATGGCGGCGGGGCGTGAGACGTGGCTGGCGGTGCGCGCGACGTTGCGGCATCTGCTGGACGCGGAAACGCCGACGCTGCGCGATAACGCGGAATTGCGGTCGAAGCTGTTTTGGCGGCAGGCGGATGTGGTGATGGAAATGCCGGCACAAATCGGCGACTACACCGACTTCTACTCCTCCCGCGAACACGCCACCAACGTGGGCATCATGTTCCGTGGCCGCGAAAACGCCCTCATGCCCAACTGGCTGCACCTGCCCGTCGCCTACCACGGGCGCGCCAGCTCCATCATCCCCGGCGGCATAGACATCCACCGCCCCCACGGACAAACCATCCGCGACGGTGACGCCGCCCCCACCTTTGGCCCCAGCCGCTTGATGGATTTTGAACTGGAGATGGGCTTCTTCATCGGCCCCGGCAACGATCTGGGGCATCCCGTGCCCGTGCAAAACGCCGCCGACCACATCTTCGGCCTCGTCCTCGTCAACGACTGGAGCGCGCGCGACATCCAAAAATGGGAATACCAGCCGCTCGGCCCCTTCCTGGCGAAAAATCTGGCGACCTCCATCTCCCCCTGGGTGGTCACGCTGGACGCGCTGGAGCCGTTCCGCCGGCCCTCGCCACCACAGGACCCCGCACCGCTGCCCTACCTGCGCAGCGTGGGCGACTGGGCCTACGACATTCATCTGGAAGTGCATCTGCAAAGTGAACAGATGGCCGCGCCGCACCCCATCTGCCGCTCCAATTTCCGCTATCTTTACTGGAACATGTGCCAGCAGTTGGCGCACCACACCATCACGGGTTGCAACTTGCGCCCCGGCGACCTGCTGGCGTCGGGCACGATCAGCGGCCCCTCGCCCGATTCCTACGGCTCCATGCTGGAGTTGACCTGGCGCGGCAGTCAGCCGCTCGCCTTGCCCAATGGCGAGTCGCGCAAATTCCTGCAAGACGGCGATCGCGTCACGCTCACAGGTTGGGCGCAGGGGGACGGCTATCGCGTCGGCTTCGGCGAAGTGAGCGCCCGCCTGCTGCCGCCGCTGGCGGGGTGAGTGACGAGGCACTTTCGCCCATGAAAGGGCCTCGCCACTGACGATCTCACGCGGGAAAGCGTCGATTCATCGTTTCCCGGTAACGGCTAAGCCCGATTGGACCAATTTTCTCCGGTGAAATTGGTCCAATCTAGCTACGTTTCCCATTTGCTATTGGCCGTTTACTCCACGGTGACGGATTTGGCGAGGTTGCGCGGCTGGTCTACGTCGCAGCCGCGGCGGACGGCGATGTGGTAGCTGAGCAGTTGCAGGGGGATGACGTTGAGGATGGGGGCAAGGGAGGGGGGAGATGCCGGCACAAACACCACATCATCCACCTTATCCCCAATCGCCTCATCCCCCTCCGTGGCCAGGGCAATCACCCGCCCGCCGCGCGCCTTCGCCTGCTCAATCTGGCTCACCATCTTCTCGTACACCTGATCCTGCGTGGCAATCGCCACCACCGGCATATTCTCATCAATCAACGCAATCGGCCCATGCTTCATCTCGCCCGCCGCATACCCTTCGGCATGGATGTAGCTGATTTCCTTCAGTTTTAGCGCCCCTTCCAACGCAATCGGGAAATTGATCCCCCGCCCCAAGAAAAGAAAATGCTCCGGGCGGTGATAGCGGTTGGCTAACGCCTCATATTCGGCGTCGCGGTCCAGCACCCGTCCCGCCATATCCGGCAGGTGCGCCAGGTCATCCACCAGTTGCGCCAGCCGCGCGTCGGAGACCGTGCCGCGCAAATGCCCCAGGGCACAGGCCAGCAGATATTGGTCCACCAGCGAAGTCGTGAACGCCTTCGTGCTGGCGACGCCAATTTCTGGGCCGCTGTGCATGGCGATATAGCCATCCGCCAGGCGCATCGACTGGCTGCCGATGACGTTGACGATGGACCAGGAGATGGCTCCGCGCTGGCGCGCCAGTTCGCTGGCGGCGAGGGTGTCCGCCGTCTCGCCCGATTGGGTAATGGACAGCACCGCCGTGTGCGGATCGACAATCGGGTCGTAGTAGCGAAATTCGGAGGCGTAGGCCACTTCCGTGGGGACGCGGGCGATGGATTCCAGCAGGTATTTGCCCACCAACCCGGCGTAGTAACTGGTTCCGCAGGCGACAATGATGATCTTCTGCAGCCGCCGCGCCAGTTCCGCCGTCAGGTTCATTTCCGGCAGCGACACCCGCCCCTGCTCAAAATCAACCCGCCCGCGTAGCGTGTCGATCATGGCCCGCGGCTGTTCGAAGATTTCCTTCTGCATGAAGTGCTTGTACTCCCCCTTGATGGCGCTCACGGGGTCCCAGGAGATGGCGTGCAGTTCCGTACTCACCGTGTCGCCGCTGTCCACGTTTATCACCTGATAGCGGTCGCGGCGCACGATGGCCATCTGCCGATTCTCCAGGAAGACCATCTGCCGCGTCTGCTCCAGGATGGCGGGGATGTCGGAGGCGATAAACATCTCATCCGCGCCCACGCCCAGGGTGATGCCGCCGGCGTTGCCCAGGCGGGCGGCGATGAGCACGTCGGGCGTGTCTATGCTCATGACGACGACGGCATTGGCCCCTTTGAGTTGCCGCAGCGCGCCGCGCGTGGCCGTAACCAGGTCCTGCCCCGCCTCCAGGTGACGTTCGATAAGCTGGGCGATTACTTCGGTGTCCGTTTCTGATTGAAAGTGGATGCCTTCCGCTTCCAGTTCATCGCGCAGGGCGGCGAAGTTTTCCACGATGCCGTTGTGGACGAGGGTGACGCGCCCGCGCATGCTGGTGTGCGGGTGGGCGTTGCGCTGGCTGGGCGCGCCGTGGGTGGCCCAGCGGGTGTGTCCAATGCCGGCATGACCGGTCAGAGGATGATCTTCCAGCAGCGCGGCCAGGTTCTGCAGTTTGCCTACTTCTCGCTGCACGGAGACGCCGCCATTTTGGGAGAGAACGGCAATGCCGGCACTATCGTACCCGCGATACTCCAACCGTCGCAGCCCTTCCAGAATAATGTCGGGAGCCTGGCGCGGCCCCACATAGCCAACAATTCCACACATGATGACCTCCAACGTGAGGGGGGAAGGCGGCAGGCAGCGGGCAGGAAGCAGAAAGCTGCCTGGCGGCCTGGCCGGGTCTTCGTCCCCATAGGGGCGCGCAAGCGGGAGCCAGGGCAAAATGCCGCGGATGGGTCCGCTCACGAGCCGTTGTATTGAATTGTGTGCGAGATGGGTCGCGCCCCAATGGAGAAAAGGGAGGGCTAACCGTCAACGGAAAACCGTCAACGGGAAACGACTCCCACCACTGCCGCGCCCGCTGTGACCTGCCAGGGGTCTTTTGGGGCATGGCTTCGTCTGGAGCTGGACGTCAAGGTGTGGTCACCCTGGGAGGCACCCGCCGATCTAATCGCTTTTCAGCCGGAGTCATTTGCACTCCGGCCTTAATCTCACCTCGCGGTGAGAAACCTCCGCCGCGTCACCCCCGTTGTGGGGGCCTGGCGCTGTGGAACGCCCATCTATGCAATTGTAAATGCCGGCACTATGGCCGCTCTGGCAACTATTGGCGTGGATGGTAGCCCGTCAAATTGGTTTTGTCAAGCGACGATTAGCCTACTATCCCACGCGGGCTGAAACGGGATTCACTTTCCGTATGGTCGCGGAAATAGACCTTGAACACCACGTCACTCAGATGACTCCGTCGGCGGGCGGGCGGCGGCGCGGCGGCGGAGCACAATCAAGGCCAGGATCAAGCCTAATGTGAGGGCCACGGGGAGCAGCAGCCCACTACCCGAAGAAGATGGCGGCGCGGATGATGCCGGCATAGGCGTCGGCGTCGCCTGTCCCACGGCGGGCGGCAGCGTTGGTGGCAGAGACGTGGACACGGCGTCAGCAGCCGCGCGCTGCGTGAGCAAAAAGGCGACAACCGTCCGCAGTTGGTCCTCCGTCAGCCGCTGCCCATAATCCTGGGGCATGATGTTCGGCAAGCAACCACTGTTGGGGCAAACGGGCGCCAGGAAAGCGTTCGGCTCCAGAATGGACTGGCGAATGTAGTCGGCAGCGGAAAAGTCGGGAAGGCGGGCGGCCGCGTCTACGCCGATATTGGACAGATCAGGGCCGACTTTGTGCGCCTCGCCGATGTCGCCGATCTGGTGGCAACTTGTGCAGCCGGCATTGTTGATGATAGTGAGCGCGTCGCTACCTTCGATTTTGGTGGGCGTGGCCGTGGCCGCCGGCGTCGGCGGCACAACGCGCGTGGGCGTGGGCGGCATCTGGGCCAGTTCCTCCATCGTCGGCTCCGTCAGCGCCCCGCCCGGCTGCAGGCGCACCACCGCTTCGCAAGGGGACGTTTCCGGCGCGGGATCGGGCATGCACCACCAGGGACCGCCCTTCTTCGTCTTCAAAATAGGCACGTACCAGAAAATCGGATGCGTATTGACCAGGCTTTCGTCGTTCAACCATTGGCTGGGCGGCTGGAAGGTGTTCGCCGCGCCGGTGAGGATCGACCCTTCGCCTTCGCCCGCGTTGGCTTTTAGCACAAAAATGCGCGCCTCATCGACGCCAAAGGGGTCATTGCGCGTGGGATGCCAGCGGTAGGCGAGATCATCGGCGAGAATGGCCAGTTTTTCATCCAGCGGAGATGTGTTTTGATACAGGTCAAATTCCGTTTCTGTTTGCAACTGCGACCAGTCGCCATCCTGCCACAGCCACGCCTGCTCATCCGCCTGTCCATCCAGGTTCAGGTCGAGCCGCCAGGTGGGGCGGTAGGTGGAGGGGTCGTCGCAGCCGGGACCGTGGGAGATGAAGCGGGGTTCAAAGCCGCCATCGGCGTAGAACGTAATAATCTCCTCGTACCGGTAGCAGCAGATGCAGTTGGGCCAGTCGAACGGTTCCGTGAACAACTGGCGCACCTCAAAGCCATCGCCGAGGTCCGTCACCTGCGTGCCGAATTTGGGCGGGACGGATGCCTGGAAGCCGATTTCGTCCCGATAGCCGCCGGGCCAACTGGGATACCAGACTTCCACCTGGCCGATTTTGATGCTGGAGAAGATGGGCGCGCCGTTGTAGGTGGCGTCGCGGAAGTTGACGCCGTCGTGCGCCGTCATGTCCCAGCAGACGTCCCAGCCGTACTGCTCGTGGCAACCGTTGTCGAACAGGTTGCCCTGCGCGGCCAGAATGTCGTTGAGGGGCGGCTGGTAGGGGCGGTCGGCGCGGGCGCGGCTGTAGAAAGTGCGGGCGACCTGGCCGCGCTGCATGTTGACGAAGACGTGGAAGATGCGGCCGCTTTTGTCGGGGGCGTGGAAGGTGAGGTCGAGGCACCAGTCGGTGGCGCAGGCGTCGTCTTGCAGCCAGGCGGACATGGGAACCATGGCGATGTCCAGTTGGCTGAGGTCGCCGAGGATGGCGCGTACGCGGGCGTCGCTGTTGGCGATTTGCAGGGCGCGCTGGAAGGTGTACTCGCCGGCTCCGGGGCGGGCGGTGGGGTTGAGCCATTGGTCGAGGAGTTTACGGGTGTCGAGGTTGAGGAGGGCTTCGATGGTTCCGCCGTCGGTGTAGTTGTAGAGGGTGAGGAGGGCGCAGTTGTAATGCCGGCATCCATCTCCCCGCCAATCGCCACTTTCACCATAACTGAGCCGGACCGCGGAGACAAAATCAACCTGCTTCCCCGCCAGCAGCGACGCCAGCCCCGTGTCCGCCAGCGCCAGTTGGTACACGAACGACTGGTTCAGCGCCAGCCCATTGAGCGATTTCACGTCCAGAAACTGCGCCTTCGCGGCGGCAATGCCCACACGGCCATGATCGCGCGGGGAAAAAATGCCGGCAAGCACCACAATGACGCCTACCATTAGCAAGATGCGGAGCCAGCGACTCCTGACATTCGTAATTGATTCCTTCATTGGCTGCGACTTCGCATCCTCCAATTTCATCCAGTCCACCTTAACCATCTGCTGCACCGCCGGCATTCTGACGCTTTGCCACGCCGCGGCGGACACAGCAGAATCGTTCCCCACCCACAGAAAGGTCGGGGGGATTATAACACCAGCATGGCAAATGGGGGGGCGGCGAACGTGCCATCAAGCGCCCCGGGCAAAGGTTCACGATTTTCTCAGCTTGCGCGCAACTCGCCCAACGGCGCGCTTCTGGCTATACTACCGGGAAACGTAGATTGGTTCATTCTTTGAGAATGAACCAATCTCTTGTAGTTGCCTTTGCGAAGGAAAAACATGGAGAAAACATTTGTCATGCTGGGCGCGGGGTTGATGTTTCTGGCGGTGGCCGCCGGGGCGTTTGGCTCGCACGCGCTTGGGCCGTATTTTGATAAGAACCCGGACCTGGGGGCCATCTACGACACCGCTGTTCGTTACCACATGATTCATGCGCTGGCGCTGTTGGGGGTGGCCTGGGCGAGTACGCGCTGGCCGGGTGGGTTGGTGAACGGATCGGGGTGGCTGCTTTTTGCCGGCATTCTCATCTTCTCCGGCACCCTTTACGCACTCAGCCTTACCGGAATCCGCTGGCTGGGCGCCATCACCCCCATCGGCGGCGTGGCCTTCCTCTCCGGTTGGCTCTGCCTCCTCCTGGCCGCCTGGCGCGGCTAGAGCACGTTGGCGAGCGGCGAGTCTGCGCGTGCTTTCGCCCCCACCCCCTCACCCCACTTAACACATTATGAGATTTTTCAATCGCATCCCCCAAATTACTCCCCCTGAACTGGCGCGGCGGCGCGCGGCAGGCGACGCGCTCGTGCTGCTGGATGTGCGCGAACCGATGGAACTCCGTTACGCGAGTCTGGGCGACGGCGTGGAACTGGCCCCGCTCAGTCGGCTGGCGGCGTTGGGCATTCAGGCATTGCCGGCATCCGTCGTCAACGACAAAACGGCGGAAATCGTCGTCATCTGCCACCACGGCAACCGCAGCGCCCAGGTGACCACGTGGCTACAGCAGCAAGGGTGGACCAACGTCCTCAACCTGACCGGCGGCATTGATGCGTATGCGCGGCAAGTTGATCCGTCCGTCGGGTCGTATTAGATGACCCAAGTTGCCACCTTGCTCGTTGTCATTCCGAGTGTATCTTGGATTATCCAACAAGGGTGATGTATGGCTATCCAACAAGAGCAAATTGAGCGGACAATTGAAATCGCCCGCGCATTTGGCGTGAGTCGCCTCATTCTGTTCGGCAGCGCCGCGACTGACCCGCGACAGGCACGGGACCTTGACCTGGCTTGCGATGGGGTGGCCGGCTGGCAGCTGTACATTTTAGGGGCGCGCCTGGAGGAAGAATTACAGATACCGCTCGATCTGATCCCGTTAAGCCCACCCAACCGACTGACGCGACTCATTGAAAGAGAAGGTAAAGTACTGATATGACCCCAGGCGAACTTCGGGAGGAAATCGCCATTGAGTTAGAAGCTATCGCCATCATCATCGAGGAGCTTCTTTCCCTACAGCAAGACCTGGCGAATAGAGTACCAACCACACGTGAGGTAACGGCGGCCTCGGCTTTTCTGGCTCAGTTTTACAACGGCGTGGAAAATATCTTGAAGCGGATCAGCCTGTTCCATGGCGTTCCCCTGCCTCAAGGCGCGACCTGGCACGTTGAATTATTTCAACGTTTCGCAAGCCCTTATCCAGGCCTCCCTCAACTGTTCGATGACAGGTTGGCAGCAACACTATCGCCTTACCGTCGCTTCCGACATGTTGTTTTCTACAGCTACAGCTTCCAATTGGACTGGAATCGGATGGCGGAAGGTGTACGAAGTGTCCAAACGGTTTTTGAGGCGTTCAAAGCGACCCTGCTGATGTACTTGCAGACCCTCGGTTAGTTGACTACACGAAAGGCGAACAACTGGCGACTATCGCCGAAGTAGACGAATACCAGGTCCCCGGCGGCGGCGACTTGAAAACTGCGATTGGCGGCGTCGGCGAGAGATGCCGGCATAAATCCCATCACCTCCCGCACCGCCCCCGTCACCGCATCCACCGCCACCAGCTCCGCCCGCGCATTCAGGAAATACGCCAGATCGCCGTTGTACGCCACGTTGCTGGCAACCGTGCGCGCCGTTTCATACTGCCACAGCACCCCGCCATCCGCCACATCCAGTCCATATAGCAGCCCACTCTGCCGCCCGTCCCCCGTACGCACCAACATCACCTGCCCGGCGGCAAACGGCGGTTGATAGAGACAATCGAGCGGGAACGCCCGCCCCCACAGGCGCTCCCCCGTGCGCAGGTCCGTCACCCGCAATGATCGCGCCGTATCCCGCGTATAACGCCAGTTTTCCCGCGTGAACAGCGTATAGCCAATGCCCACTTCCTTGATCTCCGTACTCAGCACGGCCCCCGTGACCTGATCCAACAAAAAATAACGGTCCGACGTGGAGCCATTGACGCTCAAGGCCGGACCATCCAGGTTCATGGTGATGATCTCCCTGGCTCCGGGGATGGTCTGCGTCCACAAGGAATGACCATCCCGCGCATCATACGCCGTCACGCGCCCGGCGCCCAGACGCTGGTCTACCTCCGGGTCCAACCGCTGGAAGCCCTCGTAACCCACGTAGACGCGCCCGTCGCTGCCGGCAAGCAGGTTGGGCGGCGGCAGCAAGAAGAAGCGCGTGCGGTCGCCCCACAGCACGTCGCCCGTCGCACCATCTAGCTTGACGATGGTCTCCGGACGGTGGGGGCTGGTGCTGCCCAGGAAGTACAGGTCCCGCCCGTCGCTGAACAGTTCGATGCCGGCCTCGCTGCGCACCATGTACACGTCGTCGCGCGACCAGAGCAGGGAGAGGCCGGCGGCGGGGGCGCTGATGTCGTGCCGGGCTACGGCCAACTCCCAGGGCGGATTCAGGCGAAGGTACAGGGTGTTGAGAAGAATGCCGGCAATCAGCAAAAATGCCGGCAACAATATCCCCAAAACCAACAACCATTTGCCTTTTAGCCCCAAAATCGTTACCTTTTGCTTAAACATGACAGAACCTCCATATCATTGACCCATTTCCGCGCCACGGACATGGCAGCGACCGCATCGTTCGGGTATCACGGCAATAGATTGGCGCACGGCGACAAGAACAACGTCAGTATATGTCCGGAAACAGTCACGACAAGTGGAAATTAGTCCCGCCGCGACTGACGGCAACCACTAACAAATGCCCATGAAACGCTACTTTCTTCTTCTAATCGCGCTTTACTTCCTGGTGGCCTGCGGGTCGGCGCCCCCCACGCCCACGCCATCCCCACTACCCACGGTGCGCCAGGATGCCGGCACACGCCCGCCCCCACCGCCAACCATCCCCCCCTCGCCCGGCGCCATCCCCACGGACGCCCCCACCGCCACCCCCACGCCTCTGCCCACCTTCACGCCCGCGCCCACGCCGTCCCCCACGCCCACCTTGCCCGCGCCGGCGCAACTGTTCGTTAACCTGGAACTGGTCGCCGAGGGCTTCACCGCGCCCGTTGACCTGGCCGAACCGCGCGACGGCAGCGGGCGGTTGTTCATTGCCGACCAGATCGGCCTGATTCGCGTGCTGTCTCCCGACGGGACGCTGCTGCCGCAACCGCTGCTGGACCTACGCGCGCGCATAGTAGCGCTGGAACCGGGGTATGATGAGCGCGGGCTGCTTGGTTTTGCCCTCCATCCCGATTTTGCCACGCCCGGAAGCGATGGCGCGGGGTTGTTTTACGTTTATTACAGCGCGCCGCGCAACGAGGCGACGCCATCCGATTACGATCATACGGGACGCCTCTCCGCCTTCCGCATGATGGCGGACGACGTTAACCGCGCCGACCTGTTTTCGGAGCAAGTTATCCTGGAGATTCCAGAGCCTCAGTTCAACCACAATGGGGGGCAGGTGGCCTTTGGACCGGATGGCTATCTCTATCTGGGTCTGGGAGATGGTGGGGCGCAAAATGATAGCGGCATCGGGCATGAAGATGCCGGCAACGGCCAAAGCCTCTACACGTTGCTGGGCAAAATCCTGCGCCTGGACGTCATCCATCCCGCGCCACAGCATCCGTACAGCATACCCTGGGACAATCCCTTTGGCGGCGGCGGCGGCGACCCGCTCATTTTCGCGTATGGCTTTCGCAATCCATATCGCTTTTCCTTTGATGCCGGTGGCGCGTATGGTTTGCTTGTGGCCGACGTGGGGCAAAATCTGTATGAGGAGATCAATCAGGTAACGCTGGGCGGCAATTATGGCTGGCGCATCCGCGAAGGGTACACCTGCTTCGATGTGGCGAATGCGGATGCGCCGTTGGCGAGTTGCGCCAGCACCGGCGCGACCGGGGAGCCGCTGCTGGACCCCATCATGGCATACGACCGCAGCGTCGGGCGCTCGGTTATTGGGGGGTTCGTCTATCGTGGCCAGGATGTGCCGGCATTAGTGGGGCGCTACGTCTTTGGCGATTGGGAATATGACGCGCAAGGGCGCCTGCGGCTGTTCACCGGCGTGCCCACGGCCACGGGCGAATGGGTCCGCTCCCCACTCACCGTCGGCGCGGGTAGCCCGGACCTGAACCCATACAGCTATCTTCTGGCATTCGGCCAGGACGCCAACCTCTCCCTCTACGCCCTGACGACGCAAGCATTGGGGCCGGCAGGGTCCAGCGGCAAAGTGTTCCGGCTGGTCCGCGCCGTACGCCCCTAAAGGACGGAAATTAACCTCACGGAGATTGGTTCAATCTCACAGATTGAACCAATCTGCAAATCACTAAGTTGTTTTTGAACGTTTACTTAGGAACGGAAAGAAGTTGATTCCTTACCTTTCCTGCAAACTGACAATGCAATGCCGTGCTTTATTGCATCGTCAGTCCTTAACAGTTGCCTGCCGGGAATTTCGTTGTCGTGTTAGTCGCCCACGGGCAAGTCGGCCTCTTCGTAGTAGCCATTGCTGTCATCATCGAGGCTGTAGCTGGCAATGCCCACATTCTGTCGAATAAGGCTCTCCAGCTCGTAAATAAAGGCCGGATTTTCCGACAGAAAGGTTTTGGCGTTTTCCCGCCCCTGACCGAGGAGCGTATCCCCGTAGCGGAAGTACGCCCCCCGTTTGTCCACCAGGCCATACTGCACCGCCAGGTCCAGTACGTCGCCCGTCTTGGAAATGCCTTCGTTGTACATGATGTCGAATTCGCACTCCGTGAACGGGGGCGCGACCTTGTTCTTTTTCACCTTGACGCGGGTGCGGTTGCCGATGATTTCCGTCTTCGACTTGATGGCCTCAATGCGGCGAATGTCCAGGCGCACCGAAGCGTAGAACTTGAGCGCGTTGCCGCCGCTGGTGGTTTCCGGGTTGCCAAACATGACGCCAATTTTCATGCGTAGCTGGTTGGTGAAGATAACGACCGTGTTCGTTTGCTTGATCACGCCGGACATTTTGCGCAGCGCCTGGGACATAAGGCGGGCTTGCAAGCCAACGTGCGAGTCGCCCATCTCGCCCTCGATTTCCGCGCGCGGCACCAACGCGGCCACGGAGTCAATTACAACCACGTCCATCGTACCGGAGCGAATGAGCGCTTCGGCGATCTCCAGCGCCTGTTCGCCCGTATCCGGTTGGGAGACGTAGAGGTTGTTCACGTCTACGCCGCATTTGGCCGCGTAGCTGGGATCGAGCGCGTGCTCCATGTCAATAAAGGCGCATACGCCTCCCATCTTCTGCGCTTCGGCGATGACGTGCTGGCAGAGGGTGGTCTTGCCCGATGATTCCGGGCCGTAGATTTCGATGACGCGGCCGCGGGGCACACCGCCGACGCCGAGGGCTATGTCCAGGGAAAGAGAGCCGGTGGGGACGGCTTCCACGTTGAGATGTTGGGCATCGCCCAGGCGCATGATGATACCTTCGCCGAAGCGTTTGGTAAGGGATTCCAGGGTGCGACCTAACGTGTCTTCACGACCGTTTGCTTTAGCCATGAGGATTGTTCTCCTTGTGCGGTTGGTATGGGGGAAAAGGTTGGCTTCCAGTACTCTGTCAGGAAAGCGTCATTGGGGGGAGCAACGAATTGGTCAGGATGAATGTGGGTAACTGTTCCGCAACACGCCAGTCTCCGTGTTTAGCCTTCCCTTTTGCATCAGAAACTTTGAACATATGTGCTATTATACCGTGGCAAAAGGGGGTGTCAAGACCGATTTTAAGATAATGAACGGTTGTTCAAAACTTCGCGGGCAATCAATCAGGTACGCTGGCGCGCGAGCCGCCATAGTTGGGGCAGTTCCCGTCCACCGAGGAGGATATTGAGCAGGGCATACGCGAAAATGCCGGCACTTCCTCCCCCCACCACCAGCAGCAACGGCGACGACACCCAGCGTTGTACCGCCAAAATAACCAGCGCCATGCCCCCCGTCGCCAGTAGCGCCCGTCCCCCACTCACCAACAGCTCCCGCTCATACAACCCACCCAATCGCCAGCGATTGAGCAGATACAGGGCCAACGATTGCAACGTGAACGCCACCGTACTCGCCAAAGCCAGCCCCGCCACCCCCAGCGGCTGCACCAGTATTCGGAACAGCAGGAGACTCACCCCCAACCAGCCTAACGCCGCCAGCATGGGGATCAACGTGTTGTGCTGCGCAAAAAAGAGGCGCGCCAAAATCTCCAGGCTGGCCTCGCTGACCACGCGCACGCTAAAATAGATGAGAATGCTGTACACCAGCCGCGTTGAGGCCGCATCAAACGCGCCGCGCTGGAAGAACACCGCGATGGCCGGCTCGCCCAACAGCACCAGCAGCGCCGCCGCCGGAATCGTCAGCGTCCAGATAACACTCAAGGCAGAAATGGCCGTGCGCTTCAGCCCTTCTATGTCACCGGCGTTGAATAACTCCGCCAACGTGGGGAAAACGACAATAGCAATGGCCGTACCCAGCAATGTTTCCGGTAGCTGCTGCAAATAGTAGCCGTAGAAATAGCCGGACGTGCTGCCAGAAGGCAGGCCAGACGTGATGCGAATAATGAAGAGGTCGGCGAACTGCACGGTCCCCAAAGTGACGATACGTGGCCCCATCAGGCGCACAATTTCGCGCAGCCCCGCCAGATGAAAGCCCAGTAAAGGACGGAAACGAAACCGGTAGCGGATAAGGGCGGGAACCTGGATGAGAATGTGCAGGAAGCCGCCAATGACGGTCCCCCAGGCGAGACCATGGATGCCCATGCGGGGGACGAAGAAGAAGACGCCAACGAGGTAGCCAATGTCCAGGGCAATCGGGGCTAATGCCGGCAGCGCAAAATGCTGATGCGCGTTAAGCAGACTGCTAAGGACGCCGCTGACGCCAAACAACGTCGTCTGCACCAGAATAATGCGCATCAACGAAGCCGTCAGCGCCTGCTGCGCCGGTGAGTAGCTGGGAACAAGCCAGACGCGCACCAAAAACGGGGCAAAAAGGATGCCCAATGCCGAAATACTGCCGAGAAGGAGCAGCACCAGCGTCAGCGTGGCGTTTGCCAACTGGGCTGCTTCCTTTTGCTTCTCGTCGGTGAGGTGGGCGGAGTAGACGGGTATGAAGGCCGCCGCCAGCGCCCCGCCCGCGATCAGGGTGACGAATACTTCGGGAAGCTGGTTGGCGGCGGTGAAGGCGTCAAAAGCCGGGCTGGTGCCGAAAGCGCGCCCAACGAACTGGGCGCGAACCAACCCCATGAGCTTGCCAGCGGCAAAAAAGATGATAACAATAAGGCTGGACTGGAAAAGATGGCGCGCACGATTCATGGGCGCGGATTGTAACACGGAGGCGTGGCACGCGACGAGTAACCGGCGTCCACTAACCACGGTTAACACCCACCGGAGTGGTTTATGACATTAAGCGATCAACAAGTGACGATTGAAGAAAAACCAGAGTGGCAGAAGGTTGTAATGCCGGCAGAACGCAATTGGCTCCTCTTCCTCATCTACACCATCCTCATGCTCGTCTGGACCGGCATGTTTGGCATCATCCTCGCGGGGCTTCTCAGCAACCCGTTCAATTTCGAAGTCCGCGCCCTGTTCATCTGGGTGTGGCGCATCCTCCTACTGCTCTGGCTCGCCGTCTGGGTCTGGTTCGCCCGCCGCTGGCTCTGGCGCTACTGGCAGTACTACGCCGCCTCCCGCGAAATCCTCTTCATCAATGCGCAAGAATTCATTGTGCGCCGTCCCGTTTCCCTCCTGGGTGTAACCGATGTCTATGACATGAAACACGTCACCCCCCTGCGCTACGATGCCGAAGAAAAAGCCATTGCCTTCGAATATGGCGTGCGCCCCGTCCGTTTTGGCCGCGCCCTCGCGCCAACGGCAGCGCAAGACCTGGTGGAACGGCTCAACCGGCGGCATTTTGCCGTAGATGATGAGGAACCGTTCATGACAGCCTGAGCGCCCGACGCGCGAGTTGTAACCGACGAGTTAGAAAAGCGTATGAAACTCGCCACCGCCGTTGACAGCGGTTGTCACCCCTTTCTTTTCCGCGTACAATGCACCGTAACATTCCATTTTCACGAACTCCACATAGCGCAAGGAAAATGCCGATGTCTCTGATAGACGTCAACGAAATTGAAGTAAGTGAATCGCAAAAACCACGCCGCCGACCGGAGTGGATTCGCGTGCGCGTGCCCAGTGGCGAAAGTTACCAAAACCTGAAACACCTCATGCGCAGCAAGCAATTACACACCGTCTGCGAAGAGGCACGCTGCCCCAACATTGGCGAATGCTGGGGGGCGGGAACCGCCACCTTCCTCATCATGGGCGACACCTGTACGCGCAGTTGCGGCTTCTGCGACATCAAAACGGGTCGCCCCGCCCCGCTGGACTGGAACGAACCCGAGCGCGTGGCCCAGGCGGTAAAGGCGATGAATTTGCGCCATGTTGTCATCACTTCCGTGAATCGGGATGAGCGGGAAGATGGCGGCGCGCCTATTTTCGCTCTCGTCATTCAGCGCATCCGTGAACTCCAGCCCGGCTGCACCATTGAGGTGCTTATCCCGGATTTCAAAGGCTCCGCCGCTGCGCTCAAAATCGTGATGGATACCCGTCCCGAAATTCTGAACCATAACGTCGAAACGGTGCCGCGGCTTTTCAAGAAGGTGCAGCCCCAAGACCATTATGAATGGGCGCTGACCACGCTGCGTCAGGCCAAACAGATGGAACCGGATGTCCTCACCAAAAGTGGCATTATGGTGGGATTGGGGGAATCTCTGGACGAAGTGGTGACGGTGATGGCGGACCTGGCCGACTGCGGTGTGGACATCCTCACTATCGGCCAGTACCTGCAACCAAGTAAGAAACATTTGCCTGTTGAACGGTATTATATGCCGGCAGAATTCGAGACCCTGAGCCAAAAAGGATACGAACTCGGCTTCAAATGGGTTGAAAGCGGCGCGCTCGTACGCAGCAGCTACCGCGCCGAACAACAAGTCGCTGCCCTCTCCCCCATCTACAAAGCATACATGGCCGCCAGAGAGCAAACCGCCTAAACCTTCCTGGAAGCTGCGATAATGCACAACTCCAACCTGTAAGCGAGCTTCCAAAAAGGTTCATTTCATAGGAAAGACATGGACGAACAACAAAACAACCGATCTACTATCCCTCCCTGGGTCTGGATCGTTACCGCCATTCTGCTCATCTTGGGCGCGCAAATTATTTTCAGCGGCGGATTGAACACCAACGAAGTCATCCCGTTTTCCGAAGTCGTCGCCTACGTAGAAGACCAATCGGTCGAACGCCTCACCGTCAGCGGCAACCGCCTCACCGTCATCCTCAAGAATGGCAGCACATACGCTTCCGTCAAGGATGAAGGCGCAGACATTTTCCAACAACTCCAGGCCAGTGGCGTCGATACCGCTATTATTGGCTCCGCGCCCATCTACATCAACGACGCTTCGGGGCGAACCACCTTCTTCAGCATCCTCTTTTCCGTTGGCCCCATCATCCTCTTGATCTGGATTTTCTCCCGTGGCCTCCGCCAAATGCAAGGGGGTGGTAATAACATCTTCGGGTTTGGCCGCAGCCGCGCGCGCAACATCAACGAAGGCGACCGCCCCACCGTCACGTTTGATGACGTGGCCGGCGTAGACGAGGCCAAAGAGGAAGTGCGCGAGATCGTCCAGTTTCTGAAAGAGCCGGAGAAATTCATCCAGGTCGGAGCGCGTATCCCCAAGGGCCTGTTGATGGTCGGCCATCCCGGAACAGGCAAGACGCTGCTGGCGCGGGCCATCGCCGGCGAAGCAGGCGTCCCCTTCTTCCACATTTCCGGCTCCGAATTTGTGGAAATGTTCGTCGGCGTCGGGGCCAGCCGCGTGCGCGACCTGTTTAACAAGGCCAAAGAAAACGCCCCGTCTATTGTCTTCGTAGACGAAATCGACGCCGTGGGACGGCAGCGCGGCGCGGGACTCGGCGGCGGCCATGACGAACGCGAGCAAACGTTGAACCAGATTCTGGTGGAAATGGATGGGTTTTCCAACGAAACCAACATCATCGTCATTGCGGCCACCAACCGCCCTGACGTCCTTGACCCAGCCCTGCTGCGTCCTGGTCGCTTCGACCGCAAGGTTATCGTAGACCTGCCCGACATCAAAGGACGAGAGGAGATCTTGAAGGTCCACGCGCGCGGCAAGCCAATCGCCTCCGACGTGGACTTCAATGACATCGCCCGCCTGAGCGTCGGCTTTGCCGGCGCGGACCTGGAGAATCTGGTGAACGAGGCGGCCATTTTCGCCGCGCGCCAAAACAAACGCCAGATTGACGCCAAAGATTTCCAGGATGCCTTCGACCGCGTGGTGATGGGACCGGAACGGAAAAGCCGCGTCATCAGCGACGCCGACAAGGAAACGGTTGCCTATCATGAGGCCGGGCACGCCATTGTCAGCTTCTTCCTGCCCAATGCGGACACCGTACAGAAAATCACGATCATCCCTCGTGGGCAGGCAGGCGGCTACATGATGCCGCTTCCTGAGGAAAGCATAGTGAAAACACGCGAATACTTCGAGGACCAGATCGCCGTCACGCTAGGCGGTCGCGCCGCCGAGGAAGTGTTCTTCAATCGCCTGACGACGGGCGCATCCAGCGATTTACGCAAGGCAACCGAGGTTGCCCGCGACATGATCATGCGCTATGGCATGAGTTCGGAGTTGGGTCTGCGCACCTACGGCGACCAGACCGGGAACATCTTCCTGGGACGCGACATGACCTACGGGCGAGATTACAGCGAGGAAGCGGCGCGGGCGATTGATCAAGAAGTCCGAGATATTTTGGATCGCGGCTATGCGCGCGCCAAGGGAATCATTGAGGAGCATCGAGACAAAATGGTGCGGTTGGCGCACACGCTTCTGGACATAGAAACGTTGGATCGCCTCACGTTTGAAAACCTCATGAACGCCTAGCCGATTCCGTCTGATCAGCATGTCAGGTAACGGCTAAGGACTCTCGATCAACGGATGCGCCCTTAGCCAGGTTGGACCCATTTTCTCGTGAAACTGGTTCAATCTCCAGACAGTGGTAGTTACCATGTTGGTATGCAAACCCTCCCGGCAGCGAGCTGCCGTGGAGGGTTTTTGTTTACGGCGAAGTAGGAGATAATGGGGCGGCGCATGACGCTTTTGGCGCCGCGGGCTATCACGCCACGATGCGGAACGGCGATAGTGCATCACGAAAACAGGCACGGATTCACCCGAATGTGAATTGGGAGGTTTTATGGAAACGATTGCCGTGCAAACGGCCGGGCAGGTGATGACGGTGATACTGAATCGTCCCCAGAGCCACAATGCATTTAACCCACAAATGATTGCGGAATTGACGGATTTGTTTCGGGAGATAGCGGGTTCGTCCCCGGCGCGGGTCATTGTGCTCACGGGCAGCGGGCGCTCTTTTTGCGCGGGGGCGGACGTGACTTTCATGCGGGCGGCGGCGGACTTCACTTTTGCGGAAAACGTAGCGGACGGGGAGGCCATCTTCGACTTGATGCTGGCGGTGAACGATTGTCCTGCCCCGGTGATTGGCCGGATCAATGGGGCGGCCATTGGCGGTGGAGCCGGGCTGGTGAGTTGCTGCGACAGCGTGGCGGCGGTCGCGCGGGCCAAGTTTGCCTTTAGTGAAGCGCGGTTGGGAATTGTGCCGGCAGTTATCTCCCCATTCGTCGTCGCTAAAATCGGCCCGGGTCACGCCCGCGAACTATTCCTCAGCGGCGAACGCTTCGACGCCGCCCACGCCCGGCACATCGGCCTCATCCATCACCTAGCCACCGATGAGGCGGAACTGGACGCCCTCGTCGCCCATCGCGTGACCGAATACTTGCAGGCCGCCCCCGGTGCGCAGGCGACGGCCAAGACCCTGGTGCGCCAGGTTGCCGGACAGCCCCCCGCCGCCATGCGCGACTACACGACAAACCTTATTGCCCAGCGACGCGCCAGCAGCGAGGGGCGTGAGGGCATGAGCGCATTTCTGCAAAAGCGACCGCCTGCATGGCAGCAAAGCTCGGAAACTGTAAAATAGTCGTGACTATACAGGTCATCTGCCCAGATTGGACCAATTTGCTCTGGTTGAATCTTATTGATGTCTACAAAATTGGTCCAATCTCTCGGAGATGTGAATAGTTACAAATAGTCTTCCCGCAGGCTGTTCTACTGCCGTAACGTGAACGACAACCGCTTTTCGACCTGCAATTGCGCTTTCAGGAAGGTTATGTAGGTCGGTCAAATCATCTGGTGTGAGCATGTTTAAGAAAATTCTTGTTGCGAATCGGGGTGAGATCAGTGTGCGTATTTTCCGCGCTTGCCAGGAATTGGGCGTGCGTACGGTGGCCGTTTTTTCCGAACCGGACGCGGGCGCGCCGTGGACGCGGCTGGCGGACGAAGGGTATTTGCTGCCGGGCGTTTCGGCGGCGGACACGTATTTGAACCAGGAGGCGATTCTGCGTGTGGCGGAAGTGGCCGGCGCGGAAGCGATCCATCCCGGCTACGGTTTTTTGAGCGAGAACGGGGATTTTGCGGCGCTGTGCCGCGAGCGGGGCATCAAGTTCATTGGTCCCTCGGCGGAAGCGATCCGCGTCATGGGTAGCAAGGCCACGGCGCGGGCCGTGGCGCAGCAGGCGGGCGTTCCCGTCATTCCCGGCGTAGACGGTGTGGGCGCGCTGGGCATCCACAAGTCGGATGAGGAGTTGTTGTCGGCGGCACACATTATTGGCTTCCCCGTGCTGGTGAAGGCGAGCGCGGGTGGGGGCGGCAAGGGGATGCGCGTGGTGTGGTCGCCGGAGACGTTTATGAATGACTTGCGGGCGGCGCGCAGCGAGGCAAAGTCAGCCTTTGGCGATGATCATGTGCTGCTGGAGAAGTACTTCACGGAGATTCATCACATCGAGGTGCAGGTATTGGGGGATGCACATGGCAATCTGGTGCATTTGTTTGAACGTGAATGCTCGATCCAACGCCGCCACCAGAAGATTGTGGAGGAAAGTCCGTCGCCCGTGGTGACGCGCAAACTGCGGCAGAAGATGACGGAGGCGGCGCTGGCGCTGGCGCGGGCGGTGCAGTACGAAAGCGCGGGAACGGTGGAATTTGTGGTGGATAGTGCCGGCAATTTCTACCTCCTCGAAATGAATACGCGACTGCAAGTTGAGCATCCCGTCACCGAATCCGTTTCCGGGCTGGACCTGGCCGCCTGGCAGATTCGCATTGCCGCGGGCGAACCGCTCAACTTCACCCAGGCGGACCTACGCCAACGGGGGCACGCGCTGGAGTGCCGCATCTATGCCGAGGACCCGGCCAATCAGTTTCTGCCGTCCATTGGCGAGATTAAGTTCTTTCGGCCTCCGAGCGGTCCGGGTGTGCGCGTGGATGCCGGCATTGCCGACACAACTGCCGTCACACCTTACTACGATCCCATGCTGGCGAAAATCATCACCTGGGGCGCGGATCGCCCCGAAGCGATTCGCAAAATGGTGCGCGCCCTGCGTGAAACCGTCATTCTCGGCGTGACCACAAACATCCCCTACCTGCTGGCAATTTTGCAGCATCCAGTCTTCATCCAGGGTCTTACACTGACAAACTTCCTCGCCGAGCATATGCCGGACTGGCGGCACGCACCCACACCCGATGATGAAGTGTGGCTGGCCCTGGCCATGCACGAGGCACTGCAAGGCGGCAGCCGGTACGCCACCGCCGACAATGGCGGCGTGGAACCGGCCACGCCTGATCCCTGGACCTTGATAAACGGCTGGCGCAACAACGCCTGACAACAAACGCCAAATCTTAGGAACGGAAATTAGATAAGACGACGGAGTTGTTTCCTTGCCGTTCCTGCAGACTGACGATGCCATTCCGTACTTTATCGTCAGTCCTTAACGGACATCTTAATGACGCCCGGTTAACCTTGGGTTGACTTTCTGTTCTCCCAATAGCGTTGATCGGACTCCTCCCCCCGGTCAACGCTACTTTTTTGCGCCCGGCGCGTTCTTTCTTTGTCGCGCCTAATATCCGACTCACCTTGCCCTTATGGATAAGTGATAAATTGAATGATGAACCTTCTGTTCTCCTTTCTATGGCGTCACTGCTTTGTAGCAGCGACGCCATAGCCTTTTTAAGGCCGAGCCACAGCGCGCGTGAGGGCCACCCACTCAGCAATGGATAGGGTTTGGGCGCGGCGGGTTCCGTCAATGCCGGCATCTCCCAACACCCGCGCCACCGCCTCATTCGACAACCCCAACTGCGTCAGATTATTCTTCAACTGCTTCCGCTTCTGGCTAAACCCCGCCCGCGCCACGCGGAAAAACAACGCCTCATCCACCCCCTCCAAACCATCCCCCCGCGAAAAGTCCACACGCACAACCGCCGAATCCACCTTGGGCCGCGGCCAAAACGCCCCCGCCTTCACCTGCGTCACAATCCGCGGCACGCCAAACACCCGCACACTCACCGCCAGCAAGCTCATATCCCCCGCCTGCGCCGTCAATCGCCGCGCCACCTCCTGCTGCACCGTCATCACCAGCAGCGACGGGCGCGGCCGACTCGTCAACAAATGGCGCAAAATCCCTCCCGTAATGTAATACGGCACATTGGCCACCACCTTGTAGGACGCATCCCCAAAATACGCCGCCGGATTCAATTCCAACACATCCCCATGAACCAGTTCCACCTGGGGAGAACGGGAAAACGCCATCCGCAGCAACGGAATCAAACGCCCGTCTAGTTCCACGGCCACCACCCGCCCCGCCCGCGTCGCCAGGTGCTGCGTCAAATGCCCCAACCCGGGGCCAATCTCCAACACCTGATCGGCAGTCGCCAGGTCCGCCGCTGCCGCAATCTGCGCCAGAACATTCTCGTCGAAAAGAAAATTCTGGCCTAGACTCTTCTTGGCCTCAATATGATGTTGCTCCAGGATGTGCTTGGGATGATCCATTGCCAACCGCCAACCGGCATCGTCCAACAAAGAACGATGGCCGTACAAACCGCGTCTGACCACTCGCCACGACTTACTGACCCCTTCTACGGCAGCCAGGAAGGTATCAAAAAGTTGATTTGCTCGGGAGGAGGAACGGGGGTGAGGTAGTATACGTCGGTGTAGCCGTACCAGGAAACATAGCCGTCCACGTCGTAACCCAAATCGATCCAGCGCCCCTTGACGCCGCCGCCGGTGTCCGCGGCCAGGCCGACGCCATACCCTTCGACATAGACGTAGGATTTCCACGGCACGATGCTGCGATCAATAGCCACAATGCCCGTGCCTGCCGGCAAACCGCTTGCCGTGATGCCATATGCGGGATGATCAGGCGTCTTGCCCGAAGTTGCTTCCGTGTAGGACGTGACGCGCATACGCACCTTGCGCCAATATGCCAGGGGACCATCAGGCGTATCCAGCACGCGCACGACAATCTGCGTGCCATAGCCGATGATTTCCGGCACGGGGGCCAACGCCACCCACTCCCCGTCCGGCGTCTGGCTCACCTCCACGCCATTTTCATACCGCACCCGCACTCGTTGGCGCAAAATGCCAGGCGCGCCGGCTTGCAGCAAGCCCGTGTTGTCAATCTCATACCGATCCGTAGCCTGCCACAACGTCTCGTAAGGAATCGGCTGGTCCATCACGCGGTAATCGGCTGTGACACGGACAACTTCGATGATCTGGCCGGATTGGAGGAGTTGCTCCGGGCCAGGGCGCGTCAAATCCTCGCCGACGAGGCCAATGCCCGCTTCGGCCAACACGTCCAGCACGTTGTTGTGGTGGCTGCGGGTCTGGATAGTGCGCCCATCGACGAGAATGGTCAGGGGCATGGAGCGGCGGACGGTGATGATGGCGTCCGGCGTGAGCCAATCGCCCAACGGCGGCGTCACGCCATCGGCGGCGTAGATGGTGATGTCGGCTTCCCGCAAAGCCTGCCCCACGGTTTGCGCGCCCGTGCGCACAACCAGTTCCTTTGCTCCGTCCACAATGGTCACGGTGAGGAAATGGCGCAGGTCCAACCGGCGCGGCAGGGGCGTCCGTGCCAGGGCGCTAAACGGCAGCAGGGCGTTATCGGCAAACAGGCGGTCCGTACGCTGGACAGTCTGGTGGATTTCGTTGAGGAATGCGCCCGCCGTGGGTTGGTGGGTCCAGTATTGTTGCGGGCCATCGTCCGTGCGCAGGGTAACGGAGAGGGCTTGCCGCACCTGGATGGCCATGGCGGGATCGGGCGCGGAATCTGGCGAGGGCTGGACAAGGTCTGCGGGACGCAGGGGAATGCGCGCATCCGCCAGCACGGCGGCCACGGTGTCAAACTTGCCCGTCACCATTTGCGCTTCCGCCTCTTGCAGAGGCGTGGAAACGTAAACCGTATAGGTTTCGCGGGCTGCGTCTTGCGCCCACAGGTAGCCTACGCCCGCCAGCACCAGCAGCAATGCGACACCGATCAGGATTATCCATTTCGCCATTCGCGGGAATTTAATCATGGTGCGGGGAGAGACAATGCCGGCATTTATCGAGCGGATAGGGGTCATTCATGAGAACGCTACCCTGTTCGGACGACCATTGACGTTTGACGTTACGGACTTGTCACCCGTGGGGAACTCCTCCCAAAAGAGAAGCAAGGTATGCGCCCATGAGACCGACGACGACCAGGTAGTCCTGATCACCCGAAGCATCCGCCTTAGTGCTGCTTCCTTCCGGACCTGACACGATTCGGCAGCGATTCGCCGCCAGGGACCCAATCATCGCCGGCCCCATGGGCACATACAGGGAGCAAATAGTAACAAAAGTGCCGCGCGTGGTCAAATACCACTAATTCCACACCCCCAACACTTCCGGGCCACGATCAATTTCCCACGGATAGATGACGTAACGATTCGTCACCGCCGCATAGTAATCCGGCGTCAGTCCAGGGTAGAGGGAGTAGGCGGGCTTGTAGTGGAGTACGCAGGTTTCCGGATAACCGCCCGCCGCATCAATGCGGCTGGAAACAGTGACGATGTTACGTCCGCGCGTCCACACATCATCGACGACGAGAATGCGCCGGTCGCGCAGCAGGTCCGCGTCAGGAAATTGCAGGAACTCAGGCAGGGCATGTCGCTCCAGTTTGGGATCAATAGGCAGACCGGGAAAGTCGGCGGGAAAACGCACTGAGGCGGTGAGGATGTAGGTGATATTGAGCGCCTCGGCTAACATGCCGCCGGGGACGATGCCGCCGCGCGTGATAATGACCATCGAGTCAAAACGCCCATGAAACTGGGGGGTGAGGTAATCAATCAAGCGGTCTACATCAGACCAGGTAAGAACTTCTCGTTCCATCCGCAACTCCGAGTCGTGTCAGTTGTTCATTGTCAGTTGCCAGGCGTCGGGGACTGCGCCCTAGAACGGGGGCAACTGGTCGTAGTCTGTTCGTCCGCGACGTGGGATGAACAGGCGTATCAAGATTATGCCGGCAACAAAGCCACCAATGTGCGCGAAGAAAGCAACGCCGCCGTCTTGCTGCCAGCCATTCAGGCTGCCAAACCCACCGAAAAGTTGGATGCCAAACCAGAAAATGAGAACCAGGACGGCGGGCACGCGCACGAAGAAGTAGCCGACGAGGGTGAGGATGCGGGCGGAGGGGAAAAGGAGGAGGTAGCCGCCCATAATGCCGGCAATTGCCCCACTTGCACCCACATTCGGCAAAGTAGAATTCGGATCGATCAACGTCTGCGTCATTGTCGCCGCCAATCCCGTGAGAAAATAGAAGAGCAGAAAACGGGAACGCCCCAACTGATCCTCTATGTTATCACCAAAAATCCACAAGTAGAGCATATTGCCCAGCAGGTGTCCCCAACTGCCATGCAGAAACATCGCCGTCAACAACGTGGGCAGTTCCGCCAGGGGATTTTGCAGCAATTGTGCCGGCACAACCGCCCACGTCATCACAAACGCATTCAACTGCCCCTGCACCTGCATCGTCAGTTCCCACAGCCACACCGCCACGTTGATCACAATCAACGTCAACGTCACGACCGGAACCTGGCGTGTCGGGTTCGCATCCCGCAGAGGGATCATCTTCCCCTACTTCTTCCGCGACGGGAAGCGCGTCAACACCGTAACATCATCCGGTCGCGGCAGACGCGCCCCCAGCTTCATGCTCTTGGGTATCTGCAAGCCGCGCTCGCCGCCACCCAACTGGTAAATCGAGAGCGGCGTATCCGCCTGCGTCAGCGCCAAAGGCAAAACAGCCTGCCCCAACAGATACCCGTCCACGTCAATCGCGCAGCTTGTGACCGTACCCACGACTTTGCCGCGCCGATCCAACACGGGATCGCCCAACTCCGGTCGCCGCACCGCCTTATCATTCATGCGGAAGCGCGCGACCACCCGCTCCCGTGCCTGCTCATGCGCGATAAATGCCTCCCGTCCAATGAAAAACGGTTTCCATAGTTTTACATAACTGGCGAAACCCGCGTCGCCGGGATTCAATCCCAGCGGTCCCGCCAGCTCATGCCCGTACAGGGGCAATCCCGCCTCCGTGCGCGTACTATCTCGCGCCGCCAGGCCGCACGGCTTGATGCCAAACAGCTCGCCCGCGGCCAGTAGCGCCTGCCAGAAGGCGGGGGCCATATCCGGGTGTACAAAAAGCTCGTAAGCAACCCGCTCGCCTGTGTACCCCGTGCGCGAGATGACAATATCAAAGCCGCCCACGCGACCTTCCATCAGCCCGGCCCAGGGCAGTTTCTTCACGCGCGCCGCCAGCTCGCGGTCATCAACAAGCGCCAGGAGAATATCCATGGACCGCGGACCTTGCAACGCAATGTCCACGCGGCACTCATCCCCCCAACGCGGGTCGCGCAGGTCACGCAGCACGCAGGGGCGCTGCACCTTCACCCAGGGGCGTTTGGGGTCCAGCATCACCCGACCCTCGTTGACGGCGGTCAGCCAGGCCCAGTCCTTGTCGTTATTGGAGGCATTCACGACCAGCATGTATTTTTGCGGGCCGCGCCGGTAGACGAGCAAATCATCAACCACACTGCCATCGGGAAACAGCAGATAGGTGTAGTGGGATTGGCCGACCGACAGCGTATTGATGTCGTTGGTGGTCACCATGTTCAGGAACTCGGCGGCATACGGGCCACTGGCCTCCAACACGCCCATATGGCTGACATCAAACAGGCCCGCCGTCTGACGGACAGCGGCGTGTTCCTCGCTAACGCTGGTGTACCAGACCGGCATATCCCACCCCCCAAAGGGGACCATGCGCGCGCCCATGTCGCGGTGGGTCTGGTGCAGGCTGGTGGTGCGTAGAGGAGCATCCTCCGGCTCGCGCCAGGTAAAGGGCGGCAGCGCCGCATCTCCGGCAAGCGCTTCACACCCGACGAAGTAGGGTTTGCTGCCGGCAACGGCGTCCGCGTGGGGATTGGGTGCCGGCATCTGCTTCATCGCCATCACCCGCTTTACGGCTACGGGACCGGGCAACTTGGCGTATACATCGCCAAATTGCACAAACCCATCGGACAGATCACGAAAATAGGTGGCGGCCATTTCCGCCGTATCCGCATCGGCAAAGCGGACGAAGAAATGGCTCACGGTTTGGCGATGGACCGTCGCCGCCACGTCGCCCGTGGGAGCGTACCAGCGGCTGGCCTGCGACTCCCCATCGGCGAGCGCGGCCACGTTGGAAGCCAGCGCCAGGTTGAGAAAGGCCACCGCGTCTTCGCCTCGCACTTCCACGGTGTCTAACGCGGCTTCCCCGCTGACGACATCTTTGAGGTCATGGACAAGGTCGGCGGCGGTTTGCAGCGCTTCGGCGATAAAAGAACCACTCCCCGTCGCGGCGGCGTCGCCCTGGGTCAGTTCACGCACCAGTTCGCGTGCGCGTTGCAAGGCGGCGTACTCGATTTTGGCGCGTCGCAGGGTTTTTCCTCCGGGACCACTATAAGTGAAGGGGACGCAACCGTGCAAGGCGGTGGCAATGGCTTCGGCGAGTTTGTCGATTTCGGCGTCGCCGTAGCCAAGTTGGCTGATCCAGACGGTTCCCAGGCGCACGCCGGTGGCGGAGAAGGCGCTGGTGTCACTGGGAATGGTGTTGCGGTTGGTGACAATGCCGGCAATATCCAAAATCCGCGCCGCCATATCCCCCGACAAATACGCACCATCCCGGTCAATACTCTTGGCATCGATCATCAGCAAATGATTTTCGGAAACGCCGCCCACCAATCGCAGCCCACGCGCCTCCAACTGCTCGGAGAGACGGCGCGCATTACGCGCAATACGCTGCTGCAACTGCCGGAACTGCTCCGTCCCCGCCAGCCGCAGGGCCACCGCCAGCGCCGCAATCGTGTTCAGATGCGGCCCACCTTGCTCGCCGGGAAAAACGGCGCGGTCCAACTTCTTCGCCAGGTCCGCGCGATGCGTAATGATCATCGCCCCACGTGGACCGCACAGGCTCTTGTGCGTCGTCGTCATCACCACATCCGCCACGCCCACCGGACTGGGATGCACCCCCGCCACCACCAACCCGGAAATGTGGCTGATGTCGGCGGAAAGATACGCGCCCACCTTATCGGCAATAGCCCGGAAACGCTGCCAGTCAACAATCGCAGGATACGCGGAGTAGCCGGCAACAATGATCTTCGGTTTCACGGCCAGCACCTGCGCTTCGATGGCGTCGTAATCGAGCAGTTCCGTGTCCTTATCCACAAAATAGGGCACGCTGTTGTAAACCTGACCGGAGCGATTGACCTTCGAACCATGCGACAGATGCCCACCGTCGTTCAGATTCAGCCCCATGATGGTCTCTCCCGGCTGCAACAGCGCCGTGTAGATGGCGCTGTTGGCGGGGCCGCCGCTGAGTGGCTGTACGTTCACATACAGGTTGTCCGCGCCGACGCCATTGGCGGCAAACAATTCCGCCGCGCGGCGACGGGCGAGCGCCTCCAGCAGGTCGGCGTACTCCACGCCTTTGTAATAGCGCGGATCGCCCTGCCGACGATAGAGAGCCATCTCCATGTCATAATCCAGGATTTCCGCCTCCGTCTGGCGACGACTCTCCTCACGCGGATACCCTTCTGCGTAGATGTTGGCGAAGGGCGTGACCAGGGCGTCCAGCACGGCGGGCGGGGCAATGCTCTCCGAGGGGATGAGGATGACGGTGTCGCGTTGGCGCTGCGCTTCACGCTGCACCAATTCCGTTAAAGCGGGATCAAGATCGGCTATTCCACCCTGAAAAAGGAAATCTGTGGGCATGTCGGGCATACTCCTGTCTATAAGGTCGGTAGTGCCGGCAGCGCGTACGCGACAAAATGGGAACGGAAGATGCTCGCCATCTGACGATCAAGATGCGTGAAGCGCGGCCAGGGCAGGCGCGGGCACATATTGGCGGCGGTTCTGGATCAGATGACAACCTGAATCAGGCGCACCGCTATCATTTGGGAAATTAGGAAACGTGCGGATGGTCATGGTCATGGTCATGGTGAGACCACTGCCAAATTGTAACAGGAATCGGAATCGTTGCTAGTGATGGAGGCGAAACCTGTACCAGACCTTCAAGGTCTGCGAGACCTTCAAGATTCGCCGGCCTTAGACGTAGCTGAATAGTCCAGGAATCGGCGGGTGATATGGGCAACCGTTGGTTATACTTAAACCGTCCACGAAGTCGCCGATCACGCGGAAACCCTTGTTATGTCATTTGAATGGCAAACGGAAGAAGAAAATTGGGATGAAACAGCCACACCGGCACCGGTTGCGCGGTCGCGGTGGTCACGGTGGTGGTTTGTGCCGGCATTTATCCTCCCCGCCCTCCTCCTCACCACACTCCTCGTCCGCCGCCAGATCAACCAGCGCGTAGACAACGTCAGCGCCGCCATCACCAACGACGTCAGCACCAGCGTCGCCGTCCTGCGCCGCGCCGTCGCCCAAAACGACGTCGAACTATTCGTCAACCTCCTCTCCGGGCACGACCTGGATTGGGCCAACCAGCAACAAACATGGTTCCGCGGCGGCGCTTACCGCGAGCGCGCCGGACTCGGCCTCACCTGGCTCCCCAAACACGGCCGTATTATCACCACCACCCTCTCCCCCGACCTGCTGCAAGCCACCGTCCTCCTGGAAGAATCCTACGCCATCGACATCGGTCGCCAGCAAACGGAAACCGTCCGTCTGCGCCATGTAGAAACATACCGCCAGGGCGCGACCCACTGGCTTCTGTCCGCGCCCGAACCACCGCCCGCCACCGATCCCGCCACCTACGAAGGGCAGCATCTCACCCTGCGCTACACCACCGCCGACGCCCCCACGACGGAACGGCTGGGACCCGATTTAGACCGTAAGCTGATCGCTGTTTGCGCGCTCGACGCCCATCTCGATTGCCCCCTAAACGTGCGCGTCACCTTCGTGGCGGACGCGCAACTGCTGGCGAACCTGACGCAGCCGGAATGGGTGTCGCGGCAAGGGTTGGACATGACGTTGCCCGCGCCCTCGCTCGTGGGGGAGCCGGTGGACGAAGCCGCCTACCAGGCGCTGCTGCGCGGCTACGCCAACGCGATCATCACCGCGGCCTTCAGCCGGGCCACGGGCTACACTTGCTGCGCGCACGCCGCCTACTATTTCGCCATCCGCGACCATCTCTTGCATCGGCTGGGGTTGAAACCGTGGCGCTTGACGGAAAGGGATTATGCCGGCATTCTCGACCACTCCTCTACGCCCCTCAACGGCGGCGATCTCTGGTCCAACAACACCCCAGATGCCGACCAGATCCCCAACATCGAACGCGCCTACGCCCTCATCGCCTTCATCCTCGACGCCAGACCGGACGTCTCCGAAGCCCACCTCCTGCGCGAAATGACCGTTATCGACAACCCGTTTAGCTTCTGGCTCTTCACCCTGCTCCCCAACAACAGAGCCATCACGCAAGACTGGTTCCGCTTCTTGCAGCGCCAGACCCGCACCCCGGACACACCTCCCATTCCCTGGCCAGATGAAGCCGTCTACCGCCTCTGCACCGCCAGCATTGACAACTTTCGCCAGGACCTCTACGCCTTCGATCCGGCCACGCGCGCCGTCACCACCGCGCAGACATTGGGAGCGCCCCGCCTCATCGCCGCGCCCACCACCGATGACGACAACCTGCTCCTCCTGCAAACGGGCAGCAGCAATCTCCTCTCCCTCTGGCAGGCGGGCCAACCGCTGCGCCCTATCGCCCTGCCGCAACTCCCCCCCTCCCCGATGTTGTTCTTTGCGGGAAATGCCGGCAACGACCTGCTGCTTTCCATCTTCGATAACGAACTGCGCTTCCTGGACACTGGCCGCGTCGCCCCTGCCGCTTGTGCCGCCGACACCTGCTCACTCACCCTGTTCAACAACAACCGCTTCGCCCTCTGGTCCCCAGACGGGGCGCACGCGCTCTGGAGCAATCAACCGTGGAACCGTCGCCAGAGCAGCACCGAACACGCGCTCACCCTCACCGATGGCGACCTGCACCCCCTGGCGGACGCGGGCACAGGACTGCTGCCTTTCTGGCTGGATGCGCAGACGTTCGGTTACATTCGCCTGGAGATGGGACGCGATACGCCACAGCCGCGCATCTACCTGGGCACGGTAGACACGCCACAACCACAGCCGTGGCTGGAGCCGGAGACGTGGTTAAGCCTGCTACCGGGTGACGCCGCCACCGCCGCGTGGGAACCCGCCGGATTGTGGGTAGACAACGCGAATGGCGCGTATCTGCTGCTCGATTTGCGCCAGGCCACGGATGAGTCCCGGCACATCTTGCTGTTGGTGGAACGACGCAGCAAGGCGGTGTCGCTGCTGCCCGGTGCTTATGCCCAGGTGACGGACGCGAAGTTCAGCCCTGCCGGCAACTGGCTGGCACTGGCGCAACAAGATGATACAACCCACCTCGTCATCTACGACCTGCCACAAGGACGACCACTGCGCCACTTCACGCCCTCCGACGCCAGCGTCGCGGACAGCTTCGACTGGTCCGCGGATGGCTACTGGCTCGCGCGCGGCGAAACCCATTACCTGGCCCTTTACGCACCTGCTTTCGACTACCAACAGGTGCTTGTGCCCGACCTGGACTTCTGCAACACTGCCGTCTGGGTCAGGTAGTCACGAAAAACGGCAACGGCGAACCCTCTCGTAGGCTGAGCCTATCGGAGCCGATGTTGCCTTCGACTCGGCGCCGATGTTGCCTTCGACAGGCTCAGGCAACGGGCCGGGTAATTGCGAAACACGAACAACTGTAAACGAGCGGCACGCATCCTGCCGCCCACTGTCCACCAACCACGCCCATGACCTTCTCTTGGCAGACGGAAGACAACGAGAATTGGGACGGCGCGCCTGATCCCGCACAGGAACAGACACCACGCCGCCACATCTGGCCTTTGCTGCTGCTCCTCACGCTGATCGGCGCGGGTGGGCTGCTGGCTTACCGCCAGGCCACCTCTCGCATCAACGAAACCAGCGGCCTGATCACGCAAGATGTACGCGCCAGCGCCCGGTTGCTCCAACAGGCCATAGCGCGCAACGACCTGGAACTGTTTCACGGCCTTCTTTCCGGGCGCGATCCATTCTGGGCGGATGCGCAGCAGGCCTTGTTTGCGGCGGATTTGCTGCAAAACCGCGCCCCGCTGGGCCTCGACCTGGCCGCGTCCACGTCACCGGAGCCGGAGATCACCTTGTCGCCCGATTTGCGGGAGGCCGCCGTGACGTACACACGCACGTTCGTCACGCAGACGGCGAATGGCGTGACGCAAACGGTGCAACTGCGACAAACAATGTATTACGGGCAGGGGAACGAGCGGTGGCTGCTCGTTCCACCGCAAGGGGGAGCGGACCGGGCGTGGGCACAGTCGGCGCAGCCGCTGGTGACGGTGCATTATCCGTTGACGGAGGCGGTGTGGGGCGAGCGGCTGGCGGGGGATTTGCAGGCGTTTTTGGCGGATTTGTGCCGGCATTTTACCCTCTGCCCCCCCGCCTTCCACCTGCAACTCCTCCTCGACCCATCTCCCAACTCCCTCCTGCAACTCAATCGTGACCGCCTCTGGCTGGACGCCGCTGACAGCGTCACGCTGCCCGCCCCCAGCCTCGTCGGCATTCCGGCGGACGAAACCGGCTACCAGGCGATCTACCGCGCCTACGCCAGTCGCCTCTATGGCGTCGCCGTCAGCACCATCATCAACTACACCTGCTGCGAACGCAGCCTCTTTTATCGCGCCTTGCTGGATTTGCAGCGGCAGCAAATGGGGTTGACGCCCCCTCCCCTCACCCAGGCAGACTACCGCCAGGCTCTCTACGCCAACCTCGGCTTCGGCCAACTCGTCAACGCCCTCTCCTGGCAGTGGAGCCACGGCGCTTTTTTCAGCAGTGATGAAACCACTTACAAGCAGGCGCTGCTGCTGCTGGACTTTCTCTTATCGGCCGGTTCGGAGGGAAATGCCGGCACGGACCTCTACCCCGCCATCCTCTTCAACAACACGCTCGCCCACATGGTGCGCAGCGTGTTTCCTGAATTCGACGAGAATGATAGCGCGGCTGACGGCAATGCCGGCATCGAAAACGCCTGGCTGCAACACCTGCTGACGCGCGCCAACCTGCAACAGGCGCAACCGCCCATCCCCTGGCCCAACCAGGCGCTGGCCCTGCTCTGCACCCCCGATCTGCTCCCCGCCGCGGACGTGCGAGCGCAAGTTAACTTCCCCTACGCGCTCTACCGCTACGACCTGGACCAACAAACCATGCGGCCGCAGAGCAGCGACGTCTTCCTCTCTTTCGAGGCATTGCCGGACGACAGCGGCCTGCTCCTGACACGCCTACAGATTCCGGCGAGGAGCCAGGCATACGTGGAGGGAGAAGATTCGATGCAGTTCCCCTCACAATGGTTGCGATGGCAGGGGGGTGTCTGGCAAACGGTCTTTGAATCGGGAGAAAATGCCGGCTATTCCCTCGAATCCATCGCCCCCGGGGGCCACTATGCCGCGCTCTACAACTACTACACCCTCAATGACACGCCCGGCAGCCGCCGTCTCCTCGACCTGACCCGCTGCGACGCCGCCGGCTGCGCCACCGCCTCCCTCGGCGGCACGCCCATCTGGTCCCCCGATGGCCGCCACTACCTCGTCTACCTGCCCGACCACCGCCTGCGACTGGGGCAGTCAGATGCCGGCACGGAAGAGGAAATTTCCGCGGCCTATCCGGTTGCCGCCTCGGCCATCGCCTGGTTGGACAGCGACACTTTCGCCTACGTTTCCCGCCCCAACAACAATGCCTACGACGAGCTAATCATGCTGCAAAATGCCGGCAGCGGCGAAACACACCCCCTGATCCCCGCCACCGCCTTCCTCCAACTCGTTGGCGCGCCAGACTACGCCTATGTGCGTTCCTACTTCCTCGGCGCTGCCCCCGCCGACCCTGACCGGCTCATCGTCGGCTTCGCGCCCCAACCTTTAGCCCGCTTCGACGAACCCAGCTATATCGCCGCCGTGGACCGGCAAACGGGCACGGCCACGCTGCTCCTCACCCTCACCCGCGATCTGGCCGCCGCACCCAACCAGTTCCACTTCACGCCCGATGGTCGCTGGCTGGCATTCATCACCTACGCCAGCAACCAGGAGGAAGCAGAAGTAACCTGGTATGATCCGCGCCAGGGCCGCCAATTTAGCCTGCCCATCAGCGCCTGGTACGCGGATGACACCTTCGACTGGTCCGCCGACGGCAACTGGCTCGTGAAAGCGGGCGGGACCACCCTGCTGCTGACCGCGCCCGCCTACAACTACGCGCACATTCTGCTCACGGGCGTCGCCAATTGCAGCCGCGTCGCCTGGCTCAACCCCTAGTCCCCTGTAGGGCGATTTTCCAAATCGCCCACCCGATTTGGGAAAATCGGGCTACGATGGGCGGTTTTCCCAATCGCCCACCCGATTTGGGAAAATCGGGCTACGATGGGCGCGTTTTCCAATCGCCCACCCGATTTGGGAAAATCGGGCTACGATGGGCGCGCTTCCCAACCACCCACGCGCGACCGCCGGTTATTTCTGGACATCCGGGCGCAAAACGCGCCACAACCTGCTCTTCGAAACAAAAATCATGACTTTTCACTGGCAAACCGAGGACGATGGAAGCTGGGACCAACCCGCCGCGCCGCCGCCACCATCCACGCCATCGAAATGGCGCGCGTGGCCGCTGGCGCTGCTGGTTGTGGCCATTTTGACGGCGGGATCGCTCGTCATCTACCAGCAATTGACCACCCGCGTCACCGGGGCCACGGACGCCGTGCGCGCGGAAGTGACCGCCGCCTTCCACCTGATGCGCGATGCCGGCACGCGAGCCGACCGCGAGTTGTTTCTCAGCCTGCTTTCCGGGCGCGACCCCAGTTGGACCGAAGGGCAGATGCGTCTGCTTGCCGCTAATCAAGTCGGGGGGCGCGCCCAGTGGGACATGGCCACCGCCACCGACCCGGAAATTGTAGACATCTCCCTGTCGCCCGACCTGAACGCGGCCACGGTCACTTCGCGGCAGCCGCTGCGGGCGCGCCTGCCCGATGGCCGCGAGCAAATCGTCACTTTGACGCAGATAGACGTGTTCCGCCGCGGCGACATCTGGTTGTTGTCCCCGCCCGACGAGGCGTTCTGGGGGACGGAAAAGCAGACGACATGGCACTACCTTAATCTGCGCTATCCCGCGCGGGATGAATCGTGGGCACAACGGCTGGCAACTGACTGGGAAGCGGATGTGGAACGATTTTGCCAGGAAAACTTCCCCCAGCCCCCAACGCCCTGCGAAAACCTGCGCATTGACATCTCCCTCAGCCGCAGTCCCCACACCCTGATCAGCCCCCCGGCGGCCATGATTGGCCTGCGCGCCAATACCCAACTCCTGCTGCCCAGCCCCACATTGTTGGGCATCCCCGTAGACGAGGAGAGCTACCAGGCGGTGCGCCGCGCCTACGCCGCGCGCATCCTCAGCGCGGCCATGAACCAGATCGCCGACTACGACTGCTGCACGCTGCCCGCGCTCCATTTCGCCTTGCTCAATCAGGCCCTCCATCAGCTTGATTTGCGCCCGGCTTTGCTCACGACTGATGACTACGCGCAACTTCTACAGGAGGACATGGGTCTGACCGACATCCTGCGCCGCCTGCAAGCCACCCGCAATCTTCCGCCCCAGGAAATGGAGAGCGACGAACTGCCTGTCACGGAGGCGGCGGCCCTGGCGGCCTTTTTGCGCGATCTGTACCCGGAAGTAACGCCGTGGGCGTCTTTCGGGCAAGAGTCGCGGGAAGACAGCCTGGCCGTGTGGGTCTCACAGCAATTGGGGTCCGGCGCGCAGGTGCTCACGACGCAATCCAGCACCAGGCAGAACAGCGACTGGTATCACTTCCTGTTCGCGCAGGCGCAACCGGCGCAGGCCGATCCGCCGCTGCCGCTGTCAGAAGAGGCCATCTCCCTCATTTGCCCGGAGCGGCTAAGCCAGGTCGTGGTTCGCTATGATCTGACGCGGGATAGTGTATCGCGCTCGCTGGAGGGGCGCGCCGGTTATCAGATTTTGGCGACAAGCCCGGACCGGCGCGACATTATCTTGCAGGTGTCTGGCGAGGCGGCCATCGGGTCGAATCTCATGGAAGTGGCGCAGTGGGATGGGCAGACGCTACGGCGGCTGTATGCCGATGCGCAAGGGAGTTATGCCTTTCTGGCAAAATATGATCCCCACCGACGCTATCTGGCGCTGGCGATTTTTGGTCGCCAGGATAGTGAAATGCCCTACATCGTTTTGCTGGACATGGACGAGTGTAATGAAAATGGGTGCGCGGCGACGTCCATCGGTGGCTGGCCGTTCTGGTCGCCGGATGGCCGGCGCACGCTGCTGATGGGCATGGATGGCGCGATCAGTCTGGGGGACGCGCAGGGACTAAACCGCCGCGCCACGCCACCGGGCAAGATTGACGCGCTCGCCCTGGCGTTTGCCTGGTTGGATAATGAGACGTATGTTTATACAATGCCGGCATCCACCCCCACGTCAAACACCTCCGACCTGTACAGCTACTCCCTGACCACCGGCGAAAGCCGCCTGCTCATCTCCGCCGGCGAGTATGCCCGCCTGCTGCCGGACATCCCCGCCAACAACGACGTCGGCCAGATCATCTACCTCGAATCGCTGCCCAACACACCCCGCGACCTCATCTTCGTGACCAACATCAGTTCCATGCTCGGTTCTTACCAGCCGGCGGCCATTTTCCGTCTGGATACCGACACGCAAACGACAACCGTTGTCGGTTCCCAGGGCCTGGCCGTGTACGATTTCCCGCCAATACGAATTTCGCCGGATGGCCGCTGGCTGACCATGCTGGCGGGAAACCGCGAGAGCCAACCCGCGACCTCCTTGTGGCTGTATGATCTGACGGACGCGGCCGATGAGGGAAAACGGATCGCCAGTGGGGAATCCGTGGCGTATGATTGGTCCGGTGACGGTAACTGGCTGGCGGTGTACCACGACCGCCGCTTGACGACGGTGGCTCCCGCTTACAATTACGAGCGCCTGTTCATGCCTGGGGCTGATCAATGCGTGGACATGGCCTGGCAACAATGAGAACGAGAATGGGCAACCCAAAAGGCGGTCAGAGATGAGTTTTCAGTGGCAGGTGGATGAGGAAGGGACGTGGGAGGAGTCGCCGGAGGCGGAGAAGCAGGGACGGACGCGGCGGCGGGTGAATTGGCGTTGGTGGGGTGTGGTCGGCGTGGTGGTGATGAGTGCCGGCATTTTCGCCAGCCTCCAACTCCGCCAACGGGTACGCCAGGCCAACACCGACATCACCCAGGCCATCCGCGCCGCCTTCAACCTCTCCCTCAGCGCCGCCGCCCAAAACGACCTCGAACTCTGGCTCACCCTCATTGACCCCGCCAGCGACCTCGACTGGCGACGACGCGAGGAATCCCTCCTGCAAGCCGGCGCCCTCTATGACCGCCGCGCCTGGGGCCTCACCCTCCTGCCCGGCTCCGAAACCGTCGGCGGCATCACCCTCACACCCGACCTGTCCCAGGCGGAACTCCCCTTCACCGCCGCCTACCAGACCCTCGACGGCAGCCTCATCCACCTGCAACAGACCGCCCAATTCCGCCTGCGCGACGGCCAGTGGCTACGCCGCCAGGGGGATGCCGCCTTCTGGGGCGAAATGGGCACGCAGGAAGGTAAATGGCTCACCCTCAGCTACCCCCGCCGCGATCAGGGCGTCGCCATTCGCCTCACCGCCGACCTGGACGCCCTCCTGGAACGCCTCTGCACCGCCGCGAACGGCCTCTACTGCCTCTCCGAAACCTACTTCACCGTCACTCTCAGCCAGGACAACCTCAGCCTGGTCAGCACCCTGGTCCCCGAACGCACCATCAACGTGCAGCGCCTGCCCACCGGACGCCTGCTCCTGCCCACACCCAGCCTCCTCGGCTACCCCACGGACGAGGCCGCCTATCAGGCCCTCTACCAAAGCTACGCCCGCCAGATGGTCACGCACCTGTTTGAGCGCGTCTACCGCTGGCGCTACACCGGCGCGCCCGACTTCTTCGACGCCGCCTATCTGGCCGAACTGCGCCAGCTTGGCCTGCTGCCCACGCCGGCGGCAACGGCGGAACTCCCCGCCAACGCTCCCACGCCTACGGAAGACGTGCGGCTTCTTTGCCAGACGGAATGGGATGGCGCTTCTCTCTACCGCTACTCGCCCACGACGGGCGTCTGGCAGCCGGAATTGGAAGGGCAGCAGTTCGTTGGGCTGCGCGCCATTGAGGGGCACGAAGGCGTCATTCTAGCGCAGGCGGGTCAGCCATCCGATGTCACCGGCCACGCCCGCTTGTTTCTCTGGCGCAAAAATCAGCTTATCTCGTTATCCGACCTCATCCCCGGCCCATCCTTCCCCATCATCACCGGCGACACCAGCGACAACGGCCGCAACCTGCTCTTCACTTTCGGTGGCAGGGGGCGGCAAGATGACCAGCTTGGCAGCATCAACATGGTCGCCTGCGACAGCGGAAACTGCGCCGTGGATATGCTGCCTCATGCGGGGACGCTTTCACCCGATGAGGCGTATGCCCTCTCGCTTTCCCCCTTCAGCGGCCCCATGCTGTACCTGGTGAACAACAGCACCGGCGAGACGCGCCCGCTGGCGCCTGGCTATGCCACCTTCTGGTTGGACAATGACACCTTTGGTTTCATGCAGACGGACGAGAATGGCGGTGCCGGGGTGGTGGATCTGACGCTGGGGCGTGTTTCCGCGCCAGAATTGGAGGTTGTGCTGCCCGCGGCGGAATTACAGGCGGTGGCGCTCACGCACATGCCGGCAGACGTGACGCTGCGAGGGGTGTGGACGCAATCCCTCTCCAATCATGAAATTCTCCTGATCGGCTGGTCGGACCTCAACGATGCGGCCATCATGCCCATGCACATTATGCGGTATGACGTTGACAGTGGGGCGTTAACGTGGCTGGCGGATCGCAGCATCGCCCGCGATTTGCTGGTGGCTCCGGGCGGTCGCCACCTCGTCACGCAAGAACTGGCCCCCGATTTCTTGCGGCAGCAGTTATTCCTACTCGATCTGGCAAGAGGCCAGGGAGAGGAGATCCCCCTGGCCCCCAAGCCGGCTTTTGCCGTCAGCCAGACGATGGATTATGGCTGGTCGGCGGATGGCGCGTGGCTGTTGTTGTTGGATGGCGGCGTGCTGCATTTCATCATGCCGGAAACAGGCTCTCATTACAGGCTTCTGCCCCCCGTTTCCGGCTGCACCTACGCGGCATGGGGGAATTGACGAACAGCCACCGGGCTTCCGGTCAAAACAGGAGATGCCTTCCTAATCGAGGGGAGGCGTTGTTGGTTCCGCTACCGTTGGCAGCACCGATGGCAGCCGACGACGCACGCCGGGAAAAACCTCAAACAACAGCACCACCCCCATGCCGATGATTGTCAACAAGCTGATAGCCAGCCCAATATAGAATTTTGTGGGGCGGAAAATGAAGGAATAGGTATGCTCGCCTGCCGGCATCCTCGCTCCCAAATAGCCATTGACTGGTTCGAGCGACGCCGGCTGCCCATCCATGTACAGGCGCCAACCGGGAAAATCACTTACCAGCACCACCAGTTGATCGTCCGCCTGCTCAGTCTCCCCGCGAACTTCCACCTGATTCACGCCAACATAGCGAGCCATCAACGGGCGTGTGTGCATCGCAACCGGCGTGACCGCGCCAGACAATTGATCTGGAGAAGCCGCAAACGCAAAAGGCAGCGCATCCGGTAGATACCACAATCCCACGTCGCCAAATTCCGTCAGAAGTTCGGCATTGTCCGGCTTCGGTTGATCGGGCAGTGCCAGCAGGTACTTGGCGGAAGCACGGAACGGAGAATCCGGCTGCGTCTGATAATCCAGCGAACGCACGCGGCGATTATACCGAAAGTTGATCACCGGCATTTCCAGTTCGTAAGCAGCCGGAACCCAATCCCAGTAAACCACGCCACCACCAAGATTGACGTAATAGAGGCCGGGATCATAATCCTTTAGCCATTTCAAAGCCTCGGTAGATTTGGCGTTTCGTTGTTGCGTGGCAAAACCAAACTGCTGGTTGACTCGAAATACGTCGCGCACGGAAAGCGCCATCACCACAAGCAGGAAGAGGTAGACGATCCAGCGCATCGGGATCACCGTCGCTTTGTCTGCTTCGTTTTTGCCGGCAACAACCACGCGCCAGCCCCGACTCCACCGCCGCCCCGCCAGCGCAAAGTATTGCAGCCCAAGCGCCGCCAGTGCAATCAAGGGAATGGCGGCAATAACCAGCAATCGGTTGGGGAACCGAAATGTATAGAGGAAGGGGATTAAATGATAGAGGTAGCTAAACGGCGGATACCGATTCGCCTGCAAGGCCAGAAGAACGAGAAGCAGTACACCTGATGCCGACAGCGCCGGGCGATGCCAGCGGGCGCGGTTATAGACCAATGGCATCAGCATAAGAGCCAGTAGAGGCAGATAGCCGATGTAAAACCAGCTCCAGCCGCTGCCCTTCGCCAAAATATCGGCGCGGAACCATTCCGGCGCGGCCACGATGTAGTTCACGAGGGCGTAGGAAATCGGCTGCGATAGTTTCTGTTCCAGGTCTGGCAGCGCATCACGGCTGGTAAACCGATACCCGTCAATCAAAGGGAGCAAGACAACGGCCAATAACGCGGCGCTGAGCAGGGCGACCATCACGGCCCGGCGCAGCCTGGTCCATCGCTCGGATGGAGGCGTCCACAAGAGCGTCATGACCACCAGGACGCCCATGGAAATGAACAGGTAGAACGGGTAATAGCCGCCGCCGGTCGTGATGACGAGGGCCACACATATCGCGGTCAGGATGATTGAAGCCCGATCCTGGCGGCGCAAAGTCCACCACAGCGCGGCGAAACACCAGGGAAACCAGACCGCGCCGAGCAGCAGTTCATACCATCCCAGCCGCCATAACAGCACCAACCCACCGGAAAGCATGAATAGAAGTCCGGCCCATAGACGTATCAGGCCGCGAATGCCCAGTACGTGCGCAAAGACCCACTGCCCGATTCCCGCCAGCGCCAACGCCATGAACACGGAAATCTTCATGCCATTAATGCCGCCCCAAATCAAGACAGGCAGGGTTGCCACCGGGTTCCAAAAGTGATTGATGAAGTCGCCGGCATGGGGGAAACCCGTCATCATGTACGGATTCCATAAAGGAATCTGACCATATCGGGTCACGCTAATTTCGGCGAGCAAGGGAAGAGTAGCGCTTTCGTTGTGCTCCCCAGTCTGTTGTAGCTGTTGGGCATCCAGGCGCAGCAGCGTCTGACCGGCAAACAGGTAAGCAAGGACCAGTATGAGACACCAATCAACTGCGTAGCGTCTCCATTTCACCCATCGTCCTGGCCGTTGAAACCAGGTGGCGATTGATGCCGGCATTTGCAGTTCCATTTAGCCCTCCAAACAAGTACTGGCAGGATGCCCAACGTTGATTCAGCCCGGAATTAGAGCGCGTACAAAGCGCCAAACTTCGTCCGCAGGTAGCGGATATACGGGTCAATCGTCAGGGGCTGCCCCAGGACGTGCTGGAGCAGTTCCGTGGCCGTATATTTGCTGCCGTGCCGATAGACGTTATCCCGCAACCAGCCATGCAGCGTGCCAAATTGACCCCCGGCAATCTGCGCCGGAATGTCGGGATGCCCCTGCTGCGCTTTCTCAAAAAACGCGGCGGCCATCACGTTGCCCAGCGTATAGCCCTGGAACGCGCCGCCGACGAGGCCGCCATACCAATGCACGTCTTGCAGCACACCGTCCACGTCGCTGGGAGCGTGAACGCCCAGATACGCTTCGTAACGGTCGTGCCACGCTTGCGGCAGGTCCTTGACATCCAGCTTGCCTTCCAGCAGTTCCAGTTCCAGTTCAAAGCGAATGATGACGTGCAGGTTGTAAGTCACTTCGTCCGCGTCGGTGCGGATGAGGGAGGGCTGCACTTTGTTGATGGCGCGGTAGAAGGCGTCCTGGGAGACGCTGCCCAGTTGCTCTGGGAAGGCGCGTTGGAGGGCGGGGTAGTAGTGGTTCCAGAAAGCGCGGCTGCGGCCTACCTGGTTTTCCCAGAGGCGAGATTGGCTTTCGTGAATGCCGGCAGAAGTGCCATTCCCCAGCGGCGTTCCCTCATACTTCATATCAATCCCCTGCTCATACATGGCGTGGCCCGACTCATGCAGGGTGCTGAACAAAGCCTCCGACAGATCATTCTCCTTCACCCGCGTCGTAATACGCACGTCCCCCAGCGAGAACTTGGTCATGAATGGGTGATGGGTCTTGTCCTGCCGCCCCCGGTTGAAATCGTACCCATAGTCCTTGATGACGCTGAGGCCGAACTCAAGCTGCTTCTGCTCCGGGAAAGTCTGATGCAGCGGCGCATCCTCCACGGATGGGTTCCGGGCAATGGCCTCCACAATGGGCACAAGCTGCTGCCGCAGGTTAGCGAACAAATCACGCAAACTGGCAACCGTCATCCCATAGTCGCTAAAATCAATCAGCGGGTCGGCGATGTGCGCGTAGCCGGGGAAGTAATCCGCCAATTGGCGGCTGAATTCAATCGTCTTCCGCAGATAAGGCTGCACGGCGGCGAAATCATTCTTGGGGCGCGCATCCGCCCAAACCTGATAGGATTCCGCGCCGTGGGCGTACACTTGCTCCAGAAAACTGGGCGGTACTTTGATGGCCCGCTCGTACTCGCGGCGGGCAACGCGGACCAGGCTGGCGTCGTCGTCGTCAAAGGGCAGGCCCTCGGCATAGGGCTGCAAATCGTCCAGCAGTTTGCCAACGGCGGGGTCAATGAACATCTCCTGGGCAATGCGGCCCAGCAGCGCCATTTGACGACCACGCGCGGGTGCGCCGCCTGCCGGCATATACGTTGCCTGATCCCAATTCAAAACAGCCGCCGCCAGATTCAGGTCCGTCACTTCCTGCAAACGGGACTTCAACTCACTTAATTTCTCGTTCATCTGTTTCTCCAATCCAAGAATCAACCGCGCTACCTAACAGCTTGGCTTTGCATCGCGCCGCGCGGAATAAACCAGTTTATCCCAACCACAACCCGATTCCAAACGGCTGTCTCACGCTCTTTGCCTTTTTGCCACTTTTGCAGTACGTTTCTGGACATTCACCTTCCTGGAGGCTCGTAGCTTCCAGGAAGGTTTCATTCTGAACCCAACCATCTACCGTCAGCCCGTCGCCATCCTCCCCACAACCGCGCCCGGCTGTCGCCAGACCCATTGAGATGCCGCATGTTCACCGCCATCACCAGCCTGCTTGTCATTTTCCTCTGCGTCTATTTCCTCTCCATCATCACCGATGAATTCTTCATTGAAAGCCTGGACGAAATCGCCAGACACTGGCAGCTCCCCAGCAATGTCGCCGGGGCATCGCTCATGGCCATGGGGTCTTCCATGCCCGAACTCTCCATCGCCTTGCTCGCCCTCGTCCAGCGCGGCGGGCAGCACAGCGACATCGGCGTCGGCAACATCGTTGGCTCCGCCGTCTTCAACATCCTGGTCATCACCGGCCTTTCCGCCCTCATCCGCCCCGCCCGCGTCTCCTGGCAAGTCGTCGTGCGCGACTGCTTCGTCTACAGCGTCAGCATTGGCCTGCTGCTCTTTGCCTTTCAGGATGGCGTCATCACCATCTGGGAAGTACTCGGCTTCCTCGGCCTCTACGCCATCTACATCTTCATCCTCTTCCAATGGGGCCTGATCGTGCCCAACGGCGACGCCGACGTGATCGAACTGGTGGAGACGGAAATCGAAGAGCAGGCGCAAAAGACGGGCGTCTATTACCGCGTCACCGCCTCGTTTGGCAAGGCGCTACGCCGGATCACGGGCGAGCCACGCGAGCATTACGTGCGCACCTTTCTCGTCTCCATCGCCATTATCGTGGGCATTAGCGCCCTCCTCGTAGAAAACGCCGTCATCTTCGCCGAAGCGATCCACGTCCACCCGGTGATCATCGCCCTCACCGTACTCGCCGCCGGCTCCTCCGTGCCTGATCTGATTGCCTCGCTGCTGGTCGCGCGCGAAGGGCGCGGCGAAATGGCAATCTCCAATGCCGTCGGCTCAAACATCTTCGACATCAGTATCGGACTGGGGCTGCCGTGGCTCCTGGTCATCCTCTTGCAGCAACGAAACATCACCGTCGGCACCGATGGCTTGTCGCAATCGGTCTTTATTCTGCTGGTGACGGTGGTCATTCTCTTCATCTTTCTTTCCACAGGCAGACGACTCACGCGGGTTGAGGGAGCCATATTGGTATTGATCTATATCGGCTACGTCCTCTGGATGTGGCTGGGAGGATAACCGTTATGGACACGCCATCAATCCATCCACTGCGGCGGCTGTGGCAATATGGGGCGGCGCACCGCCCCACGATCATCCTGGCAACCGTCAGCTCCATCGCCAACAAAATCTTCGACCTGGCGCCGCCGGCCTTGATCGGCGCGGCGGTAGACATCGTCGTGCAGCAGCAAGACTCCTTCTTTGCCCGCTTCGGCATCACGGACGTGGGCACGCAGTTATGGGTGCTGGCCGGTCTGACCATTGTCATCTGGGGTATTGAATCGCTGTTGGATTATGTTTCCAGCATTCTCTGGCGCAACCTGGCACAAACCGTTGAGCATGAAATGCGTCTGGATGCGTATGATCACGTGCAGCGGCTGGAACTGGCGTATTTCGAGGACCGCAGCACGGGCGGATTAATGTCCGTCCTGAATGATGACATCAACCAGTTGGAGCGATTCTTGGATGGGGGGGCGCACGCCATCATCCAGCTTCTGGCGACCGTGATCATCATCGAAGGGTTGTTCTTCTACGTGGCGCCGACGGTGGCCTGGATGGCGGCGCTGCCAATGCCCTTGATCATGTGGGGGTCGGTGCGTTTTCAGCGTTTTTTGGGGCCGCGCTACGTGGATGTGCGCGAGCGCGTGGGACTGATGAATGGGCAGCTTTCCAACAACCTGGGCGGCATTGCCACGATCAAGAGCTTCACGGCGGAGGGGCACGAACTGGGGCGCATTTCCCGCCTGAGCGACGATTATCGCCGCAGTAATCAGGAAGCGATTCGCCTCAGTTCCGCCTTTGTCCCCCTGATCCGCATGGTGATCGTGATGGGTTTTATTGCTATCCTCGTGTTTGGTGGGCAGTTGGCGCTGGCGGGGAGCCTGAACGTGGGTGTGTACAGCGTGATGGTGTTTATGACGCAGCGGCTGCTGTGGCCGCTGACGCGCCTGGGGGAGACGCTGGACCTGTATCAGCGGGCGATGGCTTCGACGACGCGGGTGCTGGATTTGCTGCACACCAAACCGCAAAGCGACGATGGAAAAAAGTGCCTGCCGCCGGCTTCGGTGCGGGGCGAGGTGGTTTTTGACCAGGTGACGTTTGCCTACCAGTCGCACCCGGAGAAGCCGGTGGTGCGTGATTTTTCGCTGCGGATTCCTGCCGGCACGGTGGCGGCATTTGTCGGTTCTACGGGCGCGGGCAAGACGACGCTGGTTAAGCTGCTACTGCGTTTTTATGATGTCACCGGCGGGCGGATTCTGCTGGATGGGCATGATTTGCGCGACTTGCGGCTGGCGGACCTGCGCGGGGCGATTGGGTTGGTGAGCCAGGATGTTTTTCTGTTTCATGGTTCGGTGCGGGAGAATATCGCGTATGGGACGTTTGATGCCGGCATCAACGACATCATCAACGCCGCCCAAATTGCCGAAGCCCACGACTTCATCATGCAGCTTCCCCAGGGATACGACACCATCGTTGGCGAACGCGGCATTAAACTCTCCGGCGGACAGCGGCAGCGCATCTCCATCGCCCGCGCCATCCTGAAAGACCCGCCCGTCCTCATCCTGGACGAAGCCACCTCCTCCGTGGACAACGAAACAGAAGCGGCCATCCAGCGCTCCCTGGAACGCATCGCCGTGGGGCGCACCACCATCATCATCGCCCACCGCCTCTCCACCGTGCGCAACGCGGATCAAATCTTCGTGCTAGAAAACGGGCGCTTGCAAGAACAAGGTCATCACGGGGAACTGCTGCAAAACCACAACCTGTACGCCGCCTTATGGCGCGTGCAGACGGGAGAGCGCGAGCGGGCGACGGCGTGGGAACCGGAGGAAATGGTCGGCTGAGTCACTCCTCGCGCCGCGCCGCCAGTTCCGCGCAGTAGGCATCGAGAGAGGTGGGCGCACGCCCCAGCAGCATGGTGAGGACGGCCGGGTTGCCCACCATGCCATAGTCCGCGTAATAGCGAAACATCTGGCGCAGCGTGTCCAGCGCATAGCCACGCAGCCCACTCGCGCGCGCCCGCGCTTCCCAATCCACCAGCGGCAGTTCGACCGCCCGCACCACACGCCCCAACGCCCGGCTCAATGCCGCCGCCACGTCCGTTTGCGCCAGCCCCGGCGTCCCCACCAACTCGTAGATGGCGCCCTCATGCCCTGGCTGCGTCAACACCCGCGCCGCCACGTCGGCCACGTCCGCCAGATGCACCAGGCTCAGGCGCGTGGTCACGGGATAGGGAACCCGGTACACGCCTTCCGCTTCAATGCCGGCCCAACCGCCGCGAATGTTTTGCATGTAGGCGCAAGGCTGCAAGATGGTGAAAGGAATGCCGCGGGTAAAAAGCTGCTCCTCCACCCGCATTTTGCGCCAGTGGTGGGGCATGGCCTCCGCCTGCGGGTGCAGCACGGAATGGTAGACGATGTGGCGCACGCCCATTTCCCGCGCCGCCGCCAGCAACCGTTCTGCCATGGCCTCCTCCTGTGGGTGCATGTTGGGGCAAATGTGGTAGACGGCGTGGCAGTCCGCCAGCGCCAGGCGCAGGGTGGCTGCGTCTTCCATATCGCCGACGATGACGCTGGACGCGCCATGCGCCTGGGCGACAGCCGCCTGCGCTTCGCGGCGCACCAGGACGCACGCGAACGCGCCGCGCGCGGCCACGGCCTGCGTGATGGCTAATCCGGTTTTGCCCGCCGCGCCGGTGATGAGGATCTTTTGCACAGGGGATCTCCTGATACGGGTCGTCAGTGGGTGGTAAAGGCAATCGAGTTCTATTTTATGTTATAATCGGCGTCGTGGCACTGTGGAAGATGCCGGCATTGTTCTCACACCTCTACCCATAAACCAGCCCGGCCACGTTCAGCTTCCACCCACCGCACCTATACACTGTTCTCACCCATCGCCAGGAGGAAAGCATGACGGATCCTGACAGCCCCTTGTTCATTGAAGATGACGATGACGAAATGAAAGAAAGCCCCACGCCCGCCGAAAAAAGCAAAAAGGACACGGCCATCACCGAAAAACCAGACAAAGACCCACGCTACAAGAAAAACGGACGCCTACGCAAGCATTTCTACGAAAATGAAATCAAACGTCTGCAAGAAGAACTGGTCAAGCTGCAATACTGGGTCAAGGATCAAGGACTGCGCGTGGTGGTGTTGTTTGAGGGGCGGGACGCTGCCGGCAAAGGAGGCGTGATCAAAACGATTACGGAGCGCACCAATCCCCGTATTGTGCGCGTCGTGGCCCTGGGCGTCCCCACGGAGCGGGAAAAGACACAGTGGTACTTCCAGCGTTATGCGCAGCATTTGCCGGCAGCCGGCGAAATGGTCCTCTTTGACCGCAGTTGGTACAACCGCGCCCTCGTGGAACACGTCATGGGCTTCTGCACCGAAGAGGAATACCGTGAATTCATGCGCTCCTGCCCCCAGTTTGAACGAATGCTTGTCCGTTCCGGCATCCTCCTGATCAAATACTACTTCTCCATCAGCCGCGAAGAACAGGAACACCGCTTTCAGTCCCGCGTCCACACCACCACCAAGCGATGGAAGATCAGCCCCATGGACCTGGAATCCCGCCAGCGGTGGGTCGAGTACTCCAAAGCAAAAGACGCCATGCTCGACTACACGGACATCAAGCAATGCCCCTGGTACATCGTCAACGCGGATGACAAGCGAAAAGCCCGCCTCAACTGCATCAGCCACATCCTGAGCATGATCCCTTATGAGGACGTCGTCCCCGGCATTATCGAACTGCCACCGCCCCAGGACGCCAGCGGCTACATTCGCCCCCCCATGGAAGACCAGACCTTCGTCCCCGAAATCTATTGAGTGACGTGGCTCGGTTTACCAGGAGCGAGGGCCATCACGGCACAGGAAAAAGAATCTGTCCGGCCCATACAAAACCGGCCAGGGCATCCGCGCCGGAGGATGCTCCCAGGGACAGGACTGCTTGCAGGGCTGCCGGCATTTGCTCCTTATCCCCGGCCACCATCACCCGCAGCAGATCGTGCCAATGGTCGGCAACCTCGCCCGCCGCCGCCGCCTTGAGCCACGCCGCCGAAAGGGCGCTCGTGCGCGGGCAAACCGTGTCCACCATGGCCATCGAGAATGCCTGCGCGTCCCCGGCAGGCCAGCCCAGGCGCAAGGCAATCATCACCCCCAGCAGGAAATCATCCCCCGCCGGCGTGAGGCCCGGTCCCAGGCCGCCTAACTGACCTGCCGCGCGCGCACACCGGCTTACCTGCCCGGCACGCAAGCCGGCGTCCAGTTCCGCCAGCGCCGCCTGCACCCGCGCCGCGTAGGGCTGGTGATACAGGCTAAAGGGAGGCAGCCGCGCGGCCATGTCCATCCAGAACGCGGCCGGCGCGGACCGGGAAACCCGCTCCCAATCGGGGCGCGGGTCCCACAATGCCGCCGCGCCAAACTGCACGGAGAGGTTTCCGGCTGATAAGGTTTGCTGATGGATGAATGCCGGCATTCCCGGCCGCAACCAATCACGCCAATCCCCCTGCGCCAGCGGCACAATCGCGCCAAACGGTCCCACGCCCACGGCGGGCACGGTCAGCGACAACCAATCGCCCTGATCGTTAACGAAATTGGCCGCCTGCGCAAAGGCGGCGTGCACGGTGGCCTGTCGGGTGTTTCGCAGCCAGCACCAGGCAGGGAGGCTAATGATCTTCGCGGAAAGAATCGTCACGGTTGGGGACGCGCCAGGAGGCGCGGCAGAATGGGGCCGCTGAGGAAGGAGGTGACGAGGGCCATGGTCACCAGGGCGACGAAGAGGCGTTCGTCGATGATGCCATAATCAAGGGCGACCGTGGCCAGAATCATCTCCATGGCGCCGCGCGCGTTCATGCCCACGCCAATCGCCAACGCTTCTCGCCCGGACATACCGCCCAGGCGTGCGCCCAGACTGGACCCGGCAATTTTGCCCACGGTAGCCACCGCCAGCACGAACAGCACCAGTCCCACATCAAAATTGGCGGCGAAGTCCGCTTTGAGTCCTACGGAGACGAAGTAGAGGGGCGCGAAGAAGCTAACGGCGAACTGATAAATGACGTCGTGGGCTTCGTTTTCTTTTTCGACGACCTGGCCCAACGCCACGCCCACGAGGAAGGCGCCAAAGATGGCGTGGATGCCGATCCCCTCGGCGATAGCCGCGCCCAAGAGGATGAGGACGGCGGTGACGCTGATGAAGCCGCTGGGCCAGGCGAGGGTGCGGCGCAGCCAGTGGAGGATGGGGCCGCCGACGTATCGCCCCAGGGCCAGCACGGTGATGGTGAAGAGGACGAGGAGTAGGAGGGTTACGCCGATGCCGTGGGAAGCAGATGCCGGCACAAATTGCCCCAGCACCACCGTAAACAAAGCCCAGCCGATCAGGTCGTTGACGGTGGCCGCGGCCAAAACGATGCCGCCGATGGGCTGGTTGAGCAGGTTCAGGTCCATGAAGATGCGGGCAATCACGGGCAAGGCGCTGATGGAAAGGGCGGCCCCAATGAAGAGGACGAAGGTGATGCCGGAGGTGGTCGCCTGTGGCCCCCAGAGGCGGGGGAAGAGGAGGACGGCGGCGGCTCCGAGGGCAAAGGGAATGGTGATGCCGGCAACGCTGGTCAGGATGACGGCACGGCTATTGCGGCGCAGGTGGGGGAGGTTGACTTCCAGCCCGGCGACGAAGAGGAAGAATAACATGCCGATTTGCAGCATGATGTCTTGCGCGGCGATGACGGAGGAAGATGCCGGCAGCAGCGCCGCCGACAATCGGGGAAATAATGCGCCGAAAACGGTTGGTCCGAGGAAAATGCCGGCAACCAGCTCCCCCAACACGCGCGGCTGATGCACACGGCGCATAAGCTGCCCACACAGCAACGCCGCCGCCAGCATCACCCCCGTGCGCAGGAAAAACGCGACCAAATCCTGATGTGCCATCTCGTTCATACGCCTGCCCTTGCCTGCCGCGCGATTTCCCACAGGCGGCTGGGATGCAGCGGAATCGAGTTCAACTCCAGCGCGGGAATCCGCAGCGCATCCTCCACCGCCTGCGCAAACAACGGTCCTACCGGGATCGCCCCCGCCTCCCCCGCCCCTTTCACGCCCAGCGGATTCAGCGGCGATGGCGTCACCTCATGCCCCACCTCCACGCGGGGCACATCCAGCGAGGTGGGCAGCAGATAATCCATGAACGATCCCGTCAACAATTGCCCACTCTCGTCAAACACCAATTCTTCGTAAAAGGCATTGCCCAACCCCTGCGCCACGCCGCCGTGAATCTGCCCATCCAAAATGAGCGGGTTGATCACGCGCCCACAGTCATGGACGACCACATATTTCAGCACGTCCACCAGCATCGTCTCCGGGTCCACTTCCACGATCATCGCGTGGACGCCGCTGGCCGTAGCCCCCCGTTCCGGGCCGAAGTAATTGGTCGCCTCCAGTCCTGGCTCCGTGCCCGGCTTCACCGCGCCACGCAGGGGATTGGCCTGCTGCGCCAGTTCGCCCAACGTCACGTAGCGATCCGGCACGCCGCGCACGCTCACCCGGCCCCGCGCCAGTTCCAGGTCCTCCTCCGCCGCCTCCAACTGCTCGCCGGCCAGGCGCAGAATCTTCCGGCGCACATCACGCGCAGCTTCATTGATGGCATTACCGGCGACAACCGCGCCGCGGCTGGCAAACGTGCCCGCGCCCCAATAAAACTGGTCCGTATCCCCCGTCACCAGTTCCACATCGCGCACGTCCACGCCCACCTGATCCGCCACAATCTGGGCAAAGCTGGTGAAATGCCCCTGCCCCTGCGTGCCCACCCCGGTGGCCACGGAGACCTTGCCGCTGGATTGCACCTGCACGCGCGCCCCCTCATACGGGCCAATGCCCGTACCTTCCACGTAGGCCACAATGCCAATGCCCACGTGACGCCCCTCGGCGCGCAGGCGGGGCTGTGTCTCCGCGATGAACGCATGATAGCCGATCATGTCCAGCGCCTTGTCCAGCACCGGCTCATAATTGCCGCTATCGTACACCAGCGGCGCAAAATCCTGGTAGATGATTTCGTTGTTGTAGGGGAAAGCATCGGGCGGGATGAAGTTGCGCCGCCGAATTTCCGCCCGATCCACCCCCAGCGCCTTTGCCCCCAGGTCCAGCAGCCGCTCAATCACGAACACGCCATGTTGCCGCCCGGCTCCCCGATAGGGCGTGACGATGGGTTTGTTGGTGAAAATGGCTTTGAATTCGGAGTAGTAGTTGGGAATGTGGTAGGGTCCCAGCAGCGTACACTGACTGTTGATAGGCACGGTCAGGCCATAGGGCATGTACGCGCCGCCGTCGTGCAAAAACGTGTCGGACACGCCCAGGATATGCCCCTCACCGTCCAGGGCGATTTCCGCTTCGTGTACCTGGCCACGCTCCTGCGTGGTAGCCACAAAATTCTCAGCGCGGTCCTCAATCCATTTGACGGGGCGGTCGAGCTGGATGGCGGCCCAGGGGATAAGCATCTCCTCCGGGTAAAACATCATGATTTTGGGGCCAAAGCCGCCGCCAATGAAGGGAGCAATGACGCGCACCTGTTTTTCGGAGAGGCCAAGCATGGCGGCCAGCCCATTGCGGATGGGGATGGGGGCCTGCGTCGTGTCCCAGATGGTCAGCCGGTGGGCGCGGCGGTCCCATTCGGCGACAACGCCCCGGTTTTCCATGGCGGCAGCCGTGCCGTGATCATAAACAAAGCGGCGTTTGATGACGGTGTGGGCTTGCCGGCGCGCCTGTGCGTAGTTGCCTCTACTCTGCACGACGTGCGCACCGATGTTGCCGTCAAGGTCATCGTGAACGAGTGGGGAATCCACCGAGAGGGCCGCTTCCAGGTCCGTAACCGCCCCAACTGGCTCATAGTCCACCCACACCTCCGCCGCCGCGTCCTCGGCCACGTAGCGGCTCTCCGCCACCACCATGGCCACAATCTCCCCTAAATGGCGCACCTTCTCCTTCGCCAGCGGCACCTGCGTCCGCTCGTGAAACACGATGTCCTTGATCGGCGGCGGCGACACGAGGAGGGGACCATGCTGCCAATAATCGCCCAGGTCGGCGGCGGTGTACACCGCATACACCCCTTCTTTTGTGCGCGCCGCCTCGGCGTCAATGGAGAGAATGCGCGCATGGGCATATGGGCTGCGCACAAATGCCACGTGCGCCATCCCCGCCAACTGCACATCATCCACGAACAACGCCTGCCCCATCAACAGGCGCGGGTCTTCATTCCGCTTAATCCGCTCACCAAAAAACTGTGTCGCCATATCTTGTTACCTTTTTGCCACGAATTGCACGAATTTACACGAATTTTGAGCTTTTGACCCGAAATTTGCTCATCGCACAACACGCTTCTGCTGCAAAGATTCCGCACCGAAATTGAGTAAGATTGCCAGCCGAAGACGAGTCGCCGCGAGATAGTTGCGCGCTTGTGCTTCATGTCTGGCATGAAATTGAGAAACAGCCTTAATCTCCACGATGATCCTGTCTGCTATGACAAAATCCGCCTCATACTGGCCAACCAGCAAATCCTTGTAATAGACGGGCAAAACCTTGTATTGCTCATGAGGAACCTGGCGCAACCTCAATTCGTGAGCCAATGATACCTGATATACTTTTTCCAGAAAACCACCGCCCAGGAGCCGATGCACTTCCATTGCCGCCCCAACGACTTGGTAAGACAGCTCTTTATAAAGGATTTCAGCCACAAATACCCCTCATTTGCTCACGTACCCACGCCTGTTACATCCCCTCTGCAAGCCCTTCACCACAGGGGAATCCCCACTTTGAAACAGCAATCATAAATTCGTCCAATTCGTGCAATTCGTGGCTAAATCTTTTCCGTAAATGCCACAAAGCGTCCCCAGCAGGAAGCGAGTTCCATACCTTTCTGGATGAAGGCAGCGATGAAGGTGCGCCCGCTGGGCGCCTGGGCGATGTCGCGGCCCAGGTTTTCCGCGTGGACGATGCCTTTGGGGAACAGGTTGAGGTGCATGTCCTGGTAATATCTGTCCAGGGGATACATCTCGTCCCAATCTTTGCCGTATTGCGCTTGTAGTTTGGCGTTGGCTTCGGCGAACGTTTGGGGATGCCAGAGGCGTTGAATGGTGTTCATAGGGTGTTCCATGGCTACGCAATCGACGGCGAGCCACTTGATTTGCTTCCGCAGACACCAGTCGGCGAAGTCGGGGGAGGGGCCGGGGTGCTTGATCATGTAGCGGAACTCATCGGAGTCCGGGCTGTTCCAGCCGTAGCGGTAGTAGCCGGTTTTGACGATGAGGATGTCGCCGGGTTGGACGTCCACGACGCTCTCGATCATGGCGGGGGTGTAAACGCTGCTGTCGCTGACGAGGTGGGAGATGTCGGCGATGACGCCAGGACCAAACCAGTAATCGAACGGCATTTGACCGATGGTTTTGCCGGCACTATGGAAATGTTTCTCCCCGTCCATATGGGAAGCCAGATGGAAACTCGCGCGACAATGCGCATTATTGCGCCCCAGCCCAAAGTACTGCCCCCCCACCCGTTTCGTATACTTCACGCTCAACGGCTCATAATTCGCCCACTGCGGCGTCTGCACACTAAACGGCAGCGTCATATCCAGCATTTCCAGGCCACCCATGAAGGCAAAAAACGCCTCTTCGGTCATGCCGGTCGGTGGCTGCAAAGCAGCAGCGCGACACCAGGCGGATTCCACTTCCATGAAAGGGATCGGTTGGATCATGATCCAGGCGCGCCGGTCGCCCAGTTCGCCTATCTGCCCACCCAATGATTCCGCCAGCAGCAGACCCGACCGGGGCATCACGACATGGGTCAGGTGATGATACGCTTCCGGCGGGAACATCTCGTCCCACGTTTTGCCATATTCCCGTTGCAGCTTCGCTTCCGCCTTCTGGAACTCGCGCGCGTGGGCGTAGCGAATATTCGTGTTCATAGGATGCTCGGCACTGCCACAATCCACGCCCACCAGTTTGAGCTTCATTTCCAGCGCCCAGGGGAAGAAGTCGGGCGACGGCCCCGGATGGCGCACGTAGTAGCCGAACTCTTTGTTCTCAATGCCCCCTTGCGCCTCCGGGTTAGGTACGTCGGGCTGGTCCCAACCGTACTTGTGATACCCGGTGTTGATGATCAGGATGTCACCCTCTTTGACGGTGACGCGGCTGGTGATCATATCGGGGGTATAGAAGCCGTAATCGGAAACAGCGTCCGAGAGGTCCACGACGACGCCTTCGCCGCAAAGGTCTGTGAGGGGGATGTCGGCGATGGCGCGCGCGCCGGAGTGGAAGGCACGCGGACCGACGAGGTGCGTGCCGGTGTTGTTGCTCCACTCGATGAGCTGCCCGTTGGCCCCCTGCCCGCCCCCCCAGGAACCGGTGAGCCGCTTGAAGAAGTGGACTTGCAAGGGCATTTCACCCGGCCAGGGAGGCGTGAAGATGCTCAATGCCTGTGTCAAATCGTACCATCTGGCATCGTTCAATACCTGTATCACGTTCATAATTTCCAGCATCCTTTACTGGCTACGTTACTCGAATCTGGCAAAATCCACATATGGTGATCGGCGTCGCGGCTTTAGCCGGGTGTTGCCCGTTTCTTAAAAGACGCGCCCGCGTCCGCCGAGGCGTTCCACGTGGACGGGATCGTAGCAGTCGCCATACTTTGTCTTGGGCATGCCCGCTTTCCGCGCCATCAAATCGGCGTACTCGTCGTCCTCGACCATCGCCACAATGCGCGCAATGCTGGCCTCGCCGTCCACGAAGCGCCAGGGGAAGCAGCCGATGCGCACGCGCCGATTAAGGAGCAGGTCGATGTCGCCGCCGACGCATTCGGCGTGGATGATGCCTTTATCGAACAGCCACAGGTGCATCATCTGGTACATCTCTTTGGTGAAGTACTCGGTGAGGGGTTTGCCATATTTCTGGCGGAAATGGGCATCGGCGTCGGCGGCTTGTGCCGGCATCCACTCCCGTATCTTCGTATTCATCGGATGGTCCGCGCTGCCACAATCCACGCCAATCCAACGCAACTTCTTCTCCATGCACCACGCCGCAAACCGCGCATCCGGCCCCGGATGCATCACCATATACCGCACCTCATTCCCATACGGCTGGTCCCAACCAAAATGATGATACCCCGTGTGGATGATCAGAATATCCCCCTCGCGCACCTCCACCCGCGCCTCAATCATCTCCGGCGTATACACGTCATAGTCGCCGCAGCAGTCGCTCAAATCCACCACCGCCGCCTCGCCGCAGAGAAACTCCAACGACAACGAGGCAATATCCTTGCCCGGCGTGTAGAAATGGATTTCCCCGTCCAGGTGCGTGCCCACGTGGTTGCTGTGCGTCACCACCTGCCCGTTAGCCCCATTTGGGGCCAACCGCTTAAAATACTTCACCTGCAACGGCTCATACGTCGGCCACGGCGGCGTCCCAATTCCCAAAGGCATCGTCAAATCAATAAACTTCATACCTTCCCTCCATACGCAGTGCGCGCGGCTATTGCGCTAACGCCTCTTCTCCGACGGCTTAGTAGCCGTCCCAAAATAACTTCACGCCTTTTACGGACGGTTACTGGCAAGCGATCCATGATAGCCGCTGTCCGCACATTTCCGCTGATCTCATTGCGGACAGCCACTGTGGACAAGAGTTGGCTCGCTGGTGTCCTGTCAAGTGTCATTTGATGGTATGCCGCGGGTCAATTTGCCAAGATTGACCGGGCAAGTAGCATCTTGTCCTACAATGCGTTTCCACCATTTCATGCTTGACGAGGCGGTAGTGCATGATCAGGAAAGCATTTTGACGGGACAAGTGGTCAGATCGCGGGCGCGATTCACAAAGCCTTTGTCAAACGTCGCCATTTGCTCACAATGGTTTGACTGCGCCAGATGCAGCGCGTCGGCGAAATCCAGGCCTGACTCATGCCACTCAACCGCCTTGGCGAGTACCGTTCGATTCCGAAAATGGACATTCGGCAATCCTAACAACCCATGGAGCGCTTCAGCGACTGGCTGTGGCCCAGCTTTGTAAGCCCAGCGCAATACCCAGGCTATTTCCAAAAAGACAGTATCAGAGATAAACACCTGATTCGCCTGAAACAGGCGTTTGCTCACCTGGAACTGGTCTGGGTGGTCGCCCGTGAGCAACCGGACCACGATGTTGGTATCAACGGCGATCACGCCAGCTTTCCTCAATTGCCATCTGAATCGCTTCATCCATTTCCTGGATCGTCTTAGGAGGACCTTCGTATGGGATACACCCGGCAACATCTTCCAATGTTGTCGGTTTGATCCCTGGCACAGGCTTAAGCAATACGCCATCCTCCATATCAATCACGATAAACTCAAGTCCAACCTGCCACTCATGCTGCTCCCGAATATTCTTGGGAATGATCACTTGCCCTTTGCTTGATAGTCTTGTCTTTTCCATGGTTCACACTTTTTGATCGGCAAGATACTGGTAAGATGTCGGTAAGATTATAGGCGCGCATTCACTGCATGTCAATGTCAAGGAAGCTACAGATACTGTTCAGCAAAAGCCAGCAGCGCATTCTCGAAGACGGCCAGCGGCGGACGCACGAGGCCCGCGCCCACCTGCCCCACGCCCGCTTCGCGGTGGGCGATGCCCGTGTTCACGCGCGGGGTGATGCCCAGTTCAATCACTTTGCGCAGGTCGATGCCCACGGGGGAGCCGCGAAAGTCCAGCGAAGGAATGGTAAAGTGGGTGTGTTCGGCGGTGGTGATTTCGTACATCTCCAGGGTGGCGTTGAGGGCGTCCTGGGGCGTGCCGCTGATAAAGGTGACGATGGCGGGAGCGGCGGCCATGGCAAATGCACCAATGCCGGCAGTTTCCGTGATCGTACTATCGCCAATATCCGCGTTCGCGTCCGCGCTGCTGAAGCCGGGGAAATAAAGGCCATCGGGAACCTGTGCCGGCGCCGTAAACCAGGCATCCCCCAGGCCGCTAACGCGAATACCAAAATCCGTGCCATTGCGGGCCATCGTCGTCACCACGGTGCTGCCGGCAACGCCATGCCCCGCGTCGCACATCGCCTTACACGCCGCCATCACCGGATTAAGAACAGTAAGCGCATTATCGCCCAGGAATTGCAGGATCGTGGCCGTGGTAAAGCGGTTGTCGCGCGCCTTGCTCAGCAGCGGCGCCAACGCCTTCAAAAAAAGCAGCGACCCCGCCTTGTTCCGATTATGCCCCTCATCCCCCATGTGCAGCGCCTCCGCCAGCAAGGCGCGCAGGTCAATGGCCGCGCCTTGCAGCGCATCCGCCAGCGCCGGCCCCATCACCTCGTTCATCCAGCGCAGTTTGCCGATCACTTCCGGGCTGTACGCGCCGTAGCGCAGCACTTTGCCGTACCCCTCGTTCAGGTTGGAGAAGGCGCGGTTGCCGTGCGTCTGGTTTTCAATCACGTACACCTGCATGGAAGCGGAGGTGACGCCGGCCATCGGCCCCACGGTCTGGTGGTGGTGGCAGGGGGCAAAATCGACCTCGCCCGCTTCCACCATGCCCACGGCTTGCGCCTCGTCTGCCGCCAATCCTTCAAGCAGCAGCGCGCCGATGACGGCCCCGCGCAACGGCCCCGACATGCGCTCCCAGGTGATGGGCGGTCCGGCGTGCAGCAGCAGGTTGTCACGCATGTGGGGAATGACGTCGCGGGCGCGGGCAACGCCGGTGAGCATGGGGCGCGCGGCCATGATGCGCTCGACGGCGGTCTGGTTGGCTTGGTCTATGTCAATCATGGGAACTCCTGTGAATTGCGAAGGACGACGGATGAATTACGAAGGACGAGTTGCCGTTATGCCGGCATCACATACCGAACCATCACCAGAAAATGACAGGCGCTGCCACCCAACACGAAGAGATGCCAGATGGCATGATTGTACGGCACTTTGGGGAAGGCGAAAAACAGCACGCCTGCCGTGTAAATGACGCCGCCGGCCAGGAGCCAGGCAATGCCGGCAGGATCGATCCCCCCCGCGATCTGCCGAAATCCCAACACCCCCATCCAGCCCATGGCCACGTACAAAACCGTGGACAAATTCTCGTACCGGTGAATCGCCACCGCTTTATAAATGATGCCAACCAGCGCCATGCCCCACACGGTGGCGAACAACGTCCACGCCAGCGGGCCACGCATGGTCACGAGGAGGAACGGGGTGTACGTGCCGGCAATCAGCACATACACAGCGGAATGATCAAAAATGCGCAGGATGCGTTTTGCCGGCAAATACGTCACCGAATGGTACAACGTGGAAGCCAGATACAGCAAAATAAGCGAGCCGCCATAAATCGCAAAACTCCACGTGCGCCGCGCATCTCCATGCGTCGCCGCCATCACCACCAACACAAACATACCCGCCACGCTCAACAGTGCCCCCACACCGTGCGTGACGCTGTTTAATAGCTCCTCCCGCCGTGAATAGTAAGCGCGAAACGCCGCGCCTCCCTTCCGCTTTTCTTTACCTTTATCCATCGTCTCCTCTTGATTCGGGGCGCAGCCGCAGGTCTGCCGCGTAGGGGAAAATGTGGAACAATTCCCCGCGCCGCAACCCTTCCTGCGTCTCGCGCCAAAACGCCGCATCGCACAAATCGCCGTGATGCGCCATAAACACGGCCAGCAGCGCCGGCGGCAGCCCCAAAAAGCGGGGAAACTCCTCGGGGAAAATATCCCCCTTGTTCACGTGGAACCACGGCTCCGCCGCCAGGTCGTCATCATACCCCCGGCTCGGCGGAATGCGGCGGAAGCGGCACTCCGTCAGCAGCGCCAGTTCGTCGTAATCGTAAAAAACCACCCGCCCATGCCGCGTCACGCCGAAATTCTTTAGCAGCATGTCGCCGGGGAAGATGTTCGTCACGGCCAGGTCTTTGATCGCCTGCCCGTAATCAATCACGGCTGCCTCTGCTCGCGCCACGCTCTCTTCGCGGATGTACAGGTCCAGGGGAATCACGCGCCGCTCAATGTAGGCGTGCGCGATGATCACGTGGTCGCCATCGGCACAAACAGTCTGCCGCATCTGTGGCAGCATTTCCGCCAGCAGTTCGTCGGAGAAACGGCAGCGGTCAATCTGCAAGTGTTCGAAGGTCTGCGCGTCGATGAGTCTGCCGGCACGATCGTGCGAAAAAACCAGGTCGTATTTACCCCGTACATCCTGCCGCGTCATATCCTTCGGCTGCGCAAAGCGATCCTTGATCAATTTGAATACCATATCGTAACTGGGCAGGTCAATCACCATCATCACCATGCCCCGCTGCCCCCGCGCCATCTTAAATTGGTCATCGGAATGGGCCAGATGGTGCAAAAAGTCACGGTACAGTTCCGTTTTGCCATGCTTGTTGTAACCGACGGAAATATACAGTTCCGCCACGCGCTTGCGCGGCATGATCTCCTTCAAAAACCGCACCAGATCATAAGGCTGCGGCACGTCTATGTGGAAGTAGGATCGGGCAAAACTGAAGAGAATGCTCACCGCATCCTCGTCCGTCAGCACGGCATCCACGGCCAGGCCACGCGCGCCGTGGGTCAACGCCAGCACCAGCGGGACCATGTGCGCCCCGCTGATCATGCGCCCCACCAGGTAAGCCCCCTTGCCACGATAGAAGGGCGTCTGGATCATCTCCACCCGATCCACGGTGTGCCGCGTCCCCACCTGCCGCAAACGCCGCTCTACGATCCGTGCCGCCAGGGCGGCATCCTGCGCCAGGTCGGCAAACGAAACGGGAAACGCATAAGCCCGCAGAATGTCGCCGATCAGATCGGCGGTGGTGGGCTGGCGGGTGTGGGAACGATAAATCGGCGTGGTGGACGGATGGGGTGGCGTGTCGTAGTCGGTATCGACAAATTCGATTTGGGGATCGACGCCAATGGTGGCAAAAATGCGACGGGTGATGGAGTTGAAGAAGGTTTCCGCCAGTTCCCAATCATCATGGTTGAAGAGATAACCGGAGTAGACAGCCTTCATGCTGGCCCAGATGAGCTTCTCCGTCAGGCGCGCCGCCAGCAATTGGCGAATCTCGCCCACGACCTGATCGACTACCTGGCGATAGAGCGCCAGCCGTTGGCCGGCGTCCGCCTGCATTCCCTGCCAATCTCTGGCCACGAACCGCTCGCCGGCACGCCGGGTGATAGCCGTGAACCGGGCGCGGTAGGTGAGGAAGCCCTGGTGAATGGTGAATGCGCCAATGTTGGCGATGCGGCTATCCGTGAGACGAGACATGGGCAATGGTAACAAACAACTGGGGTAACTACGAACGCTCTCTGGAGATTGGACCAATTTCACCAGAGAAAATGGGGCCAATCTGGCCTGGCAGTTACCAATCGGGAACGATCAACAAGTGGTCACTAATGACCGACGGCTCTTGTGTAGCCGTGGCGAAGCAGGAGCCAGGTGCGCCAGAAGGCGAGTGCGGCCATGCCATGAGCGAGGACGGCGAAGAGGGGCGGGGTCTGGCCGGTGTAATAGGTCCAGCAGAGCCGGGTTGTGCCCCATCGCTCCAGGAAGTAGCCCAAACCGGTGCCGGCAAAAAACGTCAACAAGGCCAGGCGATGATCCGTCGGCGAGAGGATCATGAGGCCACAAGCAAGGAGCGCCAGCAGCGTCAATGATTTATCCACTGTCGGCCAGACAAACCAGAGCATCAGGGCATAGAATGCAGGGAAAACGAGCCAATACAGCGCCGGGTAGCCGCGCCAGCCCGGTGCGGGGGTCAGCTGGGCCAGCGCCCGCACCAGCCGGTCAATGGTCAAACTGGCGATGGGCCAGGCGGGAATGATCCACAACGGGGGGCGTTCTAGCGTGTAGTAGGTCCAGAGCGCGGTTTGCGTGCCCCAGCTTTCAATGACCAGCCCGCCAAACAGGCCGACGAGGATGATGCCGGCATCGACGCGCAAATTAGCCCCCGTCATCATCGCCACGGACATGAAAGCAAAAATCCCCAACAGCAGCCAATCCAACTGCCGCCACAGCGGTTGTTCCCGGTCGATTTGGGCCAGGTATTCCCGCGCCAGCGGCCACCAGACATAGCCGAGGAGGAACAGCGTAAGCAGGAAGAGGCTGAGCAGGGTGTAACTGGCGCGCGTCCAGGGTAATTTGCTGGCACGGAGCATACTGACTTATCCCTTCTGGCGCATCTTTGCCAGCAGCGCCATCATCTTCTCATTTCCTCCTGCCGGGGGTCGCCATTCAACATGAATGCCGGCAGCCGACTGCCCAATAAGACTGTCATAGAACGACTCCAGCCCCAGGTTAATCGCCGCCAACGGCTTTTGCAACGTCGCCAGCGAAACCGGCGGCTGGGGGAAAGCGGCCTCACCACGGCCATACGCCGCCACAATCCGCGTCAGGGCATCCACATTACTCGTCACGACCGCGCCCACCTCTGCCAGTTGCTCCATCTGCGCCCGAAGCCCTTGCGGATCCTCCTCCGTCCCCACCAGCAGCACGGCCACGTCCAACGGCCGCCGCGCCTTGACGGCGGCAATAGCCGGAGCCAATTCCGCCGCCGGGTTTGGGTGCGCGCCCTCCCCCAGCACCACATCCAACACAATCAAGCCCACGTCCGGGTCGGCGGCCTCCTGGCGCAATCGCCGCAGCCGCAGGTCATTGTCCATCATCGGGTGCAGCCGCCCCTGCGTAAAGGCATCCGCGCCCATGTCCAGCAGCGTGTGCGCCTGGCTGCGCGTGAGTTGGGGCAGCGCCTGCGCAGGGCGCAAGGGGACGTTGCTGTACAGCGGCGTGAGCAGCGGCTGCCAGGCGAGCATCGCTTCGTAGGCCAGCGTGCCGCCGGAAAAGAGGCCACGCACATAACCGCTGGCCGCGAATGGGGAAAGGAGCGGCGTTTCCCGTGGCGGGACGATTGCCACCGCCTGGCGCGCGGCGTCCTCCAGGCTACGCGCCATGATGACGCGGCTGTTGATGCCGTCCAGCGCGGTGGGATAGCCCAAAAAGTAAATGATGACGGGCTTGTCCGCGGCCTGCGCCGCCGCCATCAGGCGGGTGACGATTTCCGCGTCCGGGGGTTTGGAGACAAGCACAATCACGTCCGTCTCCGGGTCGCGGCGCAGCAAGTCGAGGGCTTGCAGCGCCGTGCTGCCGCCAATGCGTGCCGAGAGATCCCGCCCGCCCACGCCAATCGCCTGGGAAACGCCCGCGCCGAGCGTGTGGAGTCGGCTGGTGATGGCTTGCAGGCCGGTCCCCGAGGCCCCAACCAGGCCAATACGCCCACGCCGCACGCGATTGGCGAAGCCGAGACCGACGCCGTTGATAATGGCCGTGCCACAGTCCGGCCCCATGAGGAGGCGTCCGGCGGCGCGGGCTTGCTCTTTCAGGGCGGCCTCTTCTTCCAGGGAGACGTTGTCGCTGTAGAGGAAGACGTGTTTGCCCATGTCCAGCGCTTCGCGGGCGACGCCGGCGGCGTAGCGGCCCGGCACGGAGACCAATACCCATTCCGCGTCGGGCAAAAGGCGAGCGGCGGAGGCGAGACTGCGCGGGCGGAAGGTTTGCCCGGCCTGGGTGCGGCGCTGTTGGATGAGGGTGTCCAGTTGGGCGAGGGCGGCGGAGGCGGCGTGTTCGTCAACCGCTTTGACGACAATGAGGAGGTCATCGGCGGAGGCGCGTTGGGCGGCGGGGGGGAGGAGGTCGCTGCCGGCAAGGAGTTCTCGATTGGCGGGGGTGGCCATGACAATGCCGGCATCCAACACCCCCGCCAATCCCGCCAACCCCCGCTGCAACTGCATCAACACAACTGAGTCAAAATAAGCCCCCGCCCGCATCTCAAACCGCATCACACTCGTCATTCAAGCTGCTCCAATTCGACACTGACTGCATTCCACCGGTGCGCGAATGCACCAACACACAGCGAATTATACCCCACCGCGTAAAAAAAAGACCCCCGGCGACAGGTCGCCAGGGGTCTCTATGAAAGCCAAATTAGTTCATTCTTGGAGAATGAACCAATCTAAGTGCCTACCTACGGGTAGCTCACCCAGAGTTGCCAGGAGCCGGAGCCATTGTAGGAGCGGATGTACCACAGGTAGTAACCGGAGGTGCCGCTGTAGGTGATAGCCTCACTGGAGGTCGGACCGGTGGAGCTGGCGACCATGCTCCAGCCGCCGAAAGCGCCGCGCTTCAGCAGGTAGAGGTCGAAGTCGGGGCCGGTTCCTTCCATGCACAGTTCCTGCGCACCGGAGCCGGCGGAGTACCAGCCGTAGTCCACGTCGCCCGTGCCGGTGAGGGTTCCGGTGAAGTCGGGCGAACCCTGGCATCCACCACCACCGCCGCCGCCTTCCAGCAGGGAGTAAACCAACAGGTTGGGGGAGCCGCTACCGGGGTTGCCGACGACGCCGGCCGTAGCGGTGGAGATGATCTGCGCGCTGGTAGCGGCAGGGGAGTCGGACGGATTCGCTTGCAACCACAGGGCAGCCACGCCGGCGACGTGCGGCGTCGCCATGGAGGTGCCGCTGATGGTGTTGGTGGCGTTGTCGCTGGTGTACCAGGCGGAGGTGATGTTGTCGCCGGGCGCGAAGATGTCCAGGCAGTTGCCATAGTTGGAGTAGCTGGCGCGGTTGTCGCTGCTGGTGGTCGCGCCAACCGTCATGGCGGCGGCCACGCGGGCGGGGGAGTAATTGCAGGCGTTGGCGTTGGAATTGCCGGCAGCAATCGCATAGAAAACGCCGTCGTTGATGGAATTATTCACAGCCGAGTCCATGGAATTGGACGCGCTGCCGCCCAGGCTCATGTTCGCCACGGCGGGGTTGCTGCCCGTGTGCTGGCTGGTCACCCAGTTCACGCCGTCGATAACGTCAGACGTGGGGCCGGAGCCGTTGCAGCCCAGTACGCGCACGGCGTAGAAGGTAACGCCCTTGGCGACGCCGTAGGTGGAGCCGCCAATCGTGCCGGAAACGTGCGTGCCGTGGCCGTTGCAGTCATTGTAGCCATTGTTATCGCCCGTGGCGTTGTAGCCGCCAACGACGCGCCCGCCAAACTCGTTGTGCGTCACGCGAATACCGGTGTCAATGGTGTACACCTTGACGCCGGCGCCGGTGTAATTGTAAGTATAGGAGTTGTCCAGAGGCAGGTTACGCTGGTCGATGCGGTCCAATCCCCAGGTGGGATTCGGCTGCACGTCCACAATGTACATCATCTGGTCTGCTTCAACGTAGTCAACGGACGCATCCGCCATCACCGCATCTAATGCACGCGCGGGCAGGTAGGCGGCAAAACCGTGAATCGCCACGTCCCATACATGGTCCACGCGGCCACCCAACGTTTCTACCGTATTGATGATGGCCGCCGCATTAACGGCAGACGTCCCTTTCTTGAATACGACAATATATTGATCAGGAATGGCGGTGGGGCTGTCGGTGTGCAGCAGTGGTGCTGTCCTGCTCTCAAATTGGGCGCTGTCCGCATAGGAGGGCGCGGCGGCGAAACCGAGCGCAATCAGGGCCAGCAAAACAAATACGGGCAAATAAGTTTTGATTCGCATATTACTACTCATCTCCATGGGTCTGTCCAACAATTCCGCGGTGAGATTGTTGGCTACATTTGGGGAACTCCGATTTGCCGGTAAACCACACGGGGCGGTTTGGGCTGGTCACTCCATTTCTGTGTACAAATTGGGAAATGGAAAACACGAAAAAGGGAAACGGGCTTCTTCCATACACCACAGTTTTATGTACCGGTGGCACCACCTCCTTTAGGGGATCATCCGTCCCACGGGTTCATTACCTCTAGCCCTTGCCCGCAAGGCGTGGGGCTATCCGCTCCGTGCAAACGGCACGATCATAACATGAAAGTCTCATCGAATTCTCGTGAAAATGTATGCGAAGCACGGGGCAGCGCGACAAAATTTTTCCTGGACAGATGCCGCGGCGGTTGTTGCCGGCATTTGCCAGGCCGTTACTCAGGATTTGGATGGGAAAATGCCGATCACCCGGCAGGTTCCTGAAGCGACTTCGTCATGAAATAACGTTGATGACCCGTGGGAAAATCCTCCAGCACGCCAAACACATGGTAGCCATGCTTCTTATAAAAATCTGGCGCTTGAAAACTAAACGTATCCAGATAAGCCTGCCGCGCGCCTCGCTGGAGGGCCTCTTCTTCCGCCAGCCGCAAGAGGCGGCTGCCGTAACCAAGACCGCGGTATTCCGCTTTGATCCACATCAGGCTAACATGTAACCAGTGCCAGTAGGTTGTCCCAATCACCCCGCCGACAATTTCCTCATCGGCATCATACAGCAAGAAACAGACGCTCTGCGCGTGATCCTCGCCCGCCTGCTGATCATTATAATCATTAAGCGCCGGTCCAATCACCCCCCATGCCGCATTTTCCGCAAAAACGATTTTCAGCTCTTCTGCCATGACCTTCCTCCCGATTTCCACGCTGAGGCTGTCAACAGATCCAAAAGGCAACGCCAGTATACCACGTTGCCGGACACGACGAAAGCGCGCCGGTTCCCGGCAGGACGTAATTCCTACATCATCACGAGCGACGCGGGTCAAACCATTCATCCAGATGCAGCCAGAGAACGCGCGTGTAGCGCAGCGTAAAAGGCGAAATCAGCACAAGCCCTACGGCCATCCCCCCCAACATGAGCCATATCGGGAGTTTATGCACCACGGACCAGACAATAAAAGGCCCGATTGCCAGCACATCCACCGCATAAGCGAAGTAGATGGACATGAGGAAAAAGCCCGTCTCCCGCTCAAACGGAATGCCGCATTCGGGGCAGTGGGTGTTCATGCGCCACAACGAGGCAAACACACGTCCACGCAGGCAGTGGGAACAACGCAGCAGCAAGATAGCGCGTAATCGGGACATGGCTTAGTTACGCTCCATCTGGGCGAGGGCGGCGGCGATGGGTTCCGCCCAGGCCAGGAGATATTCGTCGGTGTACCAGTTGCCGGCAATCTGCAATCCCCACGGCAGCCCATTCTCCGCAAAACCGGACGGCACGCTCACCGTCGGCAGCCCCGCGTGCGTCCAGGGCAAATTCATCACCGGGTCGCCCGTACTCTCCAGCCCTCGCGGCGCCGTCCCCGGTGCCGATGGCGAAAGCCACAAATCTACCCCGGCGGACCGCATCAGGTCCACCAAACCGTGGCGCAACGTCATCCGTCCCTGGCGCGCCGCCGCTATCGCTTCCGTGGAAACAGCCTGCCCGTGCCCGATCAGTTCCGCTGTTTTGGCGTGGTAGCGGTCGGCAAACTGCGCGAACCATGCCGCATGGACGGCGGCGGCGTCCGCGGCCACGAGCAAGTTGTGGCGCGCGACGATTTCGGCGAAGTCGGGCATGGCCTCCACGCGCTTCACCTGCCAGCCAGTATCCGCCAGATGGCCGCACACACGCTCAAATTGCGCCAACGCCGCCGCATCCGCCCGTAATAAGTACGGACCAGCCGGCACGCCCAAAACCGGTTGGCGCGTGGGCGTCGTAGCCTGCCAGTCAGGGCAAAGTTGGGCCGCCGCCAGCGTCGCGCCGCCCACGTCCGGCGCAAACACGCCCACGTGGTCCAGCGATGGCGACAGGGGAATGACGCCCGCGCGCGAGATGCGGTCGTAGCTGGGCTTGTATCCCACCACGCCGCAGAACGCCGCCGGACGGCTGATGGAGCCTATTGTCTGCGTGCCCAACGCCAGCGGGCACACCCCCGCGCCCACCGCCGCCGCCGAGCCGCTGCTGGAGCCGCCAGGCGTGTGGTCGGGATGGCGCGGGTTGCGTGTGGGGCCGGGGGCGAAATAAGCGAACTCGGTGGTGACGGTCTTGCCCATCACCAGCGCGCCCGCCTGTTTTAGGCGCGTCACCGATTCCGCTTGCGCGCCCTGGAGGAGGTCGGGAGGGAGTTGGCTGCCGGCATTTGTGCGGAAACCGGCCACATGAAAAATATCCTTCACGCCCACCAACAGGCCAAACAGCGGCGGGCGGGCGGGCGGGTCCGGGTAGCGCGCCAGCAGCGCCTCCGCCTCCCGCCGCAAACGATCAAACCGCACCGTGCCGGGCACAAACGCCAGCACGGACGGCTCCCGCGCCTGAAAACGCGCTTCCACCTGCGCCAGATAATCCAACAAGGGCAACGCGCCGCTGCGTAATGCCATGCTTAGGGCAAATGAATCCATAGGTATCACTTGAACGACCGACCTGGTTCCTGCTACAATGACAATAAACTGCCGGCAAAAGAGCAAGAGGGCATGGTCATGAGGTTGCTGAAGGCAGAAGAAGAGATTTTACAAATGAAGTGACCTTCTAACCTGCAAAATGGCGGGTTGTTTTTAGACGGTTCACTAGTGTCATGTCAAGGGTATTTTGATGGTAGACCGTAGGTCAATTCGCTGAATTGACCGGACAAGACGGCGTCTTGTCCTACGGCGCGTTTCCATCGTTTTATGCTTGACGGCACACTAGCAGTACACCCTGTTGATCAGGGCGAAGACGGGTAATGTGACGAGGCGTGGCTATCGCCAGCTTTGAGATTCCCGTGCGGGCTATTTTTGATGCGGCTGTGAACCGGAAGATATTGCCGGCATTAATCGTGGAAACGTGAAAAGGAACGTATGATGAACACTGCTAACGCTGTGACGACTGCATACAAGCACATTCATCTTGATGAGGAAGGCGTTGCCTTTGTTGCGGGAACGACAATGAAGGTCATCGAACTCGTCATGGCGCAAATAGCCTATGGCTGGAGTCCCGAAGAGCTTCATTTTCAGCATCCGTACCTGACAATGAGTCAGGTTTACTCGGCTTTGGCTTACTACTGGGAACATAAAGACACATTCGACGCTGAAATGGGACGTCGCCTGCGCTATGCGGAACAATCGCGCCAGGCTACGGGTCCGTCGCCACTGGCCAGGCGATTGCGTGAAGAGGGATTGCTTGAATGACGATTACCCTCTATATGGATGTTCATGTACACCGAGCTATTACCGCAGGTTTACGCCTACGTGAGATTGATGTCCTAACAGCTCAAGAAGATGGTCATCGAATGGCTGCTGATGTCCGCTTGCTTGACCGTGCCACAGAACTACAACGGGTTCTTTTCACTCAAGATGAAGATCTGTTGGTAGAAGCAAAATATCGCCAGACCGAGGGAATCTCCTTTGCCGGTGTTGTTTACGCGCATCAATTACGCATCACCATCGGTCGCTGTATACAAGACCTGGAATTGATAGCAAAAGCAAGTGAGTTGGAAGAGATGATCAATCGCGTTGAATATCTTCCCCTTTGAATCCGCGAACCTCTCCTTTCAGGGAGTAGCCAGACGTCGCGCCGCCAGTTTCACGGCGTCCACAATATGCTGATACCCGGTGCAGCGGCAGAGATTGCCGGAAATCGCCTCGCGGATTTCCGCTTCGCTGGGGTCGGGGTTGCGCGCCAGGAAGGGGACCAACGTCATCAAAATGCCGGGCGTGCAAAAACCGCATTGCAGCCCGTGCGCTTCCCAGAACGCCGCCTGCAAGGGGTGCAAATCGTCCGCGCTATCCGCCAGTCCCTCCACCGTGCGCAGTTCGCGCCCATCCGCCTGCACCGCCAGCAGCAGGCAGGAACGCACCGCCTCCCCCTCGAACAAAATCGTACACGCGCCGCAAACGCCATGTTCGCAGCCCACGTGCGTCCCCGTCAGCCCCAGTTCGTGGCGCAGGAAGTCGCTCAAGAGCAGGCGCGGCTCCACGTCGCGCTCATACGTTTTGCCGTTGACGGTGAGTTTGATGGTGTGCATATCGTTGCTGCCTTTTTTTATCCTACTTTGGCGCGGGCCGCCGCCGTGGTGAGGGCGCGGCGGGTGAGGACGCGGGCCAGGTGGCGTTGGAAGTCGGGGGTGGCGTGGATGTTGCCGGCAGGCGCAATCTCTTGCGTGGCACCAAAATCAGCCGCCGCCTCGATGGCCGCCAGTGTGAGCAACTCGTTTTGTAGCAAACCCGCCGCTCCCTCCGCGTCAATGGGACCATCCCCCAGGTTCAGATAGACGATGCGGGCGCGCGCGCATTTGCCGGCATCATCCAGCGTCACCACCACAGCCACGCCGGCCAGGGCGTAATCCCCACGCCGCCGCGCCACTTCCACGAACGCGCCGCCGGTGCGCGCGGGCCAGGGGGGGAATTCCACCGCCGTGAGGATTTCGTCGGGGGTGATGTCTACGGTGAAGAGGCTTTGGAAGAAGGATTTTGCCGGCACGCGCCGCACGCCCCCCTCGCCGGCAATCTCAAACACCGCGTCCAGAGCCACCGCCGCCACGGGCAGCTCCGCCGCCGGGTCCGCGTGTACCATGCTACCGCCAATCGTGCCCCGGTTGCGGATTTGTGGGTGGGCGATCTGGGGCATCGTCTCCGCCAGCAGCGGGGCCAACTGCGCCGTCAGGGGGCTGCGCTCCACCTGCGCCTGCCGCGTCATCGCCCCCAGGCGCAGCCCGCCCGCCGCCGTGCGCGTGATGCCGGCCAGTTCCGTCACGCGGTTCAGGTCAATGAGGACGGACGGTTGTAGCAGGCGAAAGTTCAGGGCGGGGACCAGGCTCTGCCCGCCCGCCAGCAGCTTCCCATCATCCCCATACGCGGCGATTAAGGAGAGAGATGCCGGCAACGAATCCGGCGCGGCATAATCAAACGGAGCAGGCTTCATAGGAACTCCTATCTATCCACAGGCGGGAGAGAACAAAACCAGGTCGCGTAATTATTCTGCAACCCTCACCCCCTGTCAAGCAATATAAGATCGTTAAAGAGTCGGGAATGAAGCTCTTACCTGGAGCAAATGGGTTATAATTCAGAAAATGTGTTCTCTTTGGTTTTCCGTAAATGGGGTTTGAAGCACCAAAATTCAAACCCCATTTACGGAAAACCAAAGATTTTTCCCGACGTTACAATAGAGTTTTGTAAGTTTTTTGTCCACCACCAATTATGGAGAAGATACCCGCAAACCTTAAAAAATAGCGAAAATGTTCTAAAACGA